>DDIS01000034.1 GCA_002338615.1 Proteobacteria bacterium UBA1844 | reverse complement strand
TGATCCAGCTCGGCCAGAACGTCTTTCGCTACTGGACATTCGGTGACGAGCAACAGTGGACGGATCAGCTGGAAATGAACACGGTTATCGAAAGTGCCGTCGATCCGGCAACGGCGCTGTCCGTAGGCCTCAAAGTCGACATGGATGCGCTACCGGCCGCCGTGGTCGACGGAGTCCTGGACGGCAGCATCCCGCTGGACGATCCGCAGACCACGCTGGCGTTGATACAGCTGAACGCAGTCGTCGGGATCAAGGGAACCGTTTCGAAGGGCAGTGACGACAAGCTCCACCTGGATCGGGTCGGTGTCACATGTGCACTATGCCACTCGACGGTTGACAACGCGGGGCACGCCGCGAATCCAAGTATTCCGCAAGGCATTGGGCACCGCCTGGACGGTTGGGCCAACCGTGACCTGAACCCCGGCGCCATCATCGCGCTGTCACCGGCCGTGGCAAGCAGCGCAAACGCGGTCATCTACAATTCCTGGGGCCCCGGCAAGTACGACCCGCGCTTCAACATTGACGGCAAGGACGAACCTGCACCGGTTATCCCGCCTGTATTCGGGCTCGATAACGTACACAGTGCCATCTTTACGGGTGATGGTTCAGAGCTGGCGTATTGGAACCGTTACGTAGGTGTTACCCAGATGGGTGGCCAGGGCGTGTTCGCCGATCCGCGGTTGCCCGATCCCCTGCAGAATGACGGTAACCCGATCAACCGCGATCAGCGCGGGGACGGCACGGACTGCGTTGCTAACATAGAGCTGGCAGCCGGTTCTGGCGCTGGCGGACCAGATGGCACCACGATCACGGTCCCCGCCGACAACATCGAGACTGACGGTAAAACCGATTGCGTCAGCAACTACCTGCCGGCATTGCAGGCCTATCAGTTGTCAATTGCTGCGCCAGGCATCGACGTCGTCGAGAACAACCAGGGCATACAGGACTTTGCAGATGCGCATGGTTTGCCAACCTTCTTCGACGCGGTGGCTGCAGAACGGGGTGCAACGTTGTTCAGTGGCAAGGGGACTTGCAGCACCTGCCACACGGGTGCCGAGTTCACGGATGCCAATGACACCCTGCACGATGCAGATGCAACTGCCTCTGCCGATGCTGACTACGTCGAAAGGTCTGCATCCAAGCGCTGGCGCACCTCGCCGCTGCCTGGAGTGTGGATGCACCCACCGTACTTCCATGACGGGTCCGCAGCGACGCTCGAGGATGCGGTCAGCCGCTACAACGACAAACTGCAGCTGGAGCTGACACCGGCTGAGCAACGCGATCTGGCGGAATACATGAAGTCGCTGTAATGCGATTGCATTGTATTGGGCGCGGCGCTGATTGAGGCCGCGCCCCTTTTTATTCGCCGCGCGGGCCGCGTCGCAGGAGTATTCAATGATGTGGCCTCGCAAAAGTAGCAAGGGTGCAATAGATGGACGAGCCAATCTTTGAGAACGTATTGAACCCGGCGAGCTCCGGTTACCGGCCCCAACAACCTGGGTCCGAATTGGTCAACAGGCAGTTGCGACAGTTACTTGAAAGCCTTATCGATGAATTGCCAGGCGCATTCAGAACGGTCTTCATGCTATGGGCTGTCGAGCATTGCCCGGTAGCCACCACGGCTGAAATAATGGGTATTGAGCCCGCCAGGGTGAAAGCTCGCTACCAGCATGCGCGTCTCCTGTTGCAAGAACGCATGATGGAGTACAGCAACGCACTTGGCTTTGCGGTGCATGAATGCACCGGTCATCGTTGCGATACGATTGTTTGCAATGTCCTCGAGAAACTGCACGTGGACGACTGACCCTCTCGCAACTGAATGGTCGGCTCTGACCGATCACGCCGCCGTCTGAGCGCCATTGTTCCTGCGCGAAATGCGTCAACCCGGCTTCCTGATCTGCCCCTTGAATAGAACGGACTGTTTCGTGATATGGTTGCTCAGGCAAGAGCTATCGTGGTGCATAAGTTATTGTGTAGTAACGCTATTCTCTCGCACTTGAGGCTTGTCTCCGAGAACAACAACAAGAGCAGTGGTCAGGATGTCAAAGATTTTTCCCGCGGGACTCGTTCTGGGTTTGCTTGTCGCATGCAGCGCTGCGCCCGTCAAAGACAACTCCGTTTCTATCGTCACCACCGGCAAGGCATCGCTGAGTGGTTTTATCGATCTTGCATGGGACGAGTCGACAGGCCACCTGATGTTCGAGCCTGGCGAGCTTGATGCCCCGTTCATTTACCAGTCATCGCTCGCGCAGGGCCTTGGTTCAAACGACATCGGGCTCGATCGCGGGCAGCTTGGTGCAACCCGCATTGTGCGATTTGTGCGCAGTGGTCCGCGCATTTTGCTGGTACAGGACAATCTCGACTATCGCGCGCAGAGTGACGATGTTGACGAACGCAATGCGGTCCGTGAATCCTTCGCGAAGTCCGTCATCTGGGGATTCGAAATTGTCAGTGAAAACGGCGATTCGATTCTTGTCGACGGCACCGAATTCTTCCTGCGCGACGCACATGGTTTAAGTGAGGTTCTCGCACGCCGCGAGGAGGGCGACTACCAGGTCGACATGACGCGCTCGGCAATCTACATGCCGCGCACGCGCGCATTCCCGGACAACACCGAAGTCGAAGCAATCGTTACCTACACAGGACGGCCCACGGGCAACTTCCTGCCGACGATCGCACCGGATGCCAGTTCGATCACCGTGCACTCGCACCATTCGTTCATCCGATTGCCCGAAGACGGCTACGAGCCATTGCCTTACGATCCTCGTGCGGGCGTCATCGGCCTGACCTACGAGGGTCGTGGCTTCATTGACTACGCGGCCCCGATCGGCGCACCCATGTTCGTCAATTTCGGCCAGCGACATCGATTGCAGAAGAAGAACCCCGGCGACGAATTTAGCGCAGCAGTCGAACCGATTATTTACTACGTTGATCGCGGTGCACCGGAACCGATTCGTAGCGCTCTCATAGAAGGCGCGAGCTGGTGGAACCAGGCTTTCGAAGCAGCGGGTTATCGCGATGCATTCCAGGTTCGCGAATTGCCCGAGGGTGCCGACCCGATGGACGTGCGCTACAACGTCATCCAGTGGGTACATCGCTCAACGCGCGGCTGGTCGTATGGATCGTCAGTAATGGACCCGCGCACGGGCGAGATCCTGAAAGGTCATGTCACGCTGGGCTCGCTACGCGTGCGCCAGGACTACATGATTGCGGAAGGGCTACTGGCCCCGTACGCAAGCGGCCCGGTGCCCGACACGATGCTCAACATGTCGCTGGCGAGAATCCGGCAACTGGCTGCACACGAAGTCGGTCACACGATCGGTTTCGAGCATAATTTTGCGGCCAGTACCCAGGGCCGTGCCTCCGTCATGGATTACCCTGTGCCGCAGGTGCGCTTTGACGCGGACGGCTCGCTGGACCTGTCCGACGCGTATGGCGTCGGTGTCGGTAGTTGGGACAAGCGCGCCGTGTTGTATGCATACCAGGATTTTGCGCCGGGTGTTGACGATGCAAGCGCACGCGAAGAAATACTCGAGTCAACCATCGCGTCGGGCCTCAAATATGTTGCCGATGCCGATTCGCGCCCCGTAGGCTCCGCGCACCCGGATGGCAATCTTTGGGACAATGGCGCAGATGCAATTGCAGAGCTCGATCACTTGCTTAAAGTGCGCAAGTACGCGCTTGAACGATTTTCGGAAAATAATATTCGCATCGGCCAGCCCGACGCGACCCTCGAAGAAGCGCTGGTACCGATTTACCTGTTGCACCGCTTCCAGGTCCAGGCCGTCGGCAAACTAATCGGCGGGGTGTATTTTGACTACTCATTGCGCGATGCCAGGCCTGTCAGCAACCAGCCGGTGGCGGCAGCGCGACAGCAGCAGGCGATTGATGCGTTGCTCGCGACCCTGCGTCCGGAACTACTCGCATTGCCGGATTCGCTTGTGCAAAAAATTCCACCCAGGCCGCCTGGCTTCCCACGCTCCCGGGAAGCGTTCAGCAGCCCGACAGGGGCCAGTTTCGATCCGCTGGCACCGGCTGCAAGCTCGGTTGCGCTGACACTCGATGTCCTGCTGAACCCGCAACGCGCGGCACGTATGAACCGCGAGGGGAGTCCGGATTTCATGACACTCATGGAGCAACTGCTCGCCGTTACCTGGTTTTCGACCGCGGATAGAAAAGGCCAGCTCCACGACATTGAACTGCAATCCAACATGCTGGTGCTCGACGATCTGATTCGCCTGTCGGCAAATACCGGGGCAGACGATTCTGTACGTGCTGTGGCCCTGTCCGCGATTCAGCGCATTTACGATAGCACTGAGAAGGCAAACAAGGCAGATACGAAAGCAGCAGCACGACTGCGCCTGGCACGCTTCAGGATTGAACACTTTTGGAGCGACCCGGCCAGCGTCGAGAGCATTCCGGCGGTCACGGTGCCGCCAGGGTCGCCGATAGGCTCGACTTATTATTAGCGTGGTTGCAACAACATGCGTACGGGAGCGGCTGCCAGCCGCGATCAACTGCCGATCGCGCCGAGGACGGCGCTCCCGCGAGTAAATTTGAGACTGCATGTAAACTTCACGATCAGGGGGGAGGGACAATGAACGAGACAATCATGGTGCTGGTCGGGTACCTGGTAGTGCTCATGGTGCTCGCGTTCTGGAGCCGCAGCGAAACGCACACGCTGTCCGGTTACTTCCTCGCCGGCAAGAAGCTGCCGTTCTGGGTCGTGGCATTCAGCGCCAATGCCACGGGTGAGTCGGGCTGGTTGTTGCTTGGCCTCACCGGCATGGGTTACGCAGTCGGCGCGCAGGCGTACTGGGTCGTGATCGGTGAAATTCTTGGCGTGATCGCATCCTGGGGCTTGATATCCCGGAAGCTGAAAAAGCTCGGTGACGACACCGATTCAATAACACTGCCCGATGTGTTGGCAGCGAAATTTGACGATTCGAAACACATCATCCGCGGTATTGCGGTCGCCATAATACTGGTCATGGTGACTACCTATGTCACCGCGCAAATGGTTGCATCCGGCAAGGCACTCAGCGGCTTCATCGGCATGGACTACCAGGCCGGTGTGTTGCTCGGCGCCATAATCATAATTGGTTATACCTTTATCGGCGGCTACAAGGCCGTGTCCTATACGGATGTAGTGCAGGGCCTGTTGATGCTGCTTGGGCTGATCCTCGTACCCGCCGCTGCAATCTACGCCGCGGGTGGCTGGGGTGGCGTCGAAGACTCGCTGCATGCGCAGGATCCGGCCTTGCTGGACCTGTTTTCCGTCACTGAGCAGGGCATTTCCGGATGGGTCATTATCATCAGCTTCCTTGGTATCGGCTTGCCGTTTCTTGGCGTCCCGCAGTTGCTGATTCGTTTCATGTCGGCGCGCGACGATGCAGAGGTTCGTAAAGCGCGTGTCATGGCCATTATCGTCATGCTGTTCTTTACCGGCGGTGCCGTCACAGCCGGCATTGCAGGGCGGGCACTGTTCCCTGGCCTTGAAGACAGCGAAACAATTTTCCCGACTATTTCGAGCAACCTGTTTCCGCCGGTCATATCCGGCCTGCTGCTCATCGTGGTGCTCGCTGCGATCATGTCCACGGTCGATTCCCTGTTGCTGCTTGCATCGTCGGCGGTGGTCCGCGACACGATGCAGAAAATCATGGGCAGCACCAAGTCAGAACGGGAGCTCTCTGGCTACGGCAAAATCGTCACAATTATCATCGGTGTCATCGGTATCGCATTTGCAATTCCGCAGGCGCAGTTTATTTTCTGGTTTGTGCTGTTCGCCTGGTCGGGTCTCGGTGCCGCGTTCGGTCCCGCGCTGATGGGCATTCTCTATTACAAGAAGATTACCCGTGCGGGTGTGATCGCCGGCATGCTGGGTGGCTTTCTTACCAGCGTTCTCTGGGTGCTGGTGTTCAAGGAACGTACCTACGATCTGTACGAGGCGATTCCGGGCTTTATCGCGGGCTTTGCCCTCACCTGGGGCGTGAGCTTCCTGACCTGGGATGATCCGGGGCAGACCCCCAAACCGGAATAAATTTCAGCGGCGTGTAACCTTTTGCCCCGAGGCGCCCTATAAGCCTATGAAAGAATCGCGGCAGGATGCCGCTCCTACGGGTAGGCAGCAATGTTTCGCAGGAGCGCCG
>DDIS01000004.1 GCA_002338615.1 Proteobacteria bacterium UBA1844 | reverse complement strand
GACGCGCACGAGAACGCCGAGGTCCGGCTCTACAATCCGTTCAACCTGCGCCGTTTCAAGATGTTGAGCTTTGGCTTCGACTTCTTCCGGCTGAACCGGCGCATGCACAACAAGTCTTTCACCGTCGACGGACTCGCCACGATCGTCGGCGGGCGCAATATAGGCGACGAATACTTCGGCGCTGGCCTCACGCCGCTGTTCGTCGATCTTGACGTCATGGCCGTCGGTGAGATTGTGCCCGAGGTGGCGGCCGACTTTGACCGTTACTGGGCCAGTCCGTCGGTACATGTGGCCGGAACTCTGCTGGCGGCGGCCCGTGGTGATCCGATTACCGAGCGATTGACTCGTTGGTATGGCGATCCCCAGTTCGATGAATACAGGGCAGTCGTGGAAGTTTCGGAATTCATGGCGTCTCTGTCCGAGGGCACCCTGGATCTGGAATGGACGGATGCAGTGCTGGTCAGCGATGACCCGGTAAAAGGAAAGGGACGTGTGCCGCGCGAGGACCTTCTGACAGGTCAGTTGCATCGCGCAGTGGGCACCATCGAAAATCGCATCGACGGCGTCTCGCCTTATTTCGTCCCGGCGGCGGCGGGCGTCAAAGCCTTCGCCACGCTGGAGGCCCGGGGCGTTGAAGTACGGATGCTGACCAACTCACTGGAGGCCACGGACGTCCTGCCGGTCCACGCGGGGTACGCCAAGCGGCGCAAGGCAATGCTCGCCTCCGGCGTCGCCCTCTACGAGCTGCGCCGTCAGGCGATGCCAAACACCCCTGACGATCTGGGGGTCTTCGGCTCTTCGGGGTCAAGCCTGCACGCCAAGACCTTCGCCGTCGATGGCATGCGCATATTCATCGGCTCGTTCAACTTCGATCCGCGCTCGATCCAGCTCAATACCGAGATGGGGCTGCTGATCGATAGCGAGTCTCTCGCGAACGGGCTCCATGCGGCTTTTGATGACGCGTTTGGTGGTCTCGCCTGGCGGGTCGAAATGCAGAATGGCAAACTTGCATGGGTCGATCCGGCGGCTGGCACGGTCACAACGGAGGAGCCGGGCTCGAGCACGTTCCGAAACATCGCATTGAATGTGGTCGGGTGGCTGCCGGTTGAGTGGCTCCTATAGCCTGGTTCCTCTAGCCTGGATCGTTTGCATCGCTCATGCACACTGCAATTGTGAGCAACCGTTCTTGCGGCTAACCACAGGGTGCTACGTAGTAGAGCGAATTTCAAAAATCTCCGGTGTTCCTGATACTAATCTCACGACTGAATGGAGGTCGACGAGCCCCCCCGCTCAGCCCTTCATGTCCAGGGGTCGGAGCTTTTCCGACCCCGCTCTTTTTTCTTACGAGCGCCCAGGAGATTCACATGATCACCCATTGGTTCCTTGTTCGAACCACCGCTTTTCTTGCAACGCTGATGCTGGTGGCATTGGTGTCCGGCCCGGCTGCCGCTCACTGTGACAGCATGGGCGGTCCCGTCGTCAAAGACGCTCAGATAGCCATTGCCAACGGTAAGATAGATCCCGTTCTGAAATGGGTTGGCGCAGACGACGAAGCAGAGATTCGCGATGCGTTCCAGAGGACGCTGGCCGTTCGCGGTGAAAGCGACGCCGCAAGGTACGTCGCCGACCAGTATTTTTTCGAGACGCTGGTCAGAGTTCACCGGGCCACTGAAGGTGAAGGTTTCACCGGGCTTATGCCAGCCGGGAGCGTTGATCCCGCGATAGCCGCCGCCGATCGCGCCCTGGAGAACGGCAATGTTGAGCAACTCGCCGACGATACCGCGGCAGCGATTCGGGAAGGAATTCGGCACCGCTTCACAGACGCTTACGCCAAGCGCAAGACGGCCGAGCAATCGGTCGAACAGGGCCGGCAATACGTGCAGGCCTACGTCGAGTTCACACATTTTGTCGAGGGTGCCGCTCACCTGGTCTCAGCCGGCCCGAGCCACAAGCATCTGGAAGTGGTCGCTGAAACGCGGTCTGCTGATGCGGCGCACTAGGCGTATGCTGTTCATCCCGGGCTTGATGGATGCCAATGCCTAAGTCGTCAGCTGAGTCATCAGCTAAGCGCGGGCTTAATCAATCCGGGGACAGACGTACACCTCCCTGCGGGACAAGACCAGTTCCTGCTCATCAATTTATCGAGGAGTCACAGTAATGGCTGACCAATCCAAGCCCAAGCCCACGACCACGGATGCCGGTATACCGGTTGCAAGTGACGAACACTCACTGACGATTGGCGCAGATGGCCCGATCGTATTGCACGATCACTACCTGCTCGAGCAGATGGCAAACTTCAACCGCGAGCGCATCCCCGAACGCCAGCCCCATGCGAAGGGCGGCGGTGCTTTCGGCCATTTCAAAGTCACCAGCGACGTCAGTGCGTATACCAAGGCCGCCGTATTTCAGCCGGGCACGCAGACCGACACGCTGATTCGCTTCTCCACGGTTGCGGGGGAACGCGGCAGTCCCGATACCTGGCGCGATCCACGTGGGTTCTCACTCAAGTTCTACACGACGGAGGGCAACTACGACATGGTCGGCAACAATACGCCGATCTTTTTTATCCGCGATGCAATGAAGTTCCAGCATTTTATCCGCTCACAAAAGCGCCGCGCGGACAGCGGACTTCGCGACCATGATATGCAGTGGGATTTCTGGTCACTGTCACCGGAGTCGGCGCACCAGGTAACCTGGTTGATGGGCGATCGCGGCATTCCGAAAACCTGGCGGAACATGAACGGCTACGGCAGTCATACCTACATGTGGCTCAATGCAAAGGGTGAGAAGTTCTGGGTCAAGTACCACTTCAAGACCGACCAGGGCATCGAGAATCTGACCCAGGCCGAGGCTGACAGACTGGCTGGTGTCGATGCCGACTACCACCGGCGTGATTTGTTCGAGTCGATCAAGAAAGGCGATTTTCCGAGCTGGACCCTGAAGATGCAGATCATGCCGTTCGACGACGCCAAAAATTACCGTTTCAATCCTTTCGACCTGACAAAGGTCTGGCCGCACAAGGACTACCCGCTGATCGAGGTCGGCAAGCTGACTTTGAATCGTAATCCAAGCGACTATCACACCGAGATCGAGCAGGCGGCGTTCGAGCCGAGTAACCTCGTGCCCGGCATCGGCTTGAGTCCGGACAAGATGCTCCTGGCTCGTGGCTTCTCCTACTCCGACGCACACCGCGCCCGGCTCGGCGTCAACTACAAGCAGATCCCGGTAAATCGGCCACAGGCACCCGTCCACAGCTACAGCAAGGACGGTGCCATGCGGACTGAAAATGTCGCCGATCCCGTGTACGCACCCAATTCCTACGGCGGTCCGAAGGCCGACCCTGCACGAGCCGATGAGGCAGGCCTGTGGCATGCCGACGGCGACATGGTGCGCAAGGCTTATACTTTGCGACGCGATGACGACGACTTCGGCCAGGCAGGAACCCTGGTTCGCGACGTGATGGACGATGCAGCACGCGACCGATTGGTGGGCAATATTGTCGGTCATCTTAGCGCAGGCGTATCCGCACCTGTGCTCGAGCGGGCCCTCGAATACTGGCGCAATGTCGACAAGAATCTAGGGGATCGCATTGCCAAGGGCGTGCAACGCTAGCGGCTCTGCCGGCCAGAACACAGGCCTCGGCGATCCCTGGCAAACGCGGCGCTTGACGCGAACGCCGAAATGGCAGCCTGGACGTAAGGAATGTCATGCTGGGACACTCGAGTAATACTATTCGCGGCACGATTCGCGATTGAGCACAGGAGAAGAAATGAAACAGACTTCACGATGGGCCAGCTTCGGCGGCGAGCTCACGGTACACGAACACGCGAGCGACGTGTGCCAGTGCCCAATGACCTTCGCGGTCTACACGCCGCCGCAGGCGTCCGAGGGGCCAGTGCCGGTATTGTGGTATCTCTCCGGCTTGACCTGCGACTGGTCGAATGTAATGGAAAAGTCCGGCATTCAGCGCGCGGCCGCGGAGCACGGCCTGATGATCATCGCGCCCGACACCAGTCCGCGCGGTGATGGTGTCGCTGACGACGATGCCTATGACCTTGGGCAGGGCGCCGGCTTCTACCTCACGGCCACCCAGGCACCCTGGTCGAAACACTACAGGATGGACCAGTACATACTCGATGAGTTGACTACCCTGGTAGCTGATCACTTCCCGGCGGATATGCAGCGGCAGGGCATCACCGGGCACTCGATGGGCGGGCACGGTGCGCTGACCCTGCACCTCAAACATGCCGACCGGTTTCGATCCGTATCCGCTTTCTCACCCTGCAGCTCTCCCAGCGAAGCACCCTGGGGACAGAAGGCATTCGCGGCATATCTCGGTGACGATCGCGAGACATGGAAAGCCTATGACGCTGAACAGCTGGTTCAATCGCAGCCATCGAAGGCGACGATCCTCATCGACACGGGCGATGCTGACCAGTTTCTCGAGGAGCAGTTGATGCCGCAGCGCTTCATTGCAGCGTGCAAGGCGTCGGGCCAGCCATTGGAGTCACGACTGCAGCCGGGTTATGACCATTCGTATTATTTCATTGCGAGCCTGATCGGGGAGCATGTGGCGCACCATGCGC
>DDIS01000115.1:6646-7201 GCA_002338615.1 Proteobacteria bacterium UBA1844 | reverse complement strand
CCGGCCGCGAGCTCGTATTCTCCTGTGTCGGTAACGACGACGATATACGCGCCGTTATGTTCGGCGCTGAGGGGGTTCTGAGTGCGACAACGCCCGGTGGCATCGTCGTTGACCATACGACGTCGTCGGCCGGTATCGCGCAGGAACTTTATGCAACGGCCAGGGCAGCCGGGATTGCTTTTCTCGACGCGCCGGTGTCCGGGGGGCAAGCTGGAGCAGAGAGCGGCAAACTGACCATCATGCTGGGTGGCGATGCGGACGTCGTTGCCAAGGCCGAGCCTGTGATGCAAAGCTATGCGAGGTCGATTACGCATATCGGGCCGGCCGGATCCGGGCAGCTGGCGAAGATGGTCAATCAGATCTGTATTGCAGGGGTGGTCCAGGGGCTTGCGGAAGGCCTGGACTTTGCGCTCAGAGCCGGACTGGATCCGGCACTCGTAGTCGCTGCAATATCCAATGGTGCGGCACAGTCCTGGCAAATGGACAATCGCTGGCAATCCATGGTTAACAACGAGTTTGATTTCGGCTTTGCCGTGGACTGGATGCGCAAGGATC
>DDIS01000115.1:6245-6545 GCA_002338615.1 Proteobacteria bacterium UBA1844 | reverse complement strand
ACTGGATGCGCAAGGATCTGGGTTTCGCATTGCGGGAAGCTGAGAACAACGGTGCGAATCTCGAGCTGACGCGCCTGGTTGACCGCTTTTATGGCGAAGTGCAGGCGCTGGGCGGCGCGCGCTGGGATACCTCCAGCCTGATTGCGCGGCTGCGAGAACCCTGAGCCTTCCGCACCGGATTAGGATATAGTCTGAGTGCTCACAGGGGTGGTCTTCGTGACCTGAGATCCGCATTTGGCCGCGTGGCCGAACGATAGCGGAAACCCTTAGAACCTGATCCGGGTAATGCCGGCGTAGGAA
>DDIS01000115.1:661-6151 GCA_002338615.1 Proteobacteria bacterium UBA1844 | reverse complement strand
CCGGGTAATGCCGGCGTAGGAAGGGAATCATGAAAACAGCACAACTGCGGCGGATCGTCGCGATTTTCATCATTGCAAGCGACGCGCAGGCGGCATCGGCCGCGGCCGACGAACCGGCTGCGGAGGCAATCGATGAAATCGTCGTGACGGCAGACTTTCGCGGCCGGGCTGCCAGTGAAATTCCTGGCAGTGTTTCTGTACTCGACGCAGTCGAGATCAGCGCGCGGGCGATACAGCATCTCGAGGAACTGATCGGCTATATACCCAATCTTAACTGGTCGGGTGACGGCCACCGCGCACGCTATTTCCAGATACGCGGCGTGGGCGAACTCGAACAATACCAGGGCGCGCCGAATCCCTCGGTTGGGTTCCTGGTCGACGATATCGACTTCAGTGGCATTGGCACAATAGGAACACTGTTCGACATGGAGCGCGTCGAGGTACTGCGTGGTCCGCAAGGCAGTCGCTACGGTGCGAATGCGCTGGCGGGCCTTATTTATCTGCAAAGCACACTGCCTGCGGCTGAACGAAACGGCCTCGTACAATTGCAGGTCGGGGGAGACGACATGCTTGCCGCGGGCCTTGCATTCGGCGGCGCCGTGACTTCCAGCGAGCGTGTGCTGTTTCGCGTCAGTGCTCATCACCACCGCAGCAACGGCTATCACGACAATCGCTTTCTCGGTCGTGACGATACCAATGGCCGCAACGAAACCACGCTCCGCGGCCGACTGCGTTTACAGCCCGCCGATGACTGGGATATCAATATTGCAGCTATGTATGCGGATATCGATGATGGATACGACGCGTTTGCACTGGATAATTCCTATACAACCCTGTCGGACCGGCCCGGTAAAGATGCACAGCGAAGCCTCGGCGGGTCGCTAAGAATTGAATGGACTGGTCTTGAGTTCGCGACGCTGACGTCGATTACGAGTACCGCAAATTCAGACATCGATTTCAGTTTCGATGCGGACTGGGGCAACGCCGAAAGTTGGGCTCCGGTTACCTATGATTTCATTACCGCCAATCACCGGGATCGAGCGACGGTGAGCCAGGAGTTTCGCCTCGTATCGAACGACGAGAACAGGCTCAACTGGCTGGCCGGATTGTACGCGCTGCGCCTCAGCGAAGATCTCGATAGCCTTAACCAGGGTGAATATTACGATCCGTTCTACGATTTTGCTGACACGCTCGACGATCCGCTGCAGAGCCACTACGCAGCAGCCAGCGTTGCCGCATTCGCGCAACTGGAACTCGCAGTCGGCGAACAATCAAGAGTCAGCCTTGGCCTGAGAGTGGAACGACGTAGCACCGATTACAGTGACTCCAGCGGCCTCTCGGACGACCCGTCTGAAACGATGACAGGCGGCGAACTGACCTTCAGTCACGATCACTCGCTGGACTTGACGAGCTATGTCACCTTGTCGAAAGGTTACAAGGCTGGCGGCTTCAACCTTGGTACCGTGCCTGAAGACCATCGCCACTTTGCCAGTGAATCACTCTGGAATCTCGAAGCGGGTATCAAGTCCGAATGGTTTGACCGTGCTCTGCGCCTTAACCTGGCGGCATTTTACAATCGCCGTATCGATCAGCAGGTGCGCTCATCCGTACAATTGCGGCCCGGTGATCCGTCGTCATTCATTTTCATTACCGACAATGCTGCCAATGGTGAGACCACCGGGCTCGAAGCGGACTTCAACTGGTCGCCGGCCCCCGCCTGGGAGTTCTACGCGAGTCTCGGTCTGCTCGATGCCCACTTCGATGAGTACCACTCGGCCGGCGTCGACCTCGACGGTCGCGGCGAGGCGCATGCGCCAAACTACACGTTTGCTGTCGGTGGTGCCTGGTACCACGACTCGGGATGGTTTGCGCGGCTCGATATGCAGGGCAAGGATTCGTTCTACTTTGATACCAGCAACAATCAAAAGTCAGAGCCGTATAGTGTGGTTAACGCACGGCTGGGGTTTGCCGGAAATTCATGGGCGATGGAACTCTGGGCCCGTAATCTATTCGATAAACAATACGCCGTGCGTGGCTTTTACTTCGGCAATGAGCCGCCCGATTTTCCAGATACCCTGTACACGCGGCTTGGCGATGCGCGCCAGTTCGGGGTCACTTTTGACAGGAGATTTTGATATGAGAGTTGCAGTCGACATCAGCCTTTACCCATTGGACGCTGATTTCATACCACCCATCAAGGACGTCATCGAACGGCTGAATCACTACGATAGTGTGGACGTCACCACGAATTCCATGAGTACGCAGCTGTTTGGTGAATTTGATGATGTGATGGGTGCATTGCAGGTAGAAATTGGCAAGACTTTTGAGCAGCTGCCAAAAGCGGTTTTTGCAATCCGCATCTTGAATAATCCGCTTGGCTCCTAGGCGGAGCTGATACACCAGTGGCAGAGTTCTGGTCCGCGCTGGTCGATCAGGCCGGTGCGTTTTCCTACCTCGAATTGCTTGGAGTCGTCGCGGCAATTGCTTACCTGCTGCTCGCGATACGGCAAAATATCTGGTGCTGGGCTTTTGCCGCGATCAGCACGGCGATCTACGTCTACCTGTTTATTCATGCGCGACTGTATATGGAGTCGCTGCTCAACGGCTTCTATCTGGCGATGGCCGCCTACGGTTGGTATTCATGGACTCATGGTTCAGGCGCAAAGTCGGAATTGGCCGTGACCAGTTGGCGATGGCACCGTCATGCGGCTGCAATCATGCTGATACTCGCCGGTGCCGGGCTGAGTGGATGGCTGCTCGAAACGCACACCGACGCAGAATTTCCCTACACCGATTCCCTGACTACCTGGAGCGCCATTTGGGCAACGTTCCTCGTCGCCCGCAAAGTGCTAGAGAACTGGTGGTATTGGCTGGCCATCGACAGCGTGTCCGTATACCTTTACTGGTCGCGGAGCCTGGAACTCACGGCACTGTTGTTTATCGTCTACCTGGTCATGATCCCTTTCGGCCTTTTGAGCTGGCGTCGTTCACAACTGCAGGCTGACGTAGCGGCATGACCGGGGCATGCCGCATCGAGAAAGTGCTGCAGACGATACCGGGCTGGGAAGACGCGAGTTGGCGCGCATTGTCGGGCGGCCGCACGAACCGGGCCCTGCTGCTCAGTGCGGACGGCCGCAAGGCCGTATTGAAAACTGACCGCTTACCGCGCACTGCACCGTTCAACAGTCGCGCAGAGGAGGCACGGATCCAGGCAACGGCTCATGTGCAGGGTCTGGCAGCGCCTGTTCTGTTCGTCAGCGAGACGCTCATCCTGACCGAGTATCTCGCCGGAGAAATTTGGCAACCATGCAACCTGGCCAGCGATGCGAAGCTGGCGCAACTCGCCTCGGCACTGCGCCGACTGCACCGGCTGCCACCGTCCGGCCGCACATTCAACGCTTTGCGGGCCGCTGAGGCGTACATGCGCAAGTTGGCTGGTCGACCGGTCGACAGGGAACTCGCCGAACATCATCTTGCAAAGGTCCGGCAGCAAGGCAGGCCGAGAAATACCAGCCTCTGTCACAATGACCTTGTTGCCGCAAATATCATTTCATCGGACGGTGTACGATTGCTGGACTGGGAATACGCTGCGGACAACGAACCACTGTTTGATCTTGCGGTCGTGATCGTAGAAAACCAATTAACATCTGCCCAGGCCGACTACCTGTTCACGCAGTATACGGACGGTGATAGCGCGTCGTTGCGAGCACGATTGCAGCAACAGGTGACAATGTATTCGTCACTTGCCTGGCTCTGGGCAGCAGCACATTCACAATCGCACACGAAATATGTATCTCCTCAAAATTGACCAGGGAAATTCCATGAACAGATTGAACGTACTGATACGCCTTACCTGTACTTTGCTGGTATGCGGATTCGCGGTGCAGGCGGCCGCCAATGATCGCAAGTTCTCCGAACTCGATGTGTTCGATCTGGAGTACGTCACGGACCCGCAGATTTCGCCGGACGGTTCAATGATCGCTTACGCGCGTCGGTCGATGGATATCATGACGGATCGTGCGATCACGAATATCTGGGTTATCGACACAGCAGGCAAGCAGCAGCGACCGCTGCTGTCAGGCATCCAGAGTTATTCCAGTCCACGCTGGTCACCATCGGGCGACCGCCTCGCGTATGTCGCCAAAGCGGGTGAGCGCGGTGCCGAACTGTATGTGCGCTGGATGGATACCGGGCAAACGGCGCTTTTGACCAACTTGCCAGAAGATCCCGGTTCCATCAGCTGGTCGCCGGACGGCGCGTATATCGCGTTTGAAATGTTTGTGCCGTCCAAAGGCCTGGAACTTGCGATACCGCCGGCCAAGCCCGATGGAGCGAAGTGGGCGCCACCGGTCAAGATCATCGATCAGCTACCGTACCGCGCGGACGGCCAGGGCTATCTTGAAACGGGTTATTCACATTTGTTTATCGTACCGGCGGACGGTGGTACGCCGCGACAATTGACCAGCGGTGACTACGACCACAATGGGCCGATGTCCTGGTCCCCGGACGGCAGCACCATCGTTTTCGCCGCGAACCGTATCGACAATCCGCTCGAAGACCCGATGGAATCCGAAATATGGTCCGTCGACGTGCAAAGCGGCAAGCTGGCGCAGCTGTCCGATCGCGACGGCCCGGACTATTCTCCTGCCTGGTCGCCGGATGGTAAATCCATTGCCTACCTCGGCTTTGATGATCAGAAGCTCGGCTACCATAACGCTAACGTGTACGTGATGGACGCAGACGGTCGTGCCAGCCGCAGTCTGACCGATGATCTTGATCGTTCCATCGATCACCTCAGCTGGGGCGGCTCGTCAAGGCGTCTCGTGGTCAGCTATGACGATCGTGCGCGGAAGAAACTTGCCGGGCTGGATTTGAACGGGAAATTGACGGACCTGGTCGACGATGTTGGCAGCGCCAACGCGGGCCGGCCCTACACGAGCGGCGCGTTCTCGGTTGCGGATAATGGCGTCATTGCCTATACGCTGGGTACTGCCGTCCGGCCCGCGGAGCTCGGCGTCATTGATCGCAGTGGCAACGCCAGGCGCCTGACCCAGCTGAACGAGGATTTATTCGCTCGCCGGGATGTCGGGACGGTCGAAGAAATTAACTGGCCAAGCTCCGTAGGTGACTACGAGGTCCAGGGCTGGCTTATCAAGCCGCCTGGATTCGACCCCGCCAAAAAGTATCCGCTCATACTTGAAATTCACGGTGGGCCGTTTACGGCCTATGGTCCAAGCTACTCGCCTGAATTGCAGTTGTATGCGTCTGCGGGCTACGTCGTGTTGTATGCCAACCCGCGCGGCTCGACAAGTTACGGTGCTGCGTTCGCCAACGAGATCCACCACAACTACCCGAGCCGCGACTATGACGATCTCATGTCGGGCGTCGATGCAGCGATCAGGACGGGTTACATCGATGCTGAGCAACTGTTCGTCACAGGCGGATCGGGCGGCGGCGTCCTGACGGCCTGGATCGTCGGCAAGACCGATC
>DDIS01000115.1:297-563 GCA_002338615.1 Proteobacteria bacterium UBA1844 | reverse complement strand
GGATCGTCGGCAAGACCGATCGCTTTCGGGCGGCCGTGGTTGCAAAACCGGTCATCAACTGGCTCAGTTTCGTCCTGACCTCGGATGGGACTGCATTCTTTGTGCGTTACTGGTTTGACGCAATGCCGTGGGAAAAACCGATGGCATACTGGGAGCGTTCGCCTTTGTCACTGGTCGGCAACGTCAAGACGCCCACCATGCTGCTGGTGGGGGAGGAGGATTTCCGTACGCCGATCGCGGAGTCCGAGCAGTACTACCAGGCGCTC
>DDIS01000115.1:0-201 GCA_002338615.1 Proteobacteria bacterium UBA1844 | reverse complement strand
CGAGCAGTACTACCAGGCGCTCAAGCTCCGCGGCGTTGATACTGCCCTTGTGCGCGTGCCTGAGAGTTCGCATACGCTGGTTGCGAGACCCTCGCACCTGATCGCAAAAGTCAGCAATATTCTTGCCTGGTTTGAGCGCTACCGGGACACAACGAGCGACTTGAGAAGCCGCTCGCAAGAAGATCGCCTCGACCGTAGGAG
>DDIS01000120.1:3980-12100 GCA_002338615.1 Proteobacteria bacterium UBA1844 | reverse complement strand
CGCGCTCGTGTCACGGCAGGATATATGCTGTGAGCAAAACGATTGATATCAGCTGCGCAGCTGGTCCTTGATCGGCAACCGTCGAATCCGTTTGCCCGAGGCCGCGAAGATGGCGTTGGTGAGTGCAGGCGCTGCGGTCGGTATACCGATCTCGCCAACGCCGGTCGGGATATCATCGTAAGGCAGGATATGCGCCTCGAACCTGCTCGGGAATGCGGCAATTCGAGCGAGCGGGTAGTCGTTGAAGTTGCTCTGTTCAATCTGCCCGTCCCTGACGGTTATTTCCAGCCCAAGAGCCGTACTGATGCCGTCAACCGTGCCACCCTGCAATTGCGCCTCGACGGCGTTCGGGTGCACGGCGTAGCCGCAATCGATCGCTGCAACGATACGCTCGATTTTGAGATCACCACTTTCAGAGACCGATACCTCCATTGCATGCGCTGCATAGCCACCAAATGTGAAATGTGATGCAAGCCCGATACCATGCCCTTCCGGCAGTGCTGCGCCGTAGTCAATGCGTTGCGCAACAAAGCTCAACAAGCGACTGAGGCGGCCCGGGTTAAAAGTCGGGCCGCCGTGGCCGCCGTACTCAAGCTCACGTTCCTTGCCGTACAGTTCGAGCCTGAATTGAAGCGGGTCCCGACCACTTGCGTGCGCAATCTCATCGAGGAAACTCTGCACCACCCAGGCGTTCGCGGTATGCGCCGGTGCGCGCCATGAACCACGGGGTATGCCAATGGTATTGTGAAAATATTCGAGCCGCAGATTGCCGACGATGCGCCGTGGAAAATCGTCCGGATAAAGTTCCGCCTCCCACAGGTTTTCATCGGGCATGTCGGGACGGCGGTAGTACTTGCTGGCACTTGCGAGCCGCTGGGTCCATGCGCTTAGCTTGCCGTCGCTGTCGATGCCGGCTTTCATTTCGTGCAGGCCCGCGGGTCGATAAAAATCATTTTTGACGTCGTCTTCGCGCGTCCACTGTAACTTGATCGGCCAACCCGTGTGCTTGGAAATCAACGCGGCTTCGGCGACGTAGTCATTTGTTAAACGACGACCGAATCCCCCACCCGAGCGTGTGAAATCGACCCGGATCACATCGCGATCCAGCCCTGTCGCCCAGGCAGCGGCCCGTGACGCACCGGCAGGCATCTGTGTCGGCGCGATAATGTGACATTGATCATTTTGCACAAAGGCATAGCAATTCTGAGGCTCAAGCGGTGCGTGATTTACAAACGGCACTTCGTATCGATGTTCGACCACAAGCTCTGCGTTGGCGATCGCCTCATCGAAGTTGCCATCATCGAGTACAACCTGGCCTTTGCCATCCAGCATGGTGGCGTTCTCGCGCCAGAACCTTTCCGAGCTGTCATTGGCATTGGGCCCCTTGTCCCACTCAACCTCCAGTGCATCACGTCCTTTTATGGCGGCCCAGGTTGAACTTGCGACCACGGCGATACCACTGGCCAGGATCTGGTAGGGTTCGCCAGCGGCGGGCCCATTGATCTCGAACACGTCGAGAACGCCGGCGACCTTGCGTGCCGCCTCGTCGTTAAAGCGTTTTGGATAGCCATTGAGCCATGGGCTGCGGGCAATCACGGCGTAGCGCATGTCGGGTTCGCGGGTATCGATGCCGTAGCGCACCTTGCCTGTCACGATATCCAGTGCATCGACATTGTCATGGCGCTTGCCCAGGATCTGAAATTTATCCATCGCTTTCAGTGCGGGTGCAGTTGCAGGCGTCGGCAGCGCTGCTGCATCCGACACAAGGTCGCTGAAAGCGATACTTTCATGCTTCGAGTCACAGCTGACGTATCCCGCATCCGCGCTGCAGCTTGCCGCTGCAACGCCCCAGCGATTGGCAGCCGCCTGTATGAGCTGCATCCGGGCGAGGGCACCGACCTCGCGCATGAACTGCCAGTTTTCGGTGAGGCCCGTACTGCCTCCAACGCCCTGTCCGCCGTATTTCCAACCGTATCCGTCGGCCGTTTTAACAAGGCCGAGTGGCATCGAGCGAACACTGACCCGCTCCCAGTCAACGCCCAGCTCCTCCGCGACCAGCATGGGCAGTGCCGTGCGGACCCCCTGGCCAATTTCCGGCTGGTTGCTACCGATGATCACGCGGCCGTCTTCCAGTATTTCGATGAAGTAGCCGAGTCTTAAATCCGTATCGTCGCCAACAGCCTGGCGTGCTGGTAGCCCGATGACGAAGCTTCCTGCCAATCCGATTCCGGCAACAATGAATTGCCGGCGATCAAGTTCACGGTGCAACGAGGTACGCTTAGTCTCCATTCTTGCCTCCCGCAGCGGCAAGGTCCGCGGCACGATGAATGGCTTTGCGAATGCGCGCATAGGTTCCGCAGCGGCAGATATTGCTTATCTCCCGGTCGATGTCCTGGTCCGTAGGACGCGGCTTGCGTTGCAAGAGATCGACGGTCGCCATGATCTGGCCCGCCTGGCAATAGCCGCACTGCGGCACGTCGAGTTCGAGCCAGGCCTGCTGCACCGGATGCAAACTGTCCGCACCGGGCGCAAGCCCTTCGATAGTTGTCACCGAGCGCCCGGCAAGCGCGGAAATCGGCAACATGCAGGAGCGCTGGGCCTGGCCGTCAATGTGTACGGTACAGGCACCGCACTGGCCAATACCGCAGCCGAAGCGCGTGCCGTACAGTTGCAGGTGGTCCCGCAACACCCACAGGAGTGGTGTGCTTGTGTCGCCGTCAAATGCAACCTGCGTGGAATTTACTCGAATCGAAATCATGTCATTGCCCCCAAACAAACAGATTCGTGGCGGAGCCAATCGTTTTGCAGGAATTGGCAACAGCCAGCTCCTAATTGCAGACAAGCGTGGCGGGTGGGTGTTCCCTTTATCTTGGGTGTCTCTGAATTTTTCGGCGCGGTTGATACGGCACGCCGGCACGGAGTGCCGTGGCGGCGGCGGGCAACGGTGATGGCCGCAGGCAATTTGGATTGGTGTCATCCGCTGTCCGGCTCGTGGCTGGAAACCATCATGATTTCAATGGCCTGGCTTCGATACCGCCCAGCCGTACAGGCGCTCCCGGCTTGTTAATCCCGGCCGGATGCGATATTTCTGGCAGGCGAGAACACATCAATAAGAAACCGGGTCCGCTAGCCGTCCGTTTTACTTTCTGTCCCGGTCAGGGGAGATTCCATGAAGCGCCTCTTGCTGCTCGCCGGCGGGCTGCTGTTGCTGGCTGCGCTGGCGTATCACCGCCTGCAAATACGACCACCCGCCACCCAGGATGTCCTGGCCTGTGTTTCGGCCAAGCTCGGGAATGAAAAGTTTGCGCGAATCGAGGTTGCCGTGGATGGACGCGACGTGATGCTGTCGGGTTTCGCCGCGGATGCGACGACTGTTACCAACGCGCTTGCAGCCGCCAGCGATGAGTGCGGAGCTCGCGTTGTCGCAAATCGTATCGAGGTGATGCTTCGGGAGCCGTTCCTTACCTCGATGTGTATTGACGCAGACGGCGCTCATATTTCGGGTAGCGTCGCCAGCGATAAAATACGTCGGCAAGCCATGCAGCAGGCGGACCGGCAGTTCCACGGTGCCTCCCTGCTGGCCCTTGCCGTGCGGAAGGATGCGCCGGACGGACACGGCCAGCTTTTTGCGGCTGCGTTACGGGCGTTGCCGCAGCTCGAAAACGGGTGCATGACAATCGAGGATACCGAGCTGAACGTACAGGGGGAGATTCGGTTGGCCCTCGCGCGTGCTCGAGTGGAACAGGTACTCGATACTGCAGCGAACGACAATTTTACAACTTCGTATGACTTGTCGATTCCCGATCAGTCGGCGGCGGCAGTGCGCTGCGAGCAGTTGTACAATGAAGCCCTGGAACCGGGTGAGCACTTACTGTTTGAGTTCGACAGTGCGACACTGCACCTGGCGGGGCGAGAGTTGCTGGACTCGCTGTATGACACCGCGGGCGACTGCGCCGGGCTGGATATCATCGTTAGCGGGCATACAGATTGGGTGGGCGATCCTGTCTACAATCTTGAGTTAAGTTTGCGCAAAGCCAATGCGGTGGTCGACTATCTGCTTGAGAAAGGCGCCGACCGCGACCACCTGACCGCCGTGGGTTATGGTGACACTCGGCCGCGAGCGAGCAATGATACGGCCACGGGTCGAGCGCAAAACCGCCGCGTCGAATTCAGGGTACGGGAGATGCCCGCCGTTTTGCCCGACACAGGATAAATAGTTTTGAGGGTTGGAAAGCCTGCTCGATGGCGTTGACTGACCCCTGACCCCGAATAACAACAAGCAGAGTAATTTCAAACGGACCGGGAGAAAGATGTGGAAGATCAAGTTGGAACTGGAATGAGCGTAATCATGAGCCTGCTGATCATGGCAGTTATCGGTGCTGTTGCCGGCTGGATTGCCAGCATGGTGGTCAAAGGCACCGGTCTTGGACTGGGGCTTGACATCGTGCTCGGTATTGTTGGCGCAGTGATAGGTGGCTGGCTATTCCGGATGGCGGGCATATCCGTCGGTGGTGGAATACTCGCTGCGATTATCGTGGCCGCTATCGGCGCAATCGTGTTGCTCCTGATCGTGAAAATGATCAAGCGAGCCTGACCGTGCGCGCATCATCGTCCTGGTACCTGGGGGTCGGCCTGGTGCCGCTGATGTTGTGCTGTGCCTGTACCCCGGGAACTGGACAACATAGCAAAGTAGCCGCCATTCCCGAGGAGAAAGTCGCGGCACCGGCGCCGGCAACTGACGAGCTCTCGGGTAGCGCCTGGCAGCTTGTCAGAATCCAGTCGATGGACGATTCGGTCTACACG
This sequence comes from Proteobacteria bacterium UBA1844, assembly GCA_002338615.1. Taxonomy (GTDB): domain Bacteria; phylum Pseudomonadota; class Gammaproteobacteria; order Steroidobacterales; family Woeseiaceae; genus UBA1847. Next base: position 7,297 of record DDIS01000120.1, on the reverse strand, counting down.
CCCGACGAACGCCGGCACTACACACTGGAGTTTGGTACTGACGGCAGCATCGCGGTGCGTGCGGATTGTAATCGTGGTCGCGGCACCTGGAACGCCGAATCGGCGAATCAACTGCTTATAGGGCCACTGGCGTTGACCCGCGCCATGTGCGGGCCCGGGTCTCTGCATGATCGTTTTGTTGCTGACCTCGGCTTCGTGCGCTCGTATATTCTGCAGGACGGTATGCTGCATCTTGCCACCATGGCAGACGGCGCGATCCTGGACTTCGAGCCCGCCGCATTGGAGCCGCAGTAACGAGCTATTTCTTCTTCCAGGCGCCGCTCGGGTCCTGGTAGAAATTGCCAGGCGCGGTTTTCTGCACCGCCAGCTGGTAGAAGCGCGCCCGAACCTGGTCGACTGTCGCACCGGTCTTGGCGGCCGTACTTTCAAATTCGGCCTTGCGCTTACTGTTGACGTCGGCGATCAATGCGCGAACCTCCGCGCTGGGTGCGGGTCCGACTGCGGCCAGGTAGCCGGTGTTGGCTTCACCCACCAGGCCCTGGCTCTTGGCGTCGCCAATCTCGATGGCGAAGGCCGTCTGCATTGCGAGCAACATTACTAATGCTGTGAATAATTTTTTCATCGCCATTACCTTATGTAGTGATCGCCATCAAAACAGCTCACTGTCTTCGTCAAAAATGTCATCCAGCTCCTTGTCTACCTGGACGCGAATATGATGCTCGATCTTGACGTTGAGATTAATCTCGATGGGCTCCTTCGGTGCCGCAACCTGCACAGTTGGCGTGCAGCCCCAGAAGCTGACGAGCAGGACGAGTAGCAGAACTTTGATTCTCATGTCTTGGCACTTCTCATGTCAGGGTCCCGGCGTACAAGGTAGGTTGATCGGTAAAGCTTAGCCTATGCGATGCGCATGCGGAAGTGATATCACTATTTCGCGCTACGCGATTCAATGATCTTTTCTATGTCGCGCGTCGCCTGCAGACTGCGCAACAACTCCGGGATATTGTTTTCCACACCCAGGTTTAAAATGACGGGCTGCAAAGGGTCGTAGTCCGGATTGATTCCTTTCAGGCGCATTTGTAACAGCAAATCTCCATCCGTCGTGTAGTTCACCTTCGATGTCAGTGTTTCGTACTGCATGTTTGACAATGCCCGGGTTGCGAGACCAAGACCGGAGGTGTCCGCCGAATCCGCACCTGCGTGGTAACGGATTACCCCGCCGGGCGCATCGCTTGCGAGTGTGCCGCCGCTCACCGTAATGGTCGTGCCATGGAGCGTGAGCGGAATTTGTCCGGATATCGCACCACTGATGCCTATGTCATCGAAGTCTGCCAGTTCCGCGATTAACGCGAGCTGAACGGATTCGAGATGCAGCGTTGCCGCGGCGCTTTGCGTATCGAGTGCGTACCGGAACGGCGCGAGTCGGGCTTTGCCGCCCAATAACGACAATTGCAAAGAATCAATGTCTGCCGAATTCGTTGCACTGTCCCAACTTGCAGTCGCTGTCAGGTCAGTCAGCGGTATCCCTATATCAAGCAACGCAACCCGGACATCAGCCGGACCCATGTAAAAAACGCCGCCTGGTTCCGCGCGGAGCGGGGCGGAACCGCTGATGCCGCTTGCGCCGATCTCTTCGTATTTACCCGCGAGGTCGATAAAGCTCAGGTCCAGTTTCGCGGACTCCAAACCGGCGTTTCGCCATTCGAAGTGTCCTTTGGCATCCAGCTCGCCGGCAACGATATCCCACTCGTATGGCCACCTCTTGAGTCTGCCCGACAGTGCCCCAAGGCCGAAATCAAAATGGGCCCGCGCAATCGACGCGGATAAGAATCCCGGCCGGTGTGCAAGGTTTATGGTCGCGTTCATGGCGGCAGCGGGATCGAGAACCTCTATTGAAATATCACCCCTGGCACCGCCCAGTTTTGCAGTGCCCTTTATGCCCGGCGCAACAACGCCGTTTCCCTGCCAGGCGATGCTCGTACCGGCCGTTGGAATCTCGAACGATGTGTCGAACTGCAAACCATCGGAATTGGCAGACAATTTCCGGAGCTGTAGCGATGCAGTTGCACTTACCTGTTCGGCGATGCGCAAGGAATTGATGGCCAGGCTGACCAATCCGGCGCTCGCGCGAACGCCATCAGCGCTTGCGAGGATGCGCAGATTCTCGCTGCCCTGCAACTGCATCCCGCCGAGCGACCAGTCTGCAGCCTGAACAGCCGCGACACTTGCTGCTGTTGGTGACCAGCTGACGGCCCAGCTGTCATCAAGTTGCACCTCGATATTGCCCGCGAGGTTGAGCTGCCGGGCATTCGCGTCGTCATAACTCAGCTCGTCCGCATTTGCGCTGGCCGCAAGAGTGCAACGAATGCCCGATACGCAGCTGAGATCATTGACACTGACGGTAATCGTGTTTGTGTCTTTCATCGCCAGCAAAGCCACGAACGGGCCGGCATCAAGAGTCCATTCGAAAGACGGGTATATGAACGACAGCTGATACTTTTCCGCACCGGCTGAGTCAACGCCGAATGCGCCGTCGGCACTCTTAAACCCAAGCTTCCTGTCTGTCGCAACCAGGGTTACCGAGGCCGCAATTTCTCCTTCTGCAACCGTCTCAATCTGCAACTCGAGCGGTCCCTGCAGGGTGCCCTGCAGCTGGATCTCGCCCTCGGGTAGCATGCCGGCGCTTCTCAATATATCGAGCCACGGTGAAATGCGCACAGTAACGTTGCCGTTCGCGCGATAGGCATTTGCCTGGCGCTCGAATTCGAGATTCAATTCAACTTCGTCAGATTGCGTTTTTCCGGCGTGCGCCAGCAGCGATAGTTTGCCCGCTGACTGCACCTGCAACCGGGCTGCAACGTGCACGTCCATTACCGTCAACGCGAGTTGCTCGGAATCAACAGCGCTTTGCCAATGCAGATCACGTATCGGGGGAATGTCCGGTAGCAACAGACGAGCAACATCGACCGTAACACCCGGCATTTCTCCCGGTAACCCGGCATACAGGTCGATGAACCCGGTGATATCAAGCGGCGTATCCGGGCCGGGACCTGGAATAAACTTCAGTTCACGAATCGTGACGCTGGAGATCCGCGTTTGTGGTAAATCCAGCGGCAAGTAGACGTCGCGCAGCTCGACACGATCGCTATTCCCGAGTACGAGAGTCAGCTTCGCAAAATCAATACCCGCTGCGTCCAGCGATCGAATTGCAAGGCTGGCTACCGTGACGTCGCTGCCCGCGAGTATCGAGTTCGCAATTTTCTCCGCCAGTGCCTCGCGCTCCAGGTACGCGATCACAGCGGCTGCCACTAACAGGG
>DDIS01000120.1:0-3879 GCA_002338615.1 Proteobacteria bacterium UBA1844 | reverse complement strand
GCGGCTGCCACTAACAGGACAACGGCGGCAGCAAATCCGTATTTTAGCACTTTCAAGGGCCTCTCCTGGACGCCAGGCGCGCCATCGCCGCACTGGCGCGCGCAGCGCGGCGATCAGTGCCGGCGCCCAATGTCATGACACTGGCCTTGAGTAATGGTTCAGCTTCCTCATAGCGGCCCAGCAGCGTGAGCGTATCCGCATATTCGCTGCGGGTGGCCGCCAGCAAAACATGTTCTTCCGGATAGTCGCGCGCGCGAATAGACATTGCCCGCTCAAGATACGGCAGTGCATCGGCGGGCCGGTCTTCCGAATTAAGTACGGCACCGAGTTCGGTCAGTGCTGATGCCGTGTACTGGTGGTTCTCATCCAGCGTTGATGCGAAAATGGACAGGGCCTCGCGCAGCACGGACTCGGCCTCTGCGAGTTCGCCGGTATCATGCAGCAGCATACCCAGTACCGTCTTGTCGAAACCGACCCTGGGGTGACGGCTGCCCTGGGCGTTCATATCGAGTTGAATTGCCTCGCGCATGACGCGCTCTGCGTCGACGAGTGCGCCTTCGGCGTGCAACACCATGCCCTGATCCAGCAGCGTCGCGGCCAGCAAGTCATGTTTGTCGCCAAAAATCCGACGGGTTGTGTCTATCGCACGCGCAAAGGTTTTTTTCGCGGCGTCAATATTTCCCTGTGAACGCTGCAGTACTCCGAGGTGCTGCAGGTAGTACGCCATCAGCGGATGGTCGGGGCCCTCAGATCCTGCCACGATCCTGATTGCCTGGTTTAGCAGCCTTTCTGTACTTTGGAGGTCACCCCGAATTTGCTTGATCCGCGCTTGTAACGCATAGCTTTCCGCAAGCGCAATGCTCGATTCCCTGCCAGCGGCCGCGTAAATCGTAGTCGCGGTGCCAGCGTATCGTTCCGCTTCGTCAAAGTTGCCGGCACTCAGTTCGAGATCGGCGAGGTTGTATCGCGTGCGTGCCGCGGGCAACGATGCCGTTCCGAAATACTGCTCATTGAATGCCAGTGCCTGCAATAGCAGATCTCGCCCGCGATCGTAGTCCGCGCGCCGAATCAAGACCTCGGCCAGGTCGTTCATCGCGGCAGCCGTGGCAGGGTGCTGCGTACCGTGATTTCGTAACTGCAGGTCGAGCACCTGTTCAAGCAATTCAAGCGCCGGATCATATTCACCAAGGTTGCTGTAGACCCGGCCGATCGTGCCCATAAGCGCGGATTGAATCTCCGGCTTATTCCGTAGCTGGTTCTGAACCTGGCTGGCACCTGCCGCGAGGATTTCCCGAGCCGTAACGTCAAGACCACGGGCTACCGACGGGTCGCCAGCCATGAACGTATCTTCGAGCAGGTCGGATACTGCGCGCGCTGTGTCGCGTTCGCGCGTCACGGTCTGGTTTTGCAGCATCAGCACGACGGAAAATCCCGCAAGTATGCCAACCATCACGATAGCCGCTGCGACAGCTGCCAGATGGCGTCGAATAAACTTGCCGGTGCGGTAGTGCCAGGAGTCAACACGGGCATCGATCGGCATCGCGCGCAAGTGCAGATCGATATCGTTCGCGAGTGCACTGACGGTCGCATAACGTCGCTCGGGCTCTTTCTGCAATGCCCTTTGCACAATCGTATCGAGGTCGCCGCGCAGGCGCTTCTGCAGTCGATCGCGGTTCGTGCATCGATCGCTCGCAATGGTCGCGAGCGTTGCGCTCGCCGCGGCATCCTCGTTGCGGCGTGCAATGCGTGCTTCCTGGTCCAGCCGCAGGCTCGGTCGCACGGGAACGAATTGACAAATTGAACGCGCAAATTCTGCCGGGGGCAAATTGTCCATGGGCAACGCCCGGTAACCGGTCAGCAAGCTGTAGAGCAACAATCCAAGGCCGTAGGTATCTGTAGCGGTGGTCACGGTGTGACCCAGCAATTGCTCCGGCGCCGCGTTTTCAGGTGTCATGATCACGGCACCTTCCCGGGTGAGCCCCACCGTCGCGGCACCAGCGGCATCCGTCAGCTTCGCAATCCCGAAATCCAGCAGCTTGGGCATACCGTCGCCCGTTACGAGGATGTTGGATGCCTTGATGTCCCGATGAATGACAAGATTCTGGTGCGCATAATGCACCGCTTTACAAATGGTCTGGAACAGTCGGAGCCGCTCATTGATCGGCAGGCGGTTCCGGTCGCAGTAAGTGTCAATGCGCACGCCGTCGATATATTCCATGACGAGGTAGGGCACGCCTTCGCGAGTGGTGCCACCGTCGAACAGCCGGGCGATATTCGGATGATCGAGATGAGCGAGGATCTGGCGTTCGCTGCGCAGCCGAAGTTCAGTCTGCGGGTCAACGAGGCGGTGCCGGCCGAGCTTGATGGCGACCTGTTGCTCGAATTGCTCGTCCGCGCGAGCCGCGAGATAGACCATGCCCATCCCGCCCGAACCCAACAGGCGCAGGACGCGATACGGGCCGATCATCTCGCCCGCCAGCTGCCCATTGTCATCGGCCAGGGCCGCCTGACTCAACGTTTGAACAATCGTTTTTTCGATCTTCCCTTCGATATCAGGGTCGGCAGCAAGTAGTCGGGTGACGTAATCGCGAAGATCCTGGTCGTCCCCACAAGCTGATTGCAAAAAAACGCTGCGTTCGGCGTCGGCCAGCTGTGATGCCGCATCGAACAGCTCTTCTATGCGCGCCCAGCGCTCAGGGTCGGGATTGATCAAACGCAAGTTCATTCGCGAGCCACGCTTTGGCCAGCCTTAGGTTTCGATCGACAGTCTTTGCGGATATTCCAAGTGCGGCCGCCGTTTCTCCGTAAGTCAGCCCGCCAAAAAAATGCAGCACGAGGATGTCACTTTTTCGCTCATCGATTTTTGCCAGCTTGGTGAGCGCATCATCGAGCTCAATGATATCCAGCGACTGTGGGCTGGCAACCCGCTGTTCCTGCAAGGTGACGGCTTGCAGTCCGCCGCCACGCTTCAAGCTGTTGCGGTTGCGGCCGTAGTCGGCAAGGATGTGACGCATCACGCGTGCCGCCAGCGCGAAAAAATGTGCCCGGTCTTCGAAGGGTGAGTCCGCATCGGCGAGCCGCACAAATGCCTCGTTGACCAGTGCCGTCGCCTGCAAAGTGTGTCCCGCTCGTTCCGAGCGCAGATGATTTTCGGCGATTCGCCTGAGGTCATCATAAACGAGCGGTGTCAATTGCTGCAGGGCATCCGCATCACCGGAGCGCCAGTCCCTTAGCAGCGACGTCACTGTAGGTGAGGGGGTCATACTTTGTTGCCCATGCGTATGGTCTGTCTTGATAGCAAATCGAACCCGGCACCGCAATGTGTCCGGCGCTTCCCTATACTGTAATTGCACATTATCCCAACCCGAAAAAGAGGACAGCAACATGGCCCAACCAAGTCAACCACCACCATCCCGTACCGCTCTCGCCGCCGCCGCCGGAGGTTTCGGAGGAGCCATACTCGGTGTGATCGCCGCGACCAGCATGATGGGAGATGGCAATGCCAGTAATGCCCAGTCGTCTGCCCAGCCGGTCGACGCCGCAGTAATAGAATCGCAACTGGCGGCAGTCACACCGCCAGAAAAAGAGTCGATCGACTGACCTGATTTGCGCGCGGTTTACGCATTACCCGGTGACGGCAAGGTATTCTTGTCGCCACCGGGGATGTCATGAGCGAAAAAGACAAGCATTACTGCATTATTGACCATGCGAACAAGTTAGTAGACCGGCAGCGCGCGATTCCGGGTCGCAGCACTCGGATGTCGCAAACAAACCTGCGCGACAAAAGCGCAATGGTTAATCGCGCGCAGTCGAACCCCTCAATAGAGCCTGGCGCCGACGACGAGCGGCCCGAGGCGCGTCCGCGCAGCCGCAGCGGCT
>DDIS01000089.1 GCA_002338615.1 Proteobacteria bacterium UBA1844 | reverse complement strand
CTGAAAGAAGCCAAGGACGCAGTCGAAGGCGCGCCGACCCCGATCAAGGAAGGCGTTGCAAAGGGCGAAGCAGAAGAGATCAAGAAGCAACTCGAAGAGGCCGGCGCAACCGTCGAACTCAAGTAAGCGATTGACAACCTGCTTTTGCAAAAGATATCGACCCGACGGGTCAGATGTCGCGCGATCAGTCAGCCGTTTTACGGCTGGCTGTTTGCGCGTGTCTGTCGTTCCTGTCTGTAATTAATTTGAGGGTGTTCTCGAATGGCGTATTCATTCACTGAGAAAAAGCGTATCCGCAAGAATTTCGGCAAACGGCCGACAATTCTGGATGTTCCGTACTTGTTGTCGATCCAGGTCGATTCCTACAAGAAATTCCTGCAAACGGACGAATCGGTGGACACGCGCGATGATCGCGGTCTGCACGCAGCGTTTCAGTCGGTATTTCCGATTGTCAGCTACTCGGGTAACGCCGCGCTCGAATACGTCAGCTATCGCCTCGGCGACCCGGTGTTTGACGTCAAGGAATGCCAGATGCGCGGTCTCACCTACGCGGCACCGATTCGCGTCAAGGTACGGCTGGTCATTTACGACAAGGAGGCCAGCGGGAATCCGAAGCCGGTGAAAGATATTCGCGAGCAGGAAGTTTATCTCGGTGAAATGCCGCTGATGACCGATCACGGCACATTCGTGATCAACGGTACCGAGCGCGTCATCGTCTCGCAACTGCACCGCTCGCCCGGCGTGTTTTTTGATCACGACAAGGGCAAAACGCACAGTTCCGGCAAGTTGCTGTTTTCGGCACGTATTATTCCGTACCGTGGATCGTGGCTCGACATGGAGTTCGATCCCAAGGACGCGGTATTCGCCCGCATCGATCGTCGCCGCAAATTGCCGGTCACGATCATCCTGCGCGCGCTGGAAATGAACAACGAAGAAATGCTCGACATGTTCTTCGAGAAAAATGATTTCTATCTTTCCGAGAAAGAAATCAAGATGGGTCTCGTGCCCGAGCGCTTACGTGGCGAAACTGCGACGTTTGATATCAAGCTCGGCCGCAAGCTGATTGTCGAGGATGGTCGCCGCATTACGGCGAGGCATGTCCGTGATATGGAGAAGTCCACCGTCGACAAACTCACCGTGCCGCTGGAGTACCTGGAGGGGAAAATCCTTGCGCACGATATTGTTGACACGGATACGGGCGAGTTACTGGCGGCGGCGAACGCCGAGCTCACAGCTGAACTCATCGAGACCTTGATTGCGGCGGGCGTCGACCACATTCGCACCTTGTACGTAAACGATCTCGATCGTGGCCCGTTTATTTCCAACACCCTGAATATCGATCCTTCGACCACCCGCCTCGAAGCGCTGGTCGAGATCTATCGCATGATGCGCCCGGGAGAGCCGCCGACCAAGGAAGCGGCAGAGAACCTGTTCCAGAACCTGTTTTTCAACCCGGATCGCTACGATTTATCCGCGGTCGGCCGCATGAAATTCAACCGTCGTGTTGGTCGTGATACTTCGGAAGGTGGTGGTGTCCTGGACAGGGACGACATTCTCGACGTCCTGAAAACGCTGATCGATATACGCAATGGCTACGGCACGGTCGATGACATCGATCACCTTGGCAACCGCCGCGTACGCTCGGTCGGTGAAATGGCCGAAAACGCATTCCGCGTCGGCCTGGTACGCGTTGAGCGTGCTGTCAAGGAACGTCTGACCCAGGCTGAGACCGAAGGCCTCATGCCGCAGGAGATGATTAACGCGAAGCCGGTGGCCGCAGCCGTGAAGGAATTTTTCGGTTCCAGTCAGCTCTCGCAGTTCATGGACCAGAACAACCCGCTCTCGGAAGTAACGCACAAGCGACGCGTTTCGGCGCTTGGGCCGGGTGGCCTCACGCGCGAACGTGCCGGATTTGAGGTGCGCGACGTGCATCCAACACATTACGGGCGGGTTTGCCCGATTGAAACGCCGGAAGGGCCAAACATCGGCCTGATTAATTCGCTGGCCGTGTATGCGCGTACGAATGAATACGGATTCCTCGAAACTCCGTATCGCAAGGTCATCGACGGCAAGGTGACGATGGACATCGAGTACCTTTCCGCGATTGAAGAAAGCCAGTACGTCATTGCACAGGCTAATTCGGATCTCGACAAGAACAACAAATTCCTTGAGGAACTCGTCGCAGTCCGGCACAAGAACGAATTCACGCTGTCGAATCCCGAGGACATCAGCTACATGGACGTCAGCCCGCGACAGATCGTGTCCGTGGCCGCGGCGTTGATTCCGTTTCTCGAGCACGACGATGCCAACCGTGCCTTGATGGGATCGAACATGCAGCGCCAGGCGGTACCGACCCTGCGCGCGGAAGCGCCTCTCGTAGGTACCGGTATCGAGCGAACCGTGGCGGTTGACTCGGGTGTGACCGTGGTTGCCGCCCGTGGCGGCAAGGTTGACTCGGTGGATGCCTCGCGCATCGTGGTTCGCGTCAATGATGACGAGACCAGCGCGGCCGAAGCCGGTGTCGATATTTACAACCTGACGAAGTACACGCGTTCGAACCAAAACACCTGTATCAACCAGCGTCCACTCGTCAAGTCCGGCGATCAGATCGCGGCGGGTGACGTGCTCGCGGACGGCCCATCGACCGACATGGGCGAGCTCGCGCTCGGCCAGAACCTGCTGGTCGCGTTCATGCCGTGGAATGGCTACAACTTCGAGGATTCAATCCTGATTTCGGAGCGCGTAGTCAAGGAAGACCGCTTCACAACCATTCATATCGAAGAACTGCAGTGCGTGGCGCGCGACACCAAGCTGGGCCCCGAGGACATAACTTCGGATATTCCCAATGTCGGCGATTCCGCCCTCGCGAAGCTCGACGAATCCGGTATTGCATTTATCGGTGCCGAGGTGAAGGCGGGCGATATCCTGGTCGGCAAGGTAACGCCGAAGGGTGAAACGCAGCTGACGCCCGAAGAGAAACTCCTGAGAGCTATCTTCGGTGAAAAGGCATCTGATGTTAAAGACACCTCGCTTCGGGTTCCGCCGGGTATGGACGGCACGGTCATCGACGTTCGCGTGTTCACACGTGACGGCGTCGAGAAAGATGCCCGCGCGTTGTCGATCGAAAAAGCAGAACTCGAAAGCGTTCGCAAAGACCTCGATGACACATTGCGCATACTCGAAGAGGATATCTACGAGCGCATGGAGCGCATGCTGCTGAACAAGGTCGCGCAGGGCGGTCCGAACAAGCTGTCGTCCGGGTCGAAGATTACCCAGGCATACCTTGAGGAAGTGCCACGTGAGCAATGGTTCGAAATTCGCCTGAAGAATGACGACGCGAACGAGCAGCTCGAAAAAGCTTCGCTGCGCCTCAAAGCACAACGTGAGGAATTTGATCGCCGCTTCGATGAGAAGAAGGTCAAGATCACCGCGGGCGACGATCTTGCACCGGGTGTATTGAAGATGGTCAAGGTCTACCTCGCGGTCAAGCGCCGTATCCAGCCCGGAGACAAGATGGCTGGCAGGCATGGTAACAAGGGTGTTATTTCAACCATTGTTCCGGTCGAAGACATGCCGTATCTCGAAGATGGCAACCCGGTCGATATCGTTCTCAACCCGCTTGGCGTTCCGTCGCGAATGAACGTTGGCCAGGTGCTGGAAACGCATCTTGGCTGGGCCGCCAAAGGCGTTGGCAAGAAGATCGATGCGATGCTGAAGGCGCAGGAGTCGATGACCAAGCTGCGACAGTTCCTCGATGCCGTTTATAACCAGACAGGTGGCGGCACAGAAGACCTGAAGTCCTTTTCGGATGCAGAGATCATGGAGCTTGCGGGCAACCTGACCAATGGTGTGCCAACCGCGACGCCGGTGTTCGACGGTGCGACCGAGGAGGAGATCAAGGGCCTGCTCGAGCTCGCTGGTCTCGATCAATCGGGACAGTCAACGCTGTATGACGGCCGTACAGGCGACAAATTCGATCGCGAAATCACGGTCGGCTACATGTACATGCTGAAACTCAACCACCTTGTTGATGACAAGATGCATGCCCGTTCAACCGGTCCGTACAGCCTCGTTACGCAGCAGCCGCTGGGCGGCAAGGCGCAGTTTGGCGGTCAACGCTTCGGTGAGATGGAAGTGTGGGCGCTCGAGGCCTACGGTGCGGCTTATACCTTGCAGGAAATGCTGACCGTAAAATCTGACGACGTCCAGGGTCGCACGAAGATGTACAAGAACATCGTCGATGGCGAACACCACATGGATGCCGGTATGCCCGAATCGTTCAATGTGTTGGTCAAGGAAATACGATCGCTTGGTATCAACATTGAGCTGGAGACAGACTAATGAAAGATCTCTTAAAGCTTTTTAAATACCAGAACCCGGTAGATGACTTCGATGCCATTCGCATCGGTCTTGCATCGCCGGACATGGTGCGCTCATGGTCGTTTGGCGAGGTCAAAAAGCCGGAAACGATCAACTACCGTACCTTCAAACCGGAACGTGACGGTTTGTTCTGCGCGAAGATATTCGGTCCGATCAAGGACTACGAGTGCCTGTGCGGCAAGTACAAACGCCTCAAGCATCGCGGTGTCGTCTGCGAGAAGTGCGGCGTAGAAGTTACGCAGACGAAGGTACGTCGCGAGCGTATGGCGCATATCGAGCTGGCGAGCCCGGTCGCGCACATCTGGTTCTTGAAGTCATTGCCGAGTCGTATCGGCCTGATGTTGGATATGACGCTGCGCGAGATCGAGCGCGTGCTGTATTTCGAGGCCTTCGTGGTTGTCGAACCTGGCCTGACCGAACTCGAGCGTGGCCAGTTGCTGACTGACGAGATGTATCTCGATGCACTGGAGCAATACGGCGACGAGTTCGATGCCCGCATGGGTGCCGAAGCCGTCCGCGAAATGCTCATGACGATCGACCTGCAGCGTGAAATCCTGCAGGTACGGGAAGACATGGATGCCACGCGTTCGGAGACCAAGATCAAGCGTCTTTCGAAGCGCCTGAAATTGATCGAGTCCTTTGTCGAGTCTGGCAACAAGCCCGAGTGGATGGTCCTCACCGTCCTGCCCGTGTTGCCGCCGGATCTGCGTCCGCTGGTGCCACTCGATGGCGGCCGTTTCGCAACTTCGGATTTGAATGACCTGTATCGTCGCGTCATTAACCGCAACAATCGGCTGCGCCGCCTGCTTGAGCTGAATGCGCCGGATATCATCGTGCGTAATGAAAAGCGCATGCTGCAGGAGTCCGTTGACGCGTTGCTGGACAATGGTCGTCGTGGCCGTGCGATTACGGGTACCAACAAGCGCCCGCTGAAATCCCTGGCCGACATGATCAAGGGCAAGCAGGGGCGCTTCCGCCAGAACCTGCTCGGCAAACGAGTGGATTATTCCGGTCGTTCCGTAATCGTCGTGGGACCAACATTGAAACTTCATCAGTGCGGCTTGCCGAAAAAGATGGCGCTTGAATTGTTCAAGCCCTTCATTTTCTCCAAGTTGCAGCTGCGTGGCGAAGCAACCACGATCAAGGCCGCAAAGCGGCTGGTCGAACGCGAAGGTCCTGAAGTCTGGGATATCCTCGAAGAAGTTATTCGTGAGCACCCGGTATTGCTGAACCGTGCGCCAACCCTGCATCGACTGGGTATCCAGGCGTTTGAGCCGGTATTGATCGAAGGCAAGGCCATTCAATTGCATCCGCTCGTTTGTACGGCGTTCAACGCTGACTTCGACGGCGACCAGATGGCGGTCCACGTACCGCTTTCGATCGAGGCGCAGCTCGAAGCGCGCGCATTGATGATGTCGTCGAACAATATCCTGTCGCCGGCCAACGGTGATCCAATCATCGTTCCGTCACAGGACGTGGTCCTCGGCCTTTATTACATGACTCGTTCCCGCATCAATGCGAAGGGCGAGGGCATGATGCTCTCGAGTATCGATGAGGCTCGTCGCGCATTTGAAAACGGCGCGGTTGATATGCAGGCGATGGTCAAGGTACGGGTACCGTTATCGGAGTTGAATTCCGATGGCGAGATGGTGCGTATCAAACGTACAGTGGACACCACGGTCGGTCGTGCCCTGTTGTCGGAAATCCTGCCGCATGGCCTGTCGTTTGAACTGGTCAACCGGTCGATGACGAAGAAGGCGATTTCCAACATCATCAATGCCTGCTATCGCCAGCTTGGCCTGAAGCAGACCGTCGTGTTTGCCGACCGCCTGATGTACACGGGCTTTCGCCAGGCAACACGCGCGGGCATCTCGATCGGCGTGAACGACATGGTGGTGCCGGAGAGCAAGCAGAGCATCCTGACCGTGGCCGAGGCCGAGGTGAAGGAAATCCAGGACCAGTATTCCTCCGGTCTTGTGACTGACGGCGAGCGCTACAACAAGGTGGTCGACATCTGGTCACGCACCAATGACCAGGTTGCCAAGGCGATGATGGACAAGCTCGGTACCGAACTTGTCAAGAATGCGAAAGGCAAGACTGTCGAACAGGAATCGTTCAATTCCATCTACATGATGGCCGATTCCGGAGCCCGAGGTTCTGCCGCGCAGATTCGCCAGCTGGCCGGTATGCGTGGCCTCATGGCGAAGCCGGACGGTTCCATTATCGAAACGCCTATCACAGCGAACTTCCGCGAGGGGCTGGACGTACTTCAGTACTTCATCTCCACGCACGGTGCGCGCAAAGGTCTCGCCGATACCGCGCTGAAGACTGCGAACTCGGGATACCTGACACGGCGTCTCGTTGACGTTGCGCAAGACCTGGTCGTGACCGAGGTGGACTGCGAAACACGTAATGGCGTCCTGATGGCGCCGATCGTTGAAGGCGGCGATATCGTCGAGCCGCTGCGCGAGCGGGTACTGGGTCGTGTGCTTGCCGAAGCCGTGCTCGTGCCCGGTACGGACAAGGTTGCTTTCGATGCTGGCTCGATGCTGGATGAACGCGTTGTACGGGAACTCGACGAGCTGTCCATTGACTCGGTCATGGTGCGCTCACCGATTACCTGCGAAGTTCGCTATGGCGTCTGCTCGCAGTGCTATGGGCGTGATCTTGCACGTGGAGATCGCATCGCAATCGGCGAGGCCGTCGGCGTAATCGCGGCACAATCGATTGGTGAGCCCGGCACGCAGCTTACGATGCGGACCTTCCATATTGGCGGTGCGGCGTCCCGGTCTGCAGCAATCAACAACATCGAGATCAAGTCGAATGGCGTGGTCAAACTGCAGAACATCAAGACGGTTGCACACCATAAAGGCTACCTCGTGGCTGTTTCCCGTTCCGGCGAAATCTCGGTTATCAATGAGATGGGCAGAGAACGCGAGCGTTACAAAGTGCCCTACGGCGCGACAATCACGGTCGCTGACAGCGAAGAGGTGAAACAGGGCCAGATCGTGGCAACCTGGGATCCGCATACCCATCCGGTGGTCACGGAAGTGGCCGGCAAGCTCAAGTTCCAGGACTTCCTCGATGGCGTCACCGTCGCCGAGCAGGTCGACGAATTTACCGGCTTGACGTCGGTGGCGGTACTCGATCCCAAGAGCCGCGGCAGCGCGGGTAAGGACCTGCGTCCGGTTGCACGTCTTGTGGACGAAGATGACAAGGAAATTTTCTTTTCCAACACCGAAATCCCGGCAGTTTATGCGTTGCCGGTCGGCGCGATCATCAGCATGTCCGACGGCGCGAAAGTTGCGGTTGGCGATATCATTGCGCGAATTCCGCAGGCTTCATCGAAGACGCGCGATATCACGGGTGGTCTGCCACGCGTTGCCGATTTGTTCGAGGCGCGTAAACCGAAAGATCCGGCCATCATGGCGGAGCACACCGGTACGGTCAGCTTCGGCAAGGAAACCAAGGGCAAGCGTCGCCTGGTGATCACAGTTGAATCCGGCGAGAGCCACGAGGAGCTGATTCCCAAGTGGCGACACCTGAACGTATTTGAAGGTGAGCAGGTCGCGAAGGGTGAGGTTATCGCCGATGGCGAGCCCAATCCGCACGACATCCTGCGCTTGCAAGGGGTTGAAAGCCTTGCAGAATATCTCGTCAAGGAGATCCAGGACGTGTATCGCCTGCAGGGTGTGAAAATCAATGACAAGCACATTGAGGTGATCATCCGGCAGATGCTGCGCAAGGTGCATGTGGCAACGCCGGGCGATTCGTCCTATCTGCGCGGCGAGCAGATCGACAAAGCGCGTTTCCTCGAAGTGTGCGAGCAACTTGAAGCACAAAACAAGGAATCGCTGACCATCGAGCCGGTATTGCTCGGTATCACGAAAGCATCGCTTGCTACCGAATCGTTCATCTCGGCGGCGTCGTTCCAGGAGACCACGCGCGTGCTTACTGAAGCATCCGTACGCGGCCTCAAGGACGAATTGCGTGGCCTCAAAGAGAACGTCATTGTTGGTCGGCTGATTCCGGCGGGTACCGGTTTCGCGCACCACGCCGAGCGGCGTCGGACACGCGAGCAGGATCTCGCAGATCAGCTCAACGAACTCGAGCAGATGCAAGCGGCGGCAAAAGCCGTGGCGGCGGCACAGGCCGAGGACGCAGCTGATGATGCCGAGCCTGCCGAAGAGCTTGAGACAAGCTCGGTTGACGGGGGCGAGAGCGACGACAGCGACAAGTAGCAAAAGCGGTCATTGAGCCTGACCTGGCCCGAGCCCCGGCTGGCTTGACAGGGATTGTGTCGCATCCCTACAATGCCCGCCCTTAAGGCAGGGGGCCCGCTTTGGCGGGCCCCCGAATTTTCCGGGGCTGATTAATAATAATCTCAGGCTATTCAGCTGTTTAAAGTTGAGTGACAGGAGTAAGAGCCCCGCTTCCCGATGTCTGGGCCTGCGCGGTTCGGTCGTCGGGTGTGCGCGTCTGCGTGCTATCAGATCGACACGCGGCCTGATCGGCTAGCCCGGTTGGTGGGCCGGCAGATAGCAGACCGAATGCATTGGTAACGAGTTTTTGGATTAACCTGAAAAAGAGATTAAAGGCCTATGGCCACAGTAAACCAGTTAGTACGTAAGCCGCGTTCGAGCAAACGCATAAAAAGCGGTGTGCCGGCACTTGAATCATCGCCGCACAAGCGCGGCGTATGTACACGCGTCTACACCACTACGCCAAAAAAGCCGAACTCGGCCATGCGCAAAGTGGCGCGCGTACGCCTGACGAACGGCTTTGAAGTATCGAGCTATATCGGCGGAGAAGGGCACAACCTGCAAGAACATAGCGTGGTCCTGATTCGCGGCGGTCGTGTGAAGGATTTGCCGGGTGTTCGCTACCACATAGTGCGCGGCACGCTTGACTGTGCCGGAGTTTCGGATCGCAAGCAGGGCCGTTCCAAGTACGGCACCAAGCGACCGAAGAAATAACAAGCATAAGAATACAAATGCGTCTATTGCCCAGAGTGTCGAGATAATGTCCAGACGATCACAAGCCCCGAAACGAACAATTTTGCCGGACCCGAAGTTCGGTAGTGACCTGCTTGCAAAGTTCATGAATATGATCATGAACGATGGCAAGAAGTCGGTTGCCGAACGCATTATTTACGGTGCGCTCGATCGGATTTCCGAACGCGAGACAAATTCGGGAGAAAAAGCACTCGAGTTGCTTGAGAGCGCACTTGATAATGTAAAACCGGCCGTCGAGGTAAAATCCCGCCGTGTTGGTGGCGCAACCTACCAGGTGCCCGTTGAAGTTCGTCCGGCACGACGACAAACGCTTGCCATGCGCTGGGTTATTGATGCCGCGCGTGCTCGTAGCGAGAAATCGATGGCGCACCGCCTGGCCCACGAATTAATGGAAGCGGCAGACAATCGCGGTTCGGCAGTGAAGAAGAAAGAAGACACACACCGTATGGCGGAAGCCAACAAGGCTTTCTCGCACTACCGCTGGTAGTTCGGGCTGGCTCCGGATATTCCTGGATCTTGTCGTGGCACGCACAACCCCCATCGAGCGATATCGCAATATTGGCATCATGGCCCATATTGATGCGGGCAAGACGACAACCACGGAACGCATACTGTTCTACACCGGTGTTTCGCACAAGATAGGTGAAGTGCATGATGGCGCCGCGGTCATGGACTGGATGGAACAGGAGCAGGAACGTGGCATCACCATTACCTCGGCTGCGACGACCTGCTTCTGGAGTGGGATGGACCAGCAGTTCGAGCAGCACCGTATCAATATCATTGATACACCCGGGCACGTAGATTTCACAATCGAAGTGGAACGCAGCCTCCGGGTACTCGACGGTGCGGTAACGGTGTTGTGCTCGGTCGGTGGCGTTGAGCCCCAGACGGAAACCGTCTGGCGGCAGGGCAACAAGTACAACGTGCCGCGCATGGTATTCGTTAACAAGATGGACCGCGCCGGCGCGGATTTCCTGCGTGTAGTAGCCCAGGTGAAGACTCGGCTTGGCGCGAACCCGGTGCCGGTGCAGTTGCCGATCGGTGCAGAAGAAAGTTTCGCCGGTGTCATCGACCTCATTCGCATGCGGGCGATTTACTGGGACCAGAGCAACATGGGAACGACCTATGATGCGCGTGAAATTCCCGCCGAGTTGCGCGCCGATGCCGAAAAGTGGCGCGAGAAAATGATCGAAGCTGCCGCTGAGGGCGACGAGGAGCTGCTCGCCAAGTTCATCGAGGGCGGCAACCTGTCGGATGAGGAAATTCGCCGCGGTCTGCGCGCCCGCACCTTGAAAGGTGAAGTGGTTGTGGCCATGTGCGGATCGGCGTTCAAGAATAAGGGTGTGCAGGCGTTGCTGGATGCCGTTGTCGACTATATGCCGGCGCCCATTGACGTGCCGGCGATCAGGGGCATCAACGAAGATGGCTCAGAGGGTGAGCGGCACCCCGACGACAAGGATCCGTTCTCGGCACTGGCATTCAAGATTGCGACGGATCCGTTCGTCGGCAGCCTGACATTTTTCCGCGTCTATTCGGGCGTCCTTAATTCGGGCGACATGCTGTTTAACCCGATCAAGGGCAAGAAAGAGCGAATCGGGCGAATCTTGCAAATGCATTCGAACGATCGGCAGGAGATCAAGGAAGTTTACGCGGGTGATATCGCCGCAGCGGTTGGACTTAAAGACGTCACGACCGGCGATACTCTGTGTGACCCGAAGAACGTGATTACGCTGGAACGCATGGTGTTTCCGGAGCCCGTGATATCGGTGGCCGTTGAGCCGAGAACCAAGGCGGACCAGGAAAAGATGGGCATCGCCTTGCAAAAGCTGGCGAAGGAGGATCCGTCGTTCAGGGTCCACACAGACGAGGAGTCGGGGCAGACCATTATTTCCGGCATGGGCGAACTGCACCTCGATATCATCGTCGACCGCATGAAGCGCGAATTCAAGGTTGAAGCTAACGTTGGCAAGCCGCAGGTTGCCTATCGTGAAACGATCCGGAAGCTGGTTGAGCAGGAAGGCAAGTTTATTCGCCAATCCGGTGGCCGCGGTCAATACGGCCACGTGTTCCTCAGGCTCGAACCCGCCGAGGCAGGTTCCGGCTACGAGTTTGTTAACGGCATCGTGGGTGGCGTAGTACCGCGCGAGTACATTTCCGCAGTGGACAAAGGTGTGCGGGAACAAATGGAGAACGGAGTCATTGCAGGTTATCCGGTGGTTGACTGCAAGGTCACGCTGTATGACGGCTCGTACCACGACGTCGACTCCAGCGAAATGGCGTTCAAGATTGCGGGCAGCATGGGTTTCCGGGAAGGTATGCAAAAAGCACTGCCGGTATTGCTCGAACCGATAATGAAGGTCGAAGTAGTCACGCCCGAGGACTACATGGGTGATGTAATGGGCGATCTCAATCGTCGGCGCGGAATGACACAGGGCATGGACGACGCACCGGCGGGAAAGATTATTCGTGCCGAAGTGCCTTTGTCGGAAATGTTCGGCTACGCGACATCCCTGCGCTCGATGAGCCAGGGGCGTGCCGTCTACTCGATGGAGTTTGCAAAATACGCCGAAGTGCCGCAAAACGTTGCCGAGGCGGTGAGTGCATAAGAGCGGCAGCATGCCGAGATACAATTGACGTAGGAGCGGCATCTTGCCGCGATACAATCAACACAGGAGCGGCAGCTTGCCGCGATGAATCGAACATCTGGAGCGGCGTTGTGCCGCAATTGAACTATCACGCGAGATCAGCGATATGTCTAAAGAAAAATTTCAAC
>DDIS01000156.1 GCA_002338615.1 Proteobacteria bacterium UBA1844 | reverse complement strand
ATTGGCGTAGCTCTGTGCGGCCTTGGCCTTGCGCTCTGCAAACGATGTCATCGACACTGGGGAGATCGGGTGCTTTTCCAGGTTCTGCTTAAGACGCTCGACGAGCAAGGACGGGGTGCCGTGCAAGGCGGCGTCGGCGGTGCGCGGCCGCTGCAAGGCATCTGGGTCGGCGTCGATGCGGATCAGCTTCTTGCCCGCCCAGCCGCCCCAATGCAGGCCCGGATACTCGAGCCGCGAACCAATGCCCACCAGCAGGTCGACCGACGGCCAGTAATCGAAGCCCTGTGGCAGGTTGAACGCGAGCGGGTGGCGGGCGTCAATAAGGCCGATGGCGTTTTGCGTGGTGACCACCGGCGCACCGATTTGTTCTGCCAGTTCCACGATGTGCGGCGCGGCATCAAGCGCCGCGGTGCCGGCCACGATCATCGGCGCAGCCGCATTGCGCAGCAGTTCCACGGCGGCGTCAATACTCTGCACGTTGGGCACAATGTCGGCCACAGGCTGCGCAGCGTGTTCAGCGGGGTGTACGGCAAATGTCGCACGCTGTGCCATGACATCCATCGCCATTTCGAGCACGACGACACCCGGCACGCCGCCGGTAGCAACTGCCATCGCCTCGGCGACCAGCGCCGGCGCGTCTTCCGGTTGCTCAATTGTCAGCACCTCTTTGGCAAGCGTGCGCAAGGTCCCGGCCTGGTCGCGCAGTTCATGCAACATGCCCCAGTGCTTACCGATCGAAAACGAGGGTATCTGACCCACGATGCACAGCACCGGTGTCGCTGTGGACTGCGCCGTGCAGATTGCGCTGGCAGCGTTGAGTACGCCCGGACCCGGCACTACCGAGAAGACGCCGACTTTTCCGGTCGAGCGCGCGTAACCGAAGGCCATGTATCCTGCACCTTGCTCGTGGCGATTCGTATAGACGGTGATCTGCGTGCCGGCCCTTGCGAGCGCATCGAATAACTCATAGGTCTGGTAGCCCGGAATACCGAATACCGTATCAACGCCATGGCCAAGCAATGACTGGACAATGGCATCAGCCCCGGTAAGTTCTGTCATGCATTTTTCCTTGCGCAATGTCGGATAGCCAGAGGATAACGGGAGCGGCTAACGAGAACCACCCGCGGTGTCGGCGCCTTGCTTCTCGTCAATACATCCGCATTAATCTCTGCCGAAAGCCTGGCTCCACCGCCATCGGTACGGCTCCATCCCAATCGTCGTTACCTTCGATGACCACCGGTCCGTCTGGCGTGATCGCGACGTCCCAACCAATCGAGTGCAAGCCTGGCAGATGGGTGTGTAGACGCAGCACGGTTGCCACAGCGCGGTCGTAGTTTGGGATCGCCAGGCCTTCCAGTTCAATACCGGTATCCGGGTGCCGCCGGACACGCTGCCCGTATGAAGGTTTCAAGTAGCCGTCGCCTCGCGTGGTGCCCGACCCGGGGTCGACGGCTATCAGGATACCACCCGCCGACCAATTGTCAGTAGGCCGGCGGCCAGTTCCGATTCTGAATGTAGAAGACAATAACTCAACGTGGCCACCTTGATTGAAAGTGACGAGCCGTAGCGTGTTTATCGACCATGGATGAAGTTCTGCGATGTCCGTGTGTTGTTTGATCCGCACATCCAGAAGGTGTCGCCTTGTTAGCCGGGTGCGTAGGTCGTCGATCGATGCCTTCACGCCGTCGATGTATAAGCGGCCGTCGATGACCTTCATCGGAAATACGTTCGACCCCATGATGCCGTCAATAGGCTTGACCATTCCATCGATGTTCAGCGACGTATCGTCGAGGAGCTGCTCCAGTGGCATCCGCTGTCCCGTGCGTATCCAGAACACAGAGTCGCGCGAGCAAATAGCGAGACTCTTGCTGGCCGGAATCCCAAGCCCGGCCGCAAATGTCGAGAATAAAAACTTATCCCGAAGCACGCATATAAAGTTGTATGACGTACCACTGTAGGCGGGCAAGTCGGTGGGCCGGAGATTTCTCGAGTCGCGCAAGGTCCGAAACAAACTGTACGGTAAAATGTCCTTCTTATTGGCATCGAGCCTGTCCAGGCCGTACAAATAGTAATAGGTGTTCACCTCTCCATAGCGAAGCCACGGTCCGATCAAATCGACGAGAACTGCCAGTTTCGATTTCCTCTCGTGCTCCGGATAGTAGGATTGCGAGAGCATCGGATCCGTTATAAGTGCACGAATGGTTGCGACATGTTGGCGCATGAGCCGTGCACACCGAACCAAACTACGGACATTGGCAGGCATGGTCTTGCTACAACAGCCTTACCGTCACCTTGTCGGTGCGGCTTTTTAACAGGTCGAGTAACGTGTAGATCAGGACGATAAGGCCCGTGAACTCGAAAGACTCCTCAACCGTTTGAAACAAGCGATACTTCAGGTCTGCCTGTTGCTGGTTCGCCTCATAATATTTTCCACCGAGCATTTCTACACCGACGCTGCCACCCAGATAGAACAAGCCTGCTGCGCCGAACAGAAGTCGGTAGCGCCAGCCGAGTCGCCAGATCGGAACGGCTACCAGGACTGCGAGGGCGATCACAGCCACTGCATACGGAATGATCCACGCAAAATACAGGTAGCCACCGACATCGAGCCGTTCCCGGACTGGCTGAATCAGGCGCTCGTGCAGGGCGGCGAACTCGTCGATCGCCAGGAAGCAGAAAACCGTGGCCAATAACAACCAAACCAGGTTCGCGAATGAGGCGGCCTCGCCAACCCGGTAGAGGAGAAAGAACATAAACGCATTCGCCAGCAGCAGCAGCGTTGCGAATAATGTCGGCACGTTTTGCTCAACGCCGAAATTAAATAGTCGGAAAAATCCGTAGGTGTGCTCAAGACCAAGGCCGAATCTGAGATAAAGTCCGATGCAATGAGCCAGGAGCAGTAGCCCGAACAAGCTGCCCAGGACACAGGCAAATCGCTCAGGCTTAAGTGAAATACTCAACGAATACTGCCGTCGTTAGCCGACAGCGTACAACGGTCGCTGCGCACCAGTTGCCGAATGTACGCATGAAAAGCGGGGATGGCTGACAATCTTGTGGCCTCGGCGACTTCCGGCGTTTAATGTGATGTAAGGCTCTACTGGTGTCAAGGTAGCGCTATGCAGAGAATCGAACATAATACCCGCAGGTGGTCGTTGCGCAGAGGAAACAGAAGGTGTCCGTCACATTCTCAGGTTCAGCAACTCTGAAACGACTCACGTCACTGCTTGGTCCAATCGTCAGTATCGCGATGCTGCTGGTCGCTTTGTGGCTTTTGCACCGCGAGCTCGCCGGACTGTCGCGCGCGGAAATTGTAGACCATGTGCAGTCAATACCTTTGTTCGCATTGCTTCTCGCGGTGTTGTTCGCTGGCTGCGGGTACCTGGTATTGACTGTCTATGACGCCATGGCACTGCGCTATCTGGGGAAGAGCTTTCCGTACTGGCGCTCCGCGCTGATCTCGTTCATGGCTTTTGCGGTCGGTCACAACGTTGGCTTTGTGACATTGACAGGCGGCGCGATTCGTTACCGGATGTATACGCTCGCGGGACTCGCGGCGGGCGACATCGCTCGAATTATTGCGTTCGTGACACTCACATTTGCTGTCGGCGTGTCGGCTTTGCTCGGTGTCGCATTCTTGCTAGTACCCGTTTCGGAAACAACAGTGCATTGGTTTCCGCCAGAAGCTTTTACCATTGGCGGGATTGGATTATTGCTGTTCCCGCTTGCATACCTCGCCGTATCATTCTTGCGCCAGGCACCGATTACTTTTCGACATCTGCGCATCCCGATTCCGCGTCCCCGTTTTGCAATCGCGCAAATTGCCGTATCGGTACTGGATATTTCGTTTGCCTGTGCATCACTTTATATTCTGCTTGCGCCTGGCCTCGACATGGGATTCATTCCATTTCTTGGTATTTACCTTATTGCGATGGGTGTCGGCGTTGCGAGCAGCGTGCCCGGCGGTATCGGCGTATTCGAAGCGGTGATGGTTGCTGCATTTCCCCACGTTGAAACCGCCGTGATGCTGGGCACGATGATCGTATATCGACTCGTCTATTATGTGCTGCCTTTGGGGTTTGCGTTGGTGCTGCTGGCAAGTCACGTCTCGCATCAGCACACCGACACTATAAAGCGCTCGAGCGATATTGTACGCAAATGGCTGTCCGGGATTGCGCCGCAAGTTATCGGCGCCGCCGTTTTTCTGGCAGGCATCGTGCTATTGATCTCCGGCGCAAGCCCCGCTATCGAATCGCGGCTACTCTTGATCAGCCGCGAACTACCGCTTGCTGTATTGGAGCTCTCGCACCTTACCGGGAGCGTAGTTGGTTTGGCATTGCTTATCCTCGCTCGCGGACTTTTCCGGCGTTTGCACGGCGCCTATTTGACCGGCGTGTTTGCATTGCTGCTGGGCATGGGTATGTCACTGCTCAAAGGCCTCGACTATGAAGAAGCTCTGGTGTTGGGGTGCATTTTGCTAGTGCTTTGGCTCGCCCGCGACGAGTTTTATCGAACGGGCAGTGTGGCCGCGCAGCGTTTTTCGACGCGTTGGGCGGCAGCCGTGGTACTTGCGTTGTGCTTTGCTACCTGGGTCGGTTTCGTCAGTTTTCGTGATGTTCAGTATTCGGACAAGTTATGGTGGCAGTTCGCGGTGGACGCCGAGGCTCCACGCATGCTGCGCGCCAGCGTCGTCACCACCGTTGCCGCGATGGCGTTCGCACTTTGGAAGCTCTTTCACAGTCTTTCCCGGGCCACAATGCCGGAAATCGACGCCGAACCAGCTGAGCAGATCCTTGAGGTTTTAACATCTGCGCACAACACGTCGGCCAATCTTGCATTACTTGGCGACAAGCGTTTTTTGTGGTCGGACGATCGACGCGCGTTCATCATGTACCAGGTCGCCGGCGATAGCTGGATTGCGATGGGAGACCCGGTTGGACCGGAGCAATATCATGCGGAATTGGTCTGGGCGTTTCGTGAACTTGTGGATCGCTACGATGGGCGCGTCGTGTTTTACCAGGTATCCGACAGGTCGTTGTCACTTTACGTTGATCTAGGCCTGGTTCTTGCCAAGCTGGGCGAAGACGCAAGGGTACCTCTTTCCGATTTTACGCTGGAAGGGAGCCATCGGGCAGAACTCCGACAGGCCCTGAATCGTGTGAGAAAGGGCGGCGCGGTTTTCGAAGTCGTGCCACGTGCAGCAGTTGAGCGTATTGTTCCGGACCTTCGCCGCGTATCTGACAGTTGGCTGGCCGACAAATCAACCGCGGAGAAGGGGTTTTCACTCGGCTCGTTTTCCGCAGCCTATATTGCGAATTTCGATTGTGCGGTAGTCCGAGTCAACAACGAGATCGTCGCCTTCGCCAACCTTTGGCCGGCGCCGGCCGCGGCCGAGCTGTCCATTGACATCATGCGCTACGATCGCAATGCGCCCAAGGGCGTAATGGACTTTTTGTTCACGGAGTTGATGCTGTGGAGTGCCGCCAGGAGCTATCTCTGGTTTAGTTTGGGTATGGCGCCATTGTCGGGGATGGAACGGCGTGCATTGGCGCCGTTATGGCATAAAACGGGTCACGTCATTTTTACGCACGGCGAGAGGTTTTATAATTTCGAGGGACTTCGTCGCTACAAGGAAAAGTTTGGGCCGCATTGGGAGGCACGTTACCTGGCCTGCCCATCGGGCTGGGCCAGTGTGCCGTTGGCATTGCTTGATGTATCTCGATTGATCTCCGGTGGTGTCACAAGGATCATCGGCAAGTGAAACGACCCCAATTGAGGTTGCGTATCGGCAAAAGGTGTAGAGGTTTCCGGACGAACAAAGTAAGCTTGCGCAACTCAGTTCTTGTGGCAAATATTGTATTAACCGTGCCGAAATGAACAGGAGATCCTGTTCTACAAGCCTGTGTGGCAATCGGCGAATCCGCCGCCAGCCTCAAGTTTTGATCGCATCAGCCCGGATGGCGGAACTGGTAGACGCAACGGACTTAAAATCCGTTGACCGAAAGGTCGTGTGGGTTCGAGTCCCACTCTGGGCACCAATAATTGCGATTTATGTCTGTCTATAGACTTCAGCCAAACCTTAGGCCACAGCGTGTCAATTTTGATGAATACATTTCGGTTTATCGTGGCTCTGGCAATAACAGGCGTGGGTAACCTGGTCCTTGCCGACGGCTCGACGAATGCCGGTGACGAACCGGCACTCGCCGCAGAAGTACAAAGATGCGGTGAACTGGACGACAGCGAACAGCGCCTGGCCTGTTTCGATACGCTGGCAGCCGGCCTTGTAAATCCCCCAACCGCGCCAATTCCGGCGGATGCGGCTGTGGTATCCAACGGCGCAGCTCCACTGACGGACGATGTCGCCAGGTCCGCAGTCGCAAAAACGGCCGAAGACGATTCGGAGCGCTATGCCGGAAAACTTACCGCATGCGAGTTTAACTCCAGGACGCGGCGCACCTATTTCTACTTTGACAATGGACAAATCTGGGGCCAGTCGAACAGTGGTCGCCTCAATCTGGATGATTGCGATTTTGAAGTTGTTATTGAAAAGGACGGATTCGGATACAAGCTGCTCATTCCGAGTGAGAAGCGCCGCATTCGGGTTAAACGGCTGAAGTAAAGGCGCGCGCAGAACTTCGAACCAGCGCACACTCCTGGTGTCGACTGGTTAACACTTTTTAACGATTCAGAGGGCAATGATAGGCGTAGCAGCCGCAACGGCGGACAATTGAGTCTGATTTTGAACGGGAGCCCGACATGGCAACCCTTGTCCGTGAAAAAGTCGACTATCGATTGCTCAACAATCTCAGCAATCTCGTTATCTGCAGTTGCTGTTTGCGCGCAGGCAAGGTGACGCCTGTGCCGCAAATTATCGCGAAGCAGCGGCCAATCACTAACCTGTGTGCTGATTGTCGTGCTACGAACCCAGGTCGCGGCTTACGGCACAAACTGGGAAAATTGCTGCACTTTCCACGCAAGCAGGTGCCAGCGCCGTAACCATACCCGCACGCGACCTACCTTGCTTGCCCGATAAATTGGCAGGATGCAAGTCCCTCGCCGTGGTGCCAGAATAGGCACATGGCGAAACTCTACTTCTACTACTCCTCGATGAATGCCGGTAAATCGACCGCGCTGTTGCAATCCAGTTACAACTACCGAGAACGCGGCATGAATACCCTGGTGCTGGCACCGTCGGTGGATGATCGCTACGGAGTCGGTCGTGTCACGTCGCGAATCGGTCTCGAGACCGAGGCGCAGATATTCAGTCGTGACGATGATCTGCTCGAATTAGTCGAGCAGGTTCTGCAAGAAAAGCAACTGCATTGTGTGCTTATCGACGAGGCGCAGTTTTTGACGCGCGAGCAGGTATTTCAGCTTGGCGAAATCACCGACAGACTCAAAATTCCGGTACTGGCCTACGGATTGCGCACCGACTTCCAGGGAGAACCCTTCGAAGGCAGCAAGTATCTGCTGGCCTGGGCAGACAATCTCAAGGAACTGAAAGCCATATGCGAGTGTGGCGCCAAAGCGACCATGGTTATACGCATGGACGCGGAGGGCAACGTGGTACAGCAGGGCTCACAAATCGAAATTGGCGGCAATGACAAATACGTGTCTTTGTGTCGCAAGCACTTCAAAGCGCTTTTTTACGCCTGATTCTTGAACTCTCCCAGCGTTGGCAGGTTCTCCGAAGGCGCCGGAAAGGTTTCCGTATTCTCACCGCTAAGCAGCGCGCGCATGTCCTCGAGTGTTTTCATTATCGCGGTATCGGCAAAGTCGGGCGTTTCCACATTGCGGCGATACATTGCATACGGGTCACGGAATTTTATCCGGTGCTGGCCGATGGTGATGATATCGTCGTGCATGAGGACCTGATTCGATACCCGACGCGAGTTGACGCTGGTGCCATTGCTGCTGTTCAAATCCATCATCAGCGTTGATGCGCCATTCTGGACCAGCAATAGATGATGCCGACTGATAAATCGGCTGTCTATGCACAGGTCGTTGTGCTCGGAGCGCCCGATCAGGAAGCGGGACTTCTCCAGTGACACCTGCTGTAACAGCTGGCCATTCCCGGACAGCAGCAACATCGGAGGTTCTGGCGGATTGCGCGATAATTCGTCAGTGGCGCGCGCAGACCAGGTGCCCACTGGTAGTGCAGGCCTCGTAATACACGCCATGGATATGGGCAGTTGCTCGGCCTTTGCCAGCGCCAGAAGCGCAACCCGGTCCAGGATACCGGGCCAACCCGCCGAGGCACGCCATAACTCATCACATACCGACAAGGGAAATATGTACTGCGGCTTTTCCGAACCAGCAGCGCGCAATTTGCCGTGCAAATAGCGACTGGCATCTTCCATGCTCATAGGCCGCAGGTGAAAATCTGCATTGACTCTCAAATCCGCAAAACCATAGTCCGGACATTCGATGAACGGACGCAACGAGCGATCGCTCGCAAGTACCATTTTAATTGCGCTGGCAGTCGATTGGCGAGCCTTGAGCGCCGCAAGTTCGCGAATAATGAGTGCGGAGCTGGGATTCAGAGCATGCGCATTTTCAACGATAATGACCGGTGCGCGGTGCGAGGACGCTTGCTGCGTCGCAAACACGCGCAGCATAGCAAAAAGTTCCGTCGTCGAATTGAAGTCAACCGAGTAGCCAAACTGGCGCAAGAGAGTTTCAAGAAGTGTCGTCGTGTTCAGGCCGGCGCCGTCTATGACCGCAACAGAACAGTCTTCCGGTACCCGACTGATAAACTCCCGAATCAAGGTCGTCTTGCCCGACAAGGACGGACCCTGTAACAGGCTGATCCCGATCGCTGCCGTGCTAGCGTCCTCGAGGACCTGCAGACCAGCGGCGTGTGACGCATAGGACACGGTACACAATGGCTTGCCATGCGTACGAAAGGCTTGTTGTTTGAGACCCGCCGAGGCTAAATCCATGGGTTCGAGACCGCCAAGTGTATTTTGATTGCAATTTACGTTGCTGAATCCCGGCCTTTTGTTATGTACAAATTGTGCCGGGTCGTTCAGTCTACGTTCGCGCCCCAGCTAATACAAAGCGCGTGTGCATAATCTCTATTGTTCAAAGAGGCAGGATGATTATCTCGAATGAATATTATAAATCGCGGGTAACTTTACGTAATTAAAAGAGAAAAAGAGATTGTTCCATATATTTATCTGCGGCGTGGCGAGGATCTGAAACCTTGAGTAACACGTTAAGCGCACACAAATTGACGCTCGTGCGCGGCGAGCGCTGCCTGTTCAAGGGCCTCAATTTTGCGCTCGGCTCGGGCGAGTTGTTGCTGCTTGAGGGGCGCAATGGCAGCGGTAAAACCAGCTTGCTCAAAGCCATCATTGGCCTGTTGGAACTCGAAACGGGCGAGTTCCAGTGGAACGGCATGCCCGTGCGTTCGCAACGGCAGGAGTTTCTCTCGGCATCCGTCTGGATGGCGCATCGTGTCGGCATGAAGCCGGACCTGACCGCCAGTGAAAATCTGAGCTTCGAATCGACTCTGCGGCCCCTGAATAACTGTGACATCGAAGAGGCGCTGGAGCGACTCGGTGTGTTGCGCCTCAAAAAATTACCCCTTCGGTCGCTGTCGGCCGGCCAGCAACGACGCGTCGGCCTGGCGCGTATGCTGATCGCTCGGGCTACGCTCTGGCTTATGGATGAACCGTTCACGAATCTCGACCGCGAAGGCCGGGATCTGTTGACCGGTATTATTAGTGACCATATCGAAGCGGGCGGCCTGTGTGTTCTCGCGGCACACCAGGATGTGGCGGTCGATGTACCAACGCAGAGGATTTTGTTGGAATGAACGGCGCTGCTGGTCAATTACCCGGCCTGCTTGTGTGCCTGCGTGCCACGTTGCAACGGGAACTGCTGCTGGTACTCAGGCGTCCGGGCGATATGCTGAATCCGCTGTTTTTCTTTGCCATGGTGTGCACGCTGTTTCCGCTTGCGATGGGTCCGAGTGAAGAGCAACTCGCATTCGCCGCACCTGGCGTCCTGTGGGTCGCGGCTCTGCTCGCGATGTTGTTATCGTTAAATAGCCTGTTTCTCTCGGATCATGCAGACGGCAGCCTGGAACAACTCCTGGCCAGTCCGCAACCATTGGTGGTACTCGCGCTTGGCAAGACCGTGGCCCACTGGCTGACCAGCGGCTTGCCGCTGGTGCTCTTGAGTCCCGCACTTGCCATGGCATTTCGCCTGCCCGCCGGCACAATCTGGGTGCTGATGAGCGCGCTGACGCTTGGGACGGTTAGTCTCAGCTTGCTTGGCTCGGTAGGGGCCGCTCTGACGGTTGGCCTGCATCGTGGCACGGCTTTGCTCAGTTTGCTGATTCTGCCGCTTGCAATGCCGGTATTAATCTTCGGAGCGAGAACTGTTTCATTGTCAGCAGCCGGCGATACCTATTCAATGGGTTTGTTCGCCCTGGCGGCCTATGCCGTCGGCGCGCTGTCGCTCGCACCGTTTGCAACGGCTGCCGCATTACGAATCAGTAACGAGTAGAATCCCACTCATGTGGACTTTCCTGCACAAACTGGCGTCACCGCCGCATTTTTTCAGTTATGCAAAAGGGCTGATCCCCTGGTTCGCCTGGCCGGGTTACGCGTTGTTGATTTACGGCAGCTTCGCTGGCTTGTTTCTGGCACCCATGGACTATCAGCAAAAGGATGCGTATCGGATCATTTACCTGCACGTGCCGGCCGCTTATCTGTCGATGATGGCCTACGTTATAATGGCCGTGGCGGGTGGCATTGGCCTCATCTGGCGCATGAAACTCGCACATGCCGTCGCTGCCAGCGCGGCGCCGATTGGGGCCTCATTTACCTTTCTGGCGCTTGCTACCGGCTCGATTTGGGGCCGCCCGATGTGGGGAACTTGGTGGGAGTGGGGCGATCCAAGGCTGATGTCTGAACTTATTTTACTGTTCCTCTATATCGGCTACATGGCATTGCGCGGCGCGATCGACGACACAGCCAAAGCCGACAAGGCCAGCGCGGTGCTGGCGCTCGTGGGTGCAGTCAATATCCCGGTCATACATTTTTCGGTGGAATGGTGGAGTTCGCTGCACCAGGGCCCTACGTTGGTCAGGGCCGGTGGACCCGCAATGGATACGTCGATGTTGTACCCGTTGCTGGCAATGATTCTCGGCGCAACGCTGGTGTTCGTATCCCTGTTGTTGCGCAGGGTTCGCAGTGAAGTACTGCAGCGCGAGCAACGCACTCGTTGGGTGAAAGCGCTGGTCTTATCGCCAAAAGGTGGGCGCTGATGGAAAAACTCGCGATGGGCGGTTACGGCATGTATGTGTGGAGTTCATACGCACTGGCACTGGCTGTTATCGTAGTGAATGAATGGCGCGCGCGGCGTCGGTACCGGCGCGTGTATCGGGACGTGGAAGTTCGAATCAAGGCACTTGAGGATCGATTGTGAAAGCACGGCAACAAAGAATGCTGGCAGTAGGGCTCGCGGTACTGGGTCTTGCGATTGCAGCAGCGCTGACTTTGCGCGCATTCCGGGACAACATGATGTTTTTTGTCAGCGTGTCGGAGGTAGTCGCCGGTGATTATCCGCATGAGCGGAAATTTCGCGTTGGCGGGCTGGTTGTCGATGGCAGTGTTCAACGCGCAGACGGCTCTCTGGATGTGCATTTCCTGGTCACGGATATGCGCTGCGAAATTCCCGTGACCTATACAGGTGTTCTGCCAGATTTGTTTCGCGAAGGGCAGGGTGTCGTTGCACATGGAATCATGCAGCAGGATGTATTCGTCGCTGACGAGGTACTCGCAAAACACGATGAGAATTACATGGCGCCGGAAGTCGCCGAATCGATGGCGCAGCATGTGGAGGAGAATACCGCTGCGCTCCGTGAAAATGGCGCGGAGTGCACCAGCTGATGATTCCCGAGCTTGGACAGTTCGCACTGATATTGGCCTTGTCTCTGGCTTTGTGCCAGGCGCTCATTCCGTTGGCAGGCTATTTCCGCAGTGACCCGGCCATGATGTCGGTGAGTCGTTCCGCTGCCCTTGGCCAGTTTCTTTTCATTGCATTTGCCTTTGGCTGCCTGGTCGCGTCGTTTCTGGCCGACGATTTTTCCGTTTTGTACGTCGCACAAAACTCTCAGCTCGCGCTGCCGACCATGTACAAGGTGTCGGCAACCTGGGCCGCACACGAGGGATCGTTGTTGCTGTGGGTGCTGATATTGTCGATCTGGACTGTGGCGGTGGCAGCCTTCAGCCGTAATTTGCCGAGCTCTTTCTCGGCCCTGGTATTAAGCGTTCTGGGTTTCCTGTCGACGGGCTTTTTGCTATTCACCATCCTTACTTCGAACCCGTTCACACGACTGTCACCGGCTGCGATCGATGGCGGAGATCTTAATCCACTACTGCAGGATCCCGGCCTCGCGATCCATCCGCCCGTGCTGTACATGGGCTACGTCGGCTTTTCCGTTGCTTTCGCGTTTGCGATAGCGGCAATGATCAGTGGCAACCTGGACCGCAGCTGGGCGCGCTGGACCCGGCCCTGGACCACGATCTCCTGGATGTTCCTGACAGTGGGCATCGCGCTCGGCAGCTGGTGGGCCTACTATGAACTGGGCTGGGGCGGCTGGTGGTTCTGGGATCCGGTGGAAAATGCCTCCTTTATGCCCTGGCTGGTCGGCACCGCGCTGATTCACTCGCTGGCTGTGACCGAAAAGCGCGGCCTGTTCAAAAGCTGGACCTTGTTGCTCGCGATCGCGGCATTTTCTCTGAGCCTTCTCGGGACGTTCCTCGTGCGCTCCGGCATTATCGTCTCGGTGCACGCATTTGCGAGCGATCCGACCCGGGGCTATTTCATACTCGGGTTCCTTGGCATCGTGATACTGGCCGCACTGGTGCTGTTTGCAATCCGCGCTCCGAGCCTGGATTCCGATGCGGGCTTCAAGCCCTTGTCGCGTGAAACATTTTTGTTGCTGAATAATGTGCTGCTCGTGATTGCAGCGGCGCTTGTGTTCCTGGGCACACTTGCGCCGCTGATTGCGGATGTGTTTGGCGCAGGAAAGATCTCCGTGGGTAAGCCCTGGTTTGAGATTGCGTTTGCGATCCCGATGATTCCGTTATTGCTCCTGATCGGCCTCGGGATGCATACGGCATGGCGCACGCAAGCGGCGGAACCACTGATGCGCAGGATTCGAGTCCCGGCGCTCATCGCGTTGCTGCTTGGCCTCGTTGTGCCGGTTCTGGTTTACGGTGGAACGAGCTTGCTGGTATTTGTCGGCTGCATGGCAGCTTTCTGGGTAATGGGCAGCTCCCTGGTCCAGCCCTGGCATTCCTTTCGGCGCGCGCGGGGCACGCCTGCAATCACGCGTGCCGCGTTGGGCATGTCTGTTGCGCATTTCGGCGTGGGTGTGTTTGTACTCGGCGTTACGGTTGTATCGGCGTTCAGTATTGAAACCGATCAGTCGCTCAAACCGGGCGACAGTGTTGATGCGGGCGCCTACACCTTCGAGTTACGTGATCTGATTGACGTCGATGGGCCGAACTACATCGCGCGGGAAGCCGTTGTCGATATCCGTCGCGATGGTGAATTTGTGGGCCAGGTGCGGCCGCAGAAGCGGCAGTACCTGGTGCAGAAAAGCTGGCTTACCGAGGCCGGTATTTTGCAGGGCATCGACCGGGACCTGCTGATCTCGATGGGCGATCAGATTGGCGGCGATGCCTGGAGCGTGCGCGTCCAGTACAAGCCGCTCGTCAGGTTCATCTGGCTCGGTGCGTTGATCATGGCGTTCGGTGGCCTGCTCGCGGCAAGCGACCGCCGCTACCGCGTGACTCGACGTGAACTCGCCGAATCAAGGACACCCACGGATTCAAGATCCAGGACATCCACGGGCAAGCTGGCAACGGAGAACCGCTGATGGCGCGCTACGTGGTTCTGATTGTCGCGTTCGTCGGTCTTGTTTTGGTGCTTTCCATGGGCCTGCGGAAGGACCCGAGTGAACTGCCGTCGCCGTTCCTCAACAAGGCAGCACCCGCATTTGATTTACCAACACTTGAAAACCCGGACCAGAACATCAGCCTCGCTGACATCAAGGGCAAAATTGCCCTTGTCAATGTCTGGGCGACCTGGTGTGTGGGCTGTCGTGAAGAGCATGCCTACCTGATGCAGCTGGCGAAAAGCGGGCAGGTACCTATTTACGGAATCAACTGGCGCGACTCACGCGCCGACGCCGCTCGCTGGCTGGAGCAATACGGTGACCCGTACGTCGCTTCCGGTTTCGACGAGGATGGGCGGGTTGGAATCGATTGGGGTGTCTATGGTGCGCCCGAAACCTTTCTCCTCGATGCACACGGCACTGTCCTTTACAAGCATCTGGGGCCCTTGTCGCCTGCGGCCTGGGAGCGGGACTTCTTGCCGAAGATCAAATCTGCGGAAAGTGCATTGTGAAAAAAATTCTAATGGTTCTCGTGGCACTCGGTATCGCGCTTCCGGCGCTGGCCATCGATACACAAGTAGCGTTTGACGACCCTGTGCTGCAGGCGCGCTACGAGAAGATTATTGGCGAGGTTCGTTGCGTCAAGTGCCAAAACCAGACGATCAAGGATTCGAACGCATTTCTTGCCGCGGACCTGCGGCGCGAAATTCGCCGTTTGATCGGGGAAGGTAAAACAGATGCCGAGGTCTATGATTTCCTGGTCGATCGCTACGGCGAATTCACGCTGTACCGGCCACGTGCATCAGGCAAGACCCTGATTCTGTGGCTGGCCCCAGCCCTGTTATTGCTGGGAGGTGCGGTCATGCTGATCATGATTCTGAGGCGGCGCATGAGCTTGCCTATCGACGATGTGGCGGCCTCCTCTGACAGTGACGACGCGGCGGCGCGAGGTTAAATCATGCTTTGGGTAATTTTGGCGCTGATGTGCCTGCTCGCGGTCGGCTTTGCCATTCTGCCACTCACTCGCAGCTTGCCACGCACGATTCTGGTGACCGGATCTACAGTTGTATTTGTCGTGGGCTTGTCCGCCGGCGTTTATCATTACAAAGGCAGTCCCGATGTACCTTCCGGTGCCGGACAACAGCCGGATGTTGGTGCGATGGTCGCGGCGCTGGTTGAGCGCCTTGAGCAGCAGCCAGACAATCTCAATGGCTGGAAGATGCTGGGCCGCTCGTATATGACGCTCGGTAACTATTCGGGAGCGATTGAAGCCTACGAGAAAGCGGTTCAACTTGAAGACGCATCCAATGCAGAAACGCTTGTGAGCCTCGGTGTTGCGCTGGCGCAGGCCGGCGGCCAACAGTTGTCGCAGCAGGCCATCGCTGTATTTGAGAATGCATTGGCGCTGGCGCCGAATCATCCCGAGGCGCTGTTTTGGGCGGGTATCGGCGCGTTTAACAGGGGAGATCCTGCGTTGGCGGCGGATCGCTGGGAACGATTGTTGGCGACGAATCCACCCGAGGAAGTTCGCGCGATCATTGTTGCTCGTATCGCAACCTGGCGCGGAGAAACGCCGCCGTCTGCCGCGGGTACGACGGCTGACCCAGCGCCAAGCCAGGGACCGATAGTAACTGTCGCAATTTCCGTTTCCGACGATGCGCGCACCGCGTTGCCTGAAAATGCGAGCGTGTTTGTTATTGCGCGCGACCCGAAGCAGCCATCGCCGCCTATTGCCGTCACACGAAGACTGCTGTCCGATTTGCCGGGCTCCGTTGCGCTAGGTGACCAGGATGCAATGATTCCGGGCCGCCTCTTGTCGGCATTTCCCAGATTTGAGCTGCTCGTGCGCGCATCGGCGAGCGGCTCACCAACGGAGGGCCCCGGCGACTGGTATGGATCCGCGATTGTGCAACCGTCAGAACAAGACTCGCTCAACATGTCCATCAGTGAAGAAGTTCGCTAGACAATGACGAGGTAGAGACATTAAAGACAGAGTTTTGATTACAGGACACCCACGTATTCGAAAAAGAAACAAAAGGACAGCCACG
>DDIS01000124.1 GCA_002338615.1 Proteobacteria bacterium UBA1844 | reverse complement strand
TTGTGCATAGGCAACGGTGGCCGCCTCGCGCAAGGCGTCTGGAAGTGGCCCGATCACCACGAGGACACTGGCGTCGCGAGGCGTCTCCGCGAGCCGTAACCCGGCTGCCTCAATGGAGAGTCCGAGCGCACGGAGAACTTCCGGACCGGGCACCACCAGCGCGGTCAAATCGCGTGCCATGGCCTGCGCCGTCCATTTCCGCAGGGCTGACAATCGCCCCTGACGCGCACCCGCAAGCATCACTGCCGGCGCAAGGCGCCCTGGCTCCAGCCGTACAGCAGGCCGAGGAATAAGATGGCGAGAAACACCCCCATGTCGAGCAGCGCCACCAGACCCTCCTGTTTGTACACCACCGCCCACGGGTACATGTAGGCCATCTCCATATCAAACACGAGGAACAGCAAAGCGTAACCGTAGTAGCGCGCATGGTAGCGAATCCAGACTGGATCCCGTGAAAGACTGCCGGCGGTGGCGGGCACGTCTTTGGCGGGCTCCGTGCGTGTCCGACCGATGCTCCTCGCGAGCGCGTACAAGCTCAGCACCAGACCAACGGTACCGAGCATCAACCCGAACAAGATGGCGTATTGAACGAGGGGGCTCATGACGGGCGGTCCTCTGAAATGACGCAGCGGCTCTCGTTTGGCGGTCCGCCCCGGTGGTTTCCAGTGATTATCGCTATACCGTAGCCCGTGTTGGCTATGTTTTCACGCATTTTGCGTGTCCCCGCCCAGACGACGCACCACCACGCTACAACGGACTGAGTCTCCGTGACCCTCGGATCGCCGGTCTCTCGCCCTGCTCCGCCCGGTGAGTGTATTCTATCGATGGCTGCGGGCGGTACTGAATGGATTGCATCGATGCTTACCCGCGCTGACCTCGTCGGATTCCCGACTTCCGGAAGCGTCATTGCCGAAGGTCACGCAGTCGTCTCTCGTATTCATCTTGGTCGATGTCGCCCTGCGCGTAGCGACGCTTCAACAATTCCTCAGCCGAGCTCCCGGCATCGCCGCTTGCTCCCGGGGATGACCGCAGTACCGCCCAGACGATGCCCGCGACGATCGCAATACCCATCACCCACCACAACCACATTCCGGCCATATGTTCCACTCCGATCCAGTCATGCATACACGAATTCTCCCATCAGCACGAAGGGCAGGAGCGCACCGCGGTGGCACACTCCCGACCCTCTTTCCTACTGCTGGTCCGCCTGCGCCGACTGATGTTCCATCATCTGTTGCATCATCATCTGCATCATTTGCATGCGCTCCTGCATGCCGGCCTGGCGGTCCTCCATCGATTGCATACGTTGGCATTGCGCATCGTCGTCCGCACAGCTCATTTGTTGGTGCTTCTGCTGCGTTCCGCCCTTCGACATCGGGCCCTTGTCCATATTGCCCATCATCATCATGGCTTCGCGCATGCTTTGGCGGTGTTGTTGCATGAGCGCTTTGCGTTGTTCTGAGTCCTTGGTGGCCTTGATCTCCTTCATTTGCTCCTGCATCGTCTGCATGTGGCTGTGCATCTTCTCCATTTGCTGCGCCATTGGTTGGTCGCCGGATTGGTGTTGTTGAGCGAAGAGTGGTGCTGCGACCATCACGAACAGTGCGAGTGTCAGTGCTTGTGCCAATCGTGTCATTGATTTTTCCTCCTGATTGATAGGCGAATTAATCGCCGTCGACTTGGATCCGATCTTGATCGAATCGATGGAATGGCTTCTCGTTCTCCATGGCCGTGTCGCGCCGGCCTAGAACCACGCGCGAATTCCAATGACCAGCGACGTCACCGATGTCGGCTCGCCGTCGAGGCGCGAAAAATCGGCGGTCTCCCCGTAAAGTTTTTCCCAGGACACCCCGATATAGGGTGCGAATTCGCGCTTGAACTCATAGCGCACTCGAATACCCAGTTCTGTGCTGTTGAGACCGCTGCCTAGCCCCAGTTCGGGAACGTCGGCGCCCGCCGCATTCAGTTCGAGGCGGGGCTGCACGATCAGACGTTGCGTAATCCGCAGGTCGTATTCCGCCTCAATGCGCGCCGTGACGTCACCCTCGTCGCTGACGAATAGCGCGCTGTCCCATTCAAATTCGTAGGGCACGACGCCCTGCAGGCCGATTACGAGATGGCTGCGGGTCGGATTCGGCTCGAAATCGTGACGCACGCCGAGCTGCCAGTCCCAGAACGGTGCAAATCGCCGGCTGAAGAGTGCCTGCAGCTCCGCATTCTCCGGAGACTCGCCCTGTTCGCCCTCGCCCTCGGTCTTGATCCACAGGCGATTGAAATCGCCGCCGTACCAGCCTTGTAAGTCCCAGACGTAGGTATCGACCTCGTCCGCAAAGCGGGTCTCGAGACGATCGCTCAAGACCATCCAGAAGGGTTTTTGATCCGGGATCGGGTTGGGCCAGTCCTCGGGCGTACCCGCCGGCTCGTAGCTCCATGCCTGCGAAGTGGCAAGGAGGAGAACTGTGGCAGTAATTTTTCGCATGATCGCCCTCCCTCAGCTCACATGCACGACACGGAACATGCCCATGTCCATGTGGTACAGCAGGTGACAGTGGAAGGCCCAGCGACCCGGCGCATCGGCCGCAATCAGGGCCGAGACGCGACTTGCCGGCATCAGATTGATCGTGTGCTTGCGGGGAATTTTCTCGTCATGCCCGTTCTCGAGTTCCATCCACATGCCGTGCAGGTGGATCGGATGGTTCATCATGGTGTCGTTCACCATCGTGAGTCGCAGCCGTTCCCCGTAGTGGAACTCGATGGGCCCGTCGACCTCGTGAAACTGCTTGCCGTCGAACGACCACATGTACCGTTCCATGTGCCCTGTCAAATGCAATTCGATCTCGCGTTCGGGTATCCGCGAATCGAAATCGTCGTCGAACCGCTTAAGATCGGTGTAGACCAGTACACGGTGGCCAGCATCCGCCAATCCGGTGCCCCGCTCACCCAGTCGGTCCCGTTGAACCTGGGCGACGCTGATGTTGCCGGGACCGTGCGTATCCGGCCCGTGGCGGGCGACGATAGGACCGGCAGAGTCTGCCATTGCCATGGCATGGCCGCCTGCGCCCATGTCGTGGCCCTCGTGTCCCATGTCGCTCATGCTGCCCCCGGCCGCGGAGACTGCAGCTTCATCCTGCATCGACATGCCGCCCATGTCCATGCCCATATCGACCATGGTCAACAACGGCCGCTTGCGTAATGCCGGTATGGCGGACCGCGCACCAGGCCGGGTGGCCAGCGTGCCGGCCGCATAGCCGCTGCGATCCATGGATTCCGCCATCACCGTGTAGGCCTCGTTCGGTCCCGGCTCGACGATCACGTCGTAGGTCTCCGCTACCCCGATCTGGAACTCGTCGGTCTCCACGGGTTGGACGTTTTGTCCGTCGGCAGCAACCACCGTCATCGGCAAACCCGGAATCCTTACGTTGAAGTAGGACATTGCGGAGCCGTTGATAAAGCGGAGCCGGACACGCTCACCCGGATTGAAAAGGCCGGTCCAGTTGCCAGCCGGGTGCAGACCGTTCATCAGATACGTGTAGGTCGCCCCAGTGATGTCCGCGATGTCCGTGGGCATCATGCGCATACGGTCCCAAGCGATCTTCTTCGCCCAGGCTTCGCTGGCTGACATCTCATCCATACCGTAGAGATCCTTCAGTGTAAATTGCTGGAAGTTGTAGTAATCGCTCATCTTCTTGAGCTTGGCCAGGACCTTATGCGGATCCTCAAAGGTCCAGTCGGACAGCATCACCACGTAGTCGCGGTCGAACTTCACCGGGTCGCGTGCCTCCGGATGAATGACGAGCGGCCCGTACACGCCGGACTGCTCCTGCAGTCCGGAATGGCTGTGATACCAGTACGTGCCGCTCTGCTTGACGGGAAAACGGTACTGAAAGGTTGTGCCGGGGTCGATGCCACGAAATGTGACGCCGGGTACGCCATCCATTTCAAAGGGCAGCAGGATGCCGTGCCAGTGAATGGACGTTGAATGACGCATATGGTTAGTGACGTTGAGCACGACATCCCTCCCCTCGTACCATTCCAACAGCGGTCCCGGGACGCTGTCGTTGATGGTCATGGCGTTGCCGCGCCCTCCGGCAATATCAAAGTCCTGCTCTCGAATGGCCAGGTCGAAAATGAGCGGCTGTCCGTCGGTGCCGGACGCGTTGGTGAGCACCTCCATACTGCGCGCCCACGCCGGAACCAAAGCATCGAGCGCCAATACGGCGCTCGTGGCTCCAGCTGTCTTCAGAAAGGCACGCCGTCCTCTGATGGTTTGTGTCGTCATTCAATCCTCAATGTTTGAGCTTCGCCGTAGTCTGCTTCAAAGCCCGGCCTCACGCTCTTTAGCACGAGTCGCCTGCAGTTGGGCGAAAGGTTGTCGCCGTGACCAGCGCCGTCGTGTCACTACAGCGGCCGCGTCTGGTAATTTCTCGCAACAATCCGGCAGGAACCCGATTGTCTCTCGGCTTTTCGTCTGCGGACGAAGGTGTCTATGCCAAGTGCAGCGAGAAACCGACTCGGTGCAGTATTGTGTCACCATGAAATACGTAACTCTCGTCCTCGCCAAGGCAAGGCAAGGCAAGGCAAGGCAAGGCAGTATTGTGCAGTCACTCCAATGCTTTCATTGGATGCGACTCTAAAAGCTGTGTGCAACATACAGGTCAAGGATCGTACCCCACCGAACTGTGGCAGGCTACGGCGTACCGTGCGTTGACCTGTATGCAGCGTACAGCTCCTATCATTGGCCCTTCAATCCAGCGGAGTCGGAAAGGACGGCCTTAGAGATGAGAACCAAGGAGAGTTCCGCATGAGGAGATCGAAGCCGGCATGGCGTATCGATACGCAACAGCGAGCCACCCTCCATCATTCCAAGACCGCGAACCGCTTGCAATTCGAGCTGGCTGTCATTCAGACACAAATCAAGCGGCTAAAGGATGTTGAGAGACGTTTGGCGGACACTTTGAAGGCGTGGGATCAATCCCCGCATACCGCGCCGATCCAGCTATCGATCAATCGCCTCATAGACACGTCTTCCGCTCATTAGATGTTCGCTTCCGCATAGGAGGCGGCAGAATCGCGCGCTTTGCGGCCTATAGGACAGCGAACGCTGCTATCACCGCACACCCATCGCTAATTCAGTGTTCGAAGGACCGGGACCGGTAGCCGAGTCGTGCGCCAACTTCCAATCATCGAGCGACTTCAATCGAGCTCGGTTTCCCGCTCTGCTGTCATCTGCACTCATCGATTGCTCGCTCGTGTCGACTGCAGTTTCCCAAAGTTGCATTGGGCCGACCACCGTCCTAACACATGCTCACTACACCGTGTACGTATGTCAGTGGTGGTCCTCGCTTGCCTCACCACGTGCAGTCAGAATCTGGTATTGCTCGGGTGAGAGTGTCGGCAGCCGATTAAGAAAAGCCACCATGTTCCAAATTCGATCATCATCGTGTCCGGGCCCCCACGCGGGCATCCCTGACGCCTTGATACCGTGTTTGATAATCCAGAAACGCCTTTGGTCTTGTTGCGTTGGTTCGTCGCTATCGCCCTGGTCGTGCGCCACTTGTGTGAGATTCGGTGGCACGGGATAAAGCCCCAGGGACAGATCGCTGTTTTTCTGCTCTGGGCTGAGGTGACATCCAACGCACATGTCGTTGTAGTCTGCTCCGCCGGCGAGCAGCCGATCAGGCGAGTCCATGTCGGCTGGTACCCCAATATCGTCTGAGGCACGCGCAATGGAACGCTCACGCA
>DDIS01000003.1:1024-15160 GCA_002338615.1 Proteobacteria bacterium UBA1844 | reverse complement strand
TGCGCTTCATCCGGATCGAATTCAGCCTGGAATCCCGGTGTTTGTGCATCGAGTAGCTTTTCCAGGGCGGGCTGATTCTGAGTGGCCGATGCATTCAGGCGAATATCAGGATCTGTTTCATCATTGACGGGTTTTTTCATGGTGAGACTCCTTGTTGTGGGAATGCCAGGTGAATTGCGCACGTACGACATGCAGAATCTGTGACTGATGCGATGGGCCGAAATAGCGTGCATCGAGTGAATGGGGATGCAGGTCTGCCAGCAGCAGGTATTCCGATTCATTGAGTACCGCATCAAGCGTGTATTGCGGTAACTGGATGACTGCCGGATTGGTTGCAACCTGTGCAGTATTAGGCAGTAATTCACCGTTGATACCAATGCCTGCGCGATCGATACGAACATGATCGTTTTCAACTGCATAAACCTGCTTGAGCAGTTGGCCGTAACCACCCGGACAATCACCTGAGAACAGCACACCCCTTTCCATAGCCCTATCAAATCCGTCCATCTGCGGCGGACAGAATGCAACGTATGCGCCTTTTGTAATCGGTGCATCGACAATCCGGTAAAACCCCACCGGCAGACTTGCCGTGGTGTTGAGATAAATACCCGAAACACGAAACCCAATACTCAGTACAAACAAACCGATACTGATGGTGAGTACAGATACAGTCAGCATTTTGAGCGGTTTTGTCATGACAGCAATCCGGCAGTATCAGCAGCGGTCAACTGGTCGCTAAAACCTGGTGGATTGACCTTTGCGCGTGCGGCAAAGGTTTCATCCTGGAAATACAGCGGCTGCACGCCGTAGATCGCCGGATAGCCTGCGGCATAAATAATCATGTCGCCAGGCTTTGTAATTCTGCCGCTGGCGTCCTTGACGGCGCCGGGCAGGCGCATGCATTCATCGGGGGTCATTAATGCGCGCTGTGTTTCCTGCAGCGTGCGGGTGACATGCCCGTGCATCATCGATGCGCGTTTGCCGCTGGTGGTAATCTGCTCCCTGATTACCGTGGTCTGGCCGGTCAGCTTTGATAAGTGTTCTGCGGTTTCAATACGGTTCGGGGCAAACGCTGACTGGATATGACAGTTCGATGTAATCGCTTCATCATGTCCGTAACCGGACTCGCGGCTTTTAAGCTGGTTGATGTCCTGGCAGATCAGATACGCCTTGATACCGTAGCCGGCGATAAATGCCAGAGATTCCTGAAAGATCTCCAGTTTGCCAAGGCCTGGAAACTCGTCGAGCATCAGCAGCAGCCGGTGTTTGTAGTGTGCGACAGGTTCCCCATTCCTGAACGCCATCTGATCTGCGAGTTTACGCACGATCATATTGAGCAGGATACGGATTAACGGGCGCAGCCGCGATTTGTCATTCGGGTGTGACACGATGTACAGACTGACAGCGTTGTCATGGTGCATGAGGTCACGAATACAAAAGTCTGAGTCGCCGATATTGTTTGCTACGATCGGATCGCGGTACAAGGACAGATAAGACTTGACGGTGGATAATACCGAACCGGCTTCTTCTTCGGGACGGTCGAGCATATCGCGGGCAGCGGCGGCGATTACCGGATGTGTTTGGCCGTCCAGATAGTCCTGCGTCACCATTTCCATCCACAGTTCCTGAATATCGTGGTCCGGATCGGACAATAACGCATCGACAGCCGGCAGGGTGGCCGGTATGCCGTCCCGCTGCGATTTGTACAGCACATACAGAATCAGGCCGACCAGCAGCGCCTGTGCGGTCTTCTGCCAGTGTGTTTCCAGACCCTTGCCGTCCGGATCGACGATCAGATTGGGGTCGCCTCAGAAAACGGAAAATAAAGCACGTTAAGCCGGTTGCAGCGGTCGTAATGGCCTGAACTTCCCCGCGCCGACCTTGGCGCTGCTGCGCCAGAGGTAATCGCCAGTCAGATTGATGTGCTCCCAGCCGAGCGGCGACAGGTACTGCAACTGCGCGTCATCGACGGCATGATCATTGCCGCGCAGCGCATGTGTCGCCCGCTCCAAGTAGACCGTGTTCCACAGCACAACGGCCGCCGTCACCAGGTTGAGGCCACTGGCCCGGTAGCGCTGCTGCTCAAAGCTGCGGTCGCGGATTTCGCCCAGCCGGTTGAAGAACACTGCGCGGGCCAGCGCGTTGCGCGCTTCGCCCTTGTTCAACCCGGCATGCACGCGGCGGCGCAACTCTACGCTTTGCAGCCAGTCGAGGATGAACAGCGTGCGCTCGATGCGCCCCAGCTCGCGCAGGGCGACAGCCAAGCCGTTCTGGCGTGGGTAGCTGCCGAGCTTGCGCAGCATCAGCGAGGCCGTCACCGTGCCCTGCTTGATCGAGGTAGCCAGCCGCAGGATTTCATCCCAGTGGGCACGGACGTGCTTGATGTTGAGTGTGCCGCCGATCATCGGCTTCAGAGCGTCATAGACGGTTTCGCCCTTTGGAATATAGAGTTTGGTGTCGCCCAGGTCGCGGATGCGCGGCGCAAAGCGGAAGCCTAGCAGGTGCATCAAGGCGAAGACGTGATCGGTGAAGCCCGCCGTGTCCGTGTAGTGCTCCTCGATGCGCAAGTCGGACTCGTGGTACAGCAGACCGTCAAGCACGTAGGTCGAGTCGCGCACGCCGACATTGACCACCTTGGTATGGAATGGCGCGTACTGGTCGGAGATGTGAGTGTAAAAAGTCCGTCCTGGGCTGCTGCCGTACTTCGGGTTGATGTGCCCAGTGCTCTCCGCCTTGCTGCCGGTTCGGAAGTTCTGGCCGTCCGACGATGACGTGGTGCCGTCGCCCCAGTGCCCGGCGAAGGGATGCCGGAATTGGGCGTTGACCAATTCAGCCAACGCTGTCGAATAGGTTTCGTCGCGGGTATGCCAGGCTTGCAGCCAAGCGAGCTTGGCGTAGGTCGTGCCGGGGCACGACTCGGCCATCTTGGTCAGGCCCAGGTTGATCGCGTCGGCCAGTATGGTGGTCAACAGCAGGTTCTTGTCCTTGGCCGGGTCGCCTGATTTCAAGTGCGTAAAGTGCCGGGTGAAGCCCGTCCACTCATCGACTTCGAGCAGCAGCTCGGTGATCTTGACGTGCGGCAGAATCATCGCCGTCTGATCGATCAATGCCTGCGCGGTGTCGGGCACCGCAGCATCCAGCGGCGTGATCTTCAAGCCCGATTCGGTGATGATGGCGTCCGGCAGGTCGTTGGCTGCCGCCATGCGGTTGACCGTGGCAAGTTGCGCTTCCAGCAGTTCCAAGCGCTCGCTCAGGTACTGGTCGCAATCGGTGGCCACGGCCAGCGGCAATTCGCTGGACAGCTTGAGGCTGGCGAATTTTTCGGGAGGCACCAGGTAGTCCTCGAAGTCTTTGAACTGCCGTGAACCTTGCACCCAGATGTCGCCCGAGCGCAGCAAGTTTTTCAACTCCGACAGCGCACACAGTTCGTAGTAGCGTCGGTCGATGCCGGCGTCGGTCATCACCAGCTTTTCCCAGCGTTTCTTGATGAAGTCGGTCGGTGCATCAGCGGGCACCTTACGGGCATTGTCGATGTTCATGCCGCGCAGCACCTCAATGGCGTCGAGCACGTTCTTGGCAGCGGGCGCGGCTCGCAGTTTAAGAACAGCGAGGAATTCTGGCGCGTAGCGGCGCAAGGTA
Organism: Proteobacteria bacterium UBA1844; assembly: GCA_002338615.1. Taxonomy (GTDB): domain Bacteria; phylum Pseudomonadota; class Gammaproteobacteria; order Steroidobacterales; family Woeseiaceae; genus UBA1847. The sequence goes on along the minus strand of DDIS01000003.1, from coordinate 11,521 downwards.
GCGTAACTCTCGCCAATGCGGTGAAGGAAATCGAAGTCCTCGGGCTGGGCGAGCGTCTGCGCTTCGGTGACGCTTACAGCGAACGCATCCCAGGACATGACGGCCTCAATGGCAGCGAATGGGTCGCCACCCGATTGCTTGGCGTCGATCAGCGCCTGGCCGATGCGTCCGTACAAGCGCACCTTGGCGTTGATGGCTTTGCCGGATGCCTGGAACAGCTGCTGATGCTTGTTCTTAGCCGCATTGAACAGCTTGCCCAGGATGCGGTCGTGCAGGTCGATAATTTCGTCGGTGACGGTGGCCATGCCCTCGATGGCCAGAGCCACGAGGGTGGCGTAGCGTCGTTGCGGCTCGAATTTGGCCAGGTCGGCAGGCGTCATCTGGCCGCCCTCGCGGGCTATTTTGAGTAGCCGGTTCTGATGAACCTGCCGCTCGATGCCGGTAGGCAGGTTGAGCGTCTGCCAGGCTTTCAGACGCTCGATGTGTTCCAGCATGTGCCGGGAATTCGGTTTGGCGGGCGACTGGCGCAGCCAAGCCAGCCAGGTCGTTTTGCCGTTGTCGCGGCGTTTCAGCAGTTCATCGAGTCGATGGCGATGCCCGTTCGACAACGGTTCGGACAAGGTTTCGTAGATGTGCCGATTGGCGCGGGTAATGGCCTCGGCGCTGGCGCGCTCGATGGCGTTGAGCGCGGGCAGGATGATCAACTGCCGCCGTAAATGCTCAATCAAGGCGCTGGCCAGCACGATGCCCTTGTCGGTTAGCAGGGCCAGCTCGGTCAGCGTATGCACCGCCTGCCGATAGTGGCTCATGGTGAACGGCTGGAAGCCGAACACCGTTTGCAGTTCTACCAGGTGCTCGCGCCGGGTCTGCTCCCGCTGCCCGTAGTCGTCCCAGCTTTCGACCGGCACTTTGAGCTGCGACGCCACGATGCGCAGCAGGGGCGGAAATGGCGACTCATCAGCGCCCAGGATGACGCCAGGGAATCGCAGGTAGCAAAGCTGAACGGCGAAGCCCAGCCGATTCGCCGGGCCACGGTGCTGTCGGATGACTGACAGATCGTTGTCGCTGAACGTGTAGTACCGGATCAGATCGTCTTTGGCATCGGGTAATGCCAGCAGGCTTTCGCGCTCGGTGGCGGACAGAATGGAACGACGCGGCATGCTCAGGACTCGCGCAGGTACTGGTACAACGTTTCACGACTGATGCCGAAGTCGCGGGCGATCAGGGCTTTTTGCTCACCCGCCGCGACGCGCCGTTTCAGTTCGGCAATCTGTTCATCGTTCAACGACTTCTTGCGGCCCCGGTAGGCACCCCGTTGCCGGGCCAGCGAGATTCCTTCGCGCTGCCGTTCGCGGATCAATGCCCGCTCGAACTCGGCAAACGCACCCATGACCGACAACATCAAATTCGCCATTGGCGAGTCCTCGCCGGTGAAGGCCAGACTTTCTTTGACGAATTCGATGCGCACGCCGCGCTTGGTCAGACCCTGCACGATGCGGCGCAAGTCATCCAGATTGCGCGCCAGCCGATCCATGCTGTGAACCACCACGGTGTCGCCTTCGCGCACGAAGGCGAGCAGCCTTTCCAGCTCGGGGCGCTGAGTGTCCTTGCCAGATGCTTTGTCGGTAAACACCCGCGCCACCTGAACCCCTTCCAATTGCCGTTCCGGGTTCTGATCGAAGCTGCTGACGCGAACGTAGCCGATGCGTTGACCGTACAAAGTGCCTCCAAGGGGTGATGTGTCAAGTTGAAATCTATGACTCTTGACTGATGATGTCAATAAATAGAGTATTGGACTCTATCCTGACGTGATTCTAGTCTCTCCCCTGACGTTGCATTAGGGTATAGCTCAAACTGACACTGTTTGCGAGATAGGCAAGCGCCTTGAATCAGCTTCGCCGCGTTGCCCTCTGCCGCGTCGAACGCAGATTGATAGTGAAAGCCACCACAGTGGTGAGCAGAACGACAAACTGCGCTAGGACCGTTTGCCACGACGGATAGATGCCAAGCAAATCGATCCGAGGGATTGCAATCGGACTGGTATGCAGGAGTCCGGCCTCTTGCAGACCCGCAATGCCCTTGCCAGCCAGGATCACCGCGAGCACTGCTACCAGCATAGAACTGGCCGCAAAAAACTGCCCGATCGGCAATCGCGCGCTGGTGCGTAGCAGTACCACTGCAAGTAGCGCCAAAAGCGCCATGCCCGTACCCAGGCCAGCGAGCAGAGGCCATCCATTACCCTCTGTCCAAAGAGCGGCGTAGAACAGTACCGTCTCAAACACCTCGCGGTACACCGCGACGAATGCCAGCGAGAACAAGAACCACGCCGTGCGCTTGTTGAGCGCCGAGGATAGCTTTTCCTTGAGGTAAATCTGCCAGCGACCGGCGACGCTCTTTTGGTGCATCCACATTCCGACGCCGAGCAGGACCACAGCCGCAAACAGTGAAGAAAAGCCTTCCGTCAATTCCCGGCTCGCACCGCTGACGCCGACCAAATAGGTCGCCACGCCCCAAGTGATGCCACCTGCCGCCAGTGCGGCCATCCATCCTGCATGCACATAGACCCCGACATCCCGGCGTTCGGCCTTCTTGAGAAATGCCAGCATGGCGACGACCACTAACAACGCTTCTAAGCCTTCCCGCAGCAAAATAGTCAATGCCCCGATAAAGGCCGCGACGGTATCGTTCTCCGAAGGGGCAAGAACTTTGTCTGCTTCATCGAGCAAGCCGTGTAACTGTTGGTGCGCGGCCTGCACTTCGGCCGGAGTACCGTTTGCCACCAATGCTCGGTAGGACACCATTGCAGCTTCGATCTGCTCGAACAACGGGCGGTTGCGGGTGGCGAGCGCCGGTTCAACGGGCTCGAAACCATCAAGGTAAGCGGACAAGGCCAACTTGGCTGCGGTCGCACGATCCCCGTTTTGCAATGCAACCACGCTCTCGCCAAGCTTGGCCTTGGCTATTGCCGTGCCTTTCGGCTTGTTTGCGTCCAACGCACTCGGGTTAGCGCGAAGATATGCGGTCAGCGCTTTAGCTGAGGGTTCATCCAGCTTGTCCGCCAAGACATGCTCGGAGGTTTGCGTCAATGCTTCCAGATTGGCAACCGTTTGACGGGCTTGCCCATTCGTTTGCCAAAGCTTTGCCCCTGCGGTCTTGTCGCTCTGTACATAGGGCAACGTACCGACAAAGAATGCCAGCGCCCAGCGATCCTCGTCCGATAATGAGCCAAAGCCTTGCATGGCAGTCCCTGGGACGCCGTTGCTGATGATCTGATGTAGTGCGAACAAGCTGCGCTCCCGCGCCCGCAAGTGCTCGGCCAGCGCGGTTGGTTTGGGGTTCAGGGAGGTAGCCAAGGGGCCATCACCGTGCCCTTGCATGCCATGACAGGCCGCGCATTGCGCCTGAAACAACTGCGCACCCCGCGCCAAGTCCGGTACGGCGGCTGGGGCCACCGGGAATGGATACGCTTTTTGCACGGCGCTGGATAGCGCATGCGCCAGTTGCGCCACGATGGCTGGATCAGCTTTATTCGCTACTGCGCGGCGAAGCTCCGTAGCTTGTTGCAGCAAGCGCGCCTTGTCGGTCTTACTCGGTAGCTCGCCCAATTGACGCTCGGCGGTGGCGACGAACTCCTGCATCTCTGCATATTCCGACGCCTTCAGCACCGTGCCATTGGCTACGGCACCGCCGTAATCGACAGCCACATAGTCCAGAAGCTGCCAAATTTGCTTGGCTTTGGTTTCGGTGCTGTCGGCTGCGAGTGCTGGCCCGCTGATAAGCGCATAAGTCGCGAGCAACAGCGCCATCAACCAGCGATAAGGTGCTCGGCAAGGCATAGGAGAGTGTCAGAATAATTTATTGTAAATGATTATAATTCTCAATTGGCTTTGCGTCCACCGCCCTGCCTTGGATCAGCCCGTTTATGATGAGCAAGACCGCCCCTGAGGTGATGGCAACATCAGCGAGATTGAAGGCAGGCCAGTGCGAGTGCCGCCAATGGAAGTCGAGAAAGTCCACGACCTGCCCGCGCAATAGGCGATCCGCGACGTTTCCAAGCGCCCCGCCGAGAATCAGGCTGTATCCCAGTGCTTCAAGGCTTGGCAACCGCTGTTTCAGCATGCGTACCAGCCAAGCCGAGACTGCCAAGCCAAGGACGATGAAGAAGTAGCGTTGCCAACCGCCCGCGCCTGCCAGAAAGCTGAATGCGGCCCCCGGATTCAGTACATGAACGAAATTGAAGAATGGCGTGACTTCGACCTGTTCGCCATAGGCATACGTGCGGACGACGGCGAGCTTGGCGAACTGGTCGGCCATGAAGGCGCACACGGCCACCACATACCAGACCGAGGCCGACGTGTGGCGAGCCGTCTGCCACGTGGGAGCGACAAGCGGTATCAGCCGTCCGGCAAGAACGGTGCTGCCCAATCCTAGACACCAGCCCGCCAGCACATCAGCCGGGAAGTGCATTCCAGCAGCAATGCGCGACCATCCGACCAAGACGGCATAAAGCACCAAACCGACGCGGCCACGGCGACCCATCAAAGGCCAAAGCGCGCCGATAACTAACGCCGAATAGGTAGCATGCCCACTGGGCAGGCTGTAGTGCCGCTCATGCTCACTGATGATGCGCACTAACTCGCCGAAGACGGCGGGCGGACGCGGGAAGTCGAGCCACAGCTTCAAGACAGTGGCGGCCAGCAAGGCCAGCAGGAAGGCGGTGCCAAAAACAATGAGCCGATGCCAAACTGCATCAGCGCGGGCTAAATTGGTTGCTGACTTCGACCACCACCACAGACCCAGCAGCGTCAAGGGCGCTGTCCAGTAATTGCCTACGAGGCTGAAGAACCACACCAGCGGTCCCAGCGCGGCAGGCGTTCCCGCATTGATGACCTGGAACAACGCGACGTTCAGACCATACCAGTCATAGAGAATGAATTTCCAGTTCATCGGCGCAACAGCCTCAAGCCATTGCCCACGACAAGCAAGCTGGCTCCCATGTCGGCAAACACGGCCATCCACATGGTCGCGTGACCAGTGAAGGTGAGTACCAGAAACACCGCTTTAATGCCCAGTGCCAGCACGATGTTTTGCATCAGTACCTGAGCCGTCGCACGTGACAGGCGCACAAAAGTCGGAATCTTGCGCAAGTCATCGTCCATCAGGGCGACGTCCGCCGTCTCAATGGCCGTGTCGGTGCCAGCGGCCCCCATTGCAAATCCGATGTCAGCACGTGCCAACGCCGGGGCATCGTTGATACCGTCGCCGACCATCCCGACCTTGCCAGTCTGCGCCAGTTGTTCGACCTCGCGCAGTTTGTCCTCTGGCAGCAAATTGCCCTGCGCCCGATCAATCCCGGCTTGTGTGGCAATTGCCTGCGCGGTGTGCGGGTTGTCGCCAGTCAGCATCATGGTGTTGATGCCGAGCGCATGCAGCTCGCCGATAGCGCTCCTGCTGCTGTCCTTGATGGTGTCTGCCACCGCGATCAGGGCTTGCGCACGCTTTGTGCTCACCAGGATCACTACAGTTTTGCCTTCGCGCTCCATCGCAGCGATGCGCTGCTCCAATTCAGGTGGACAATGCCCCAGCTCTTCGAGCATCCGATGGTTGCCAAGGTGATAGGTCACACCGTCAATGCTGCCTCGCACGCCACGACCGGGCAGTGCAACGAACTCGGCAACATCGTGTAGCGCAACCCCTTCGGCATGCGCTGCCTGCGCTATGGCTTTGGACACGGGATGGTCAGAGCGAGCCGCGAGACTGGCGGCAATGCTTCGGCTGCTGGCTGGTAGCGCATCGCCCCACGCGACGAAATCGGTTTGCGCAGGTTTGCCGTGCGTGATCGTGCCGGTCTTGTCCAGTGCCAGCCAGCGCAGCTTGCGGCCTTCTTCCAGATAGACGCCACCCTTGATAAGAATGCCGTGCCGCGCCGCCGCCGCCAAGCCGCTAACGATGCTGACCGGTGTGGAGATTACCAGCGCGCACGGGCAGGCGACGACCAGCAAAACCAGCGAGCGGTAAATCCAGTCCAGCCACGCTGCGCCCATGAATAGCGGGGGAATCAGTGCGACCGCAACCGCCACACCGAATACGGTTGGCGTGTACCAGCGTGCAAACTGATCGACAAAGCGTTGAGTAGGTGCGCGGCTACCTTGGGCAGCTTCCACCGCGTGGATAATGCGGGCCAATGTGGAGTTGCTGGCCGTGGCCGTAACGCGATACTCAAACGAGCCGGATTCGTTGATGGTGGCGGCGAACACCAGATCACCAGGCGCTTTTTCAACTGGCAGGCTTTCACCAGTGATCGGCGCTTGGTTGACCGTAGAGCGTCCTTCCAGCACTTCGCCATCGAGGGCGATACGCTCACCCGGCTTGACCCGAACCCGGCTGCCGATGGCGACCTGCTTGGCATCCTCTTCGCGCCACGAACCATCCGGCTGCTGCACCGTGGCTTGTTCCGGGGCAAGGTCGAGCAGGCCACGAATGGCGTTGCGAGCACGGTCCAGCGACTTTGCCTCGATCACTTCAGCGAGTGCAAACAGCACCATCACCATCGCTGCTTCCGGCCAGTGACCGATCAACATGGCGCCCGTGACGGCTATTGACATCAGGGCGTTCATGTTGAGGTTGCGGTTCTTGAGCGCAATCCAGCCCTTCTTGTAGGTGGAAAGGCCGCCCGCGAAGATCGCGACGAGCGCCAGAACAACGACTGACCAATGGTTGCCGTTGTGGAACCAGTAGACGGCTTCCGCAGCCAATGCAGCCGCCAAGGAGATGCCAAGCGGCCCCCAGTTGGTAGATGCGACTGTCGATATCGCCGGCGAGGCGTTGGCTTCCTCCGCATTGAGCACTTGCGCCTCGAAGTTCAGAGATTTCAGCGCGGCCAATACTTCCGGCAGGGTGTGGGCAGCATGGCGCACGGACAGGGTGCGCTGCATCAGGTTGAAATCGAGATTGGTCACCCCGGCTACCGTGGCAAGCTTGTTGCGGATCAGCGCTTCTTCGGTTGGACAATCCATCTTGGCGATGACCAGCTTGGTCGTCTGCTCGTCAGAAGCTTTATCCATGCGCACGGCCTGCATGCCGATGGCCTTCAAGGCTTGCTCAACCGGAGTCAACGATGGCAGTTCATGCCGCACGGCCAAGGTGCGCTGCATCAGGTTGAAGTCAAGCCCGACCACGCCCGGCAGCGCGGCTAGCTTGCTTCGGATCAGCGCCTCTTCCGTGGGGCAATCCATGTTCTCGATGCGGTAGACCGCTTGGGCCGATTCAGCCGTTAGCTGGGCTTGCGCAGGGGGCTGGCTGATCGGCACGGTCGAGCAGCCGCACCCCTTTGAACCGCATTCGCTCATGACAATTCCTTTACGCAGATTTCTGTATTGCTCATTAAAGACCCTATAGCTACTATAGAGTCAAGTTTTAAATGAGGATGAAATATGGAAATCAGGATTGGTGAACTTGCCAAGCGGACAAGGTGCGAGATCGTCACCATCCGCTATTACGAGAAGGAGGGGCTATTGCCAAAGCCAGCGCGCAGCGGCGGCAACTTCCGGCTATACGGTGACGCTCACGTCGAGCGCTTGCAGTTCATCCGCCATTGCCGTTCGCTCGACATGACGCTGGGAGCAATCCAGGCATTGCTGGACCTGCGAGATAACCCGAATCAGGATTGCGGCGAGGTCAATGCGCTACTGGATGGCCATATCCAACAAGTAGAGGCCCGCGTGGAAGCGTTGTTACAGTTGAAGAAACACTTGGCCGTTTTGCGCGAGAGGTGCTCAGGCGCTCGACAGGTAGAAGCATGCGGCATCTTACAAGGGCTGGCAGATTGTTGTAGCCAGGCCGTTTCCGCCTCAAATGCGCCTGTGGCGTGACCTGCCAACTGCATGATCGAGCTTTCGCTTAGCGTGCTTTATTTTCCGTTTTCTGAGGCGACCCCTTTACGGTCGAACGGCTCATGAAGCGGTTAGGGCTGGAAGGCGCCAGGCGTGGTGTCAAGGTTGTGCGCACCACAGTTCCGGACAAGGCGCTGCCGTGTCCACTGGATCGGGTTAACCGGCAATTCAAGGCAGATTGCCCGAACCAGTTGTGGGTGTCAGGCTTCACCTATATCTCGACTTGGCAAGGCTGGCTGTATGTGGCTTTCGTCATCGATGTATTTGCCCGGCGCATTGTGGGCTGGCGGGTGAGCAGCTCCATGCGCACGGACTTTGTGCTGGATGCCCTGGAACAAGCGCTGTATGCCCGGCAACCGGGGCGGATGGATGCCTTGGTACACCATAGCGACAGTAGCTCGCAATATGTCTCCATTCGCTATACCGAGCGGCTCGCCAGCCGGAATAGAACCCTCGGTCGGCAGCAAGGGCGACAGCTACGACAACGCGCTGGCAGAGACCATCAATGGGCTGTACAAAACAGAATTGATTCACAAGCGCGCCCCCTGGAAAACCAGGGAGGCCGTGGAGCTGGCAACGCTGGAATGGGTGGCCTGGTTCAACAACCAGCGGCTGCTGGAACTAATCGGTTACATCCCTCCCGCAGAAGCTGAGGTAAACTACTATAGGCAATTCACCAAGGATGCCATTCCGGTGGTTTGACTTTAACAAAACAGCCTCCACGAAACCCGGGGCGATTCAGAAGCTAAAATGAGCAGCGGGTCAAATGTCCGGTGCAACGATTTGTTAGAGCTCAAACTTATACCGCACTCGGCCATAATGGATTGTGTACGGAATCAACCTCTCATGTTGCAGTCGGCCAGTAATGATGCCAGGATCAATACCAATTGTTTCGGCAAAATCTTTGATGGCACGATACGATAAATCACCAGCGCAAACAAACTCCCGAAACTCCGACGGTGGGATTAGTGCAACTTGCGCAAATCTGTCAGCCTCCTCTTCTTGCTTCTTTCTGCCTGGGTGGTGACTGCCGTCTTCCAAAAACGTGGCTCGCTTGTCATGCAACAAGATATGTCCGAGCTCGTGGAATAGGCTAAACCAAAAAATATCAGCCCAGCTTCCTCGAAGCGACATCATAACTACAGCTTTATCTTTTCCTGACCAGAAAGTAGCGCCGGCTGTATACGTTTTCGGAAAGTGCGGAATTACGATCAAAGACACTCCGCACGCGCACAAAGTCGATCTCAGATCATCAAAGAACTCCTTGGGCTCGTTACGCTTCGTTAGTTCTCTAATCTTCGGAATGGCCTGCTCTAGCGCCTTTTTTGAAAACTTAGCACAACTATCCCGCTTCGAGAGTACCGTTCCAGCACGCAACCACGCAGCTAATGCTTCATGGTTGAGCTCCTCTTTCGAATCCTGCCGGAATGCAGGACCGTAATCTTTAACGCCTTGTAAATTAAAAAGAGAAGAAACCCCAAAGAATGAGCGCAGGTTCTCCACCCGCTCAATTTTTGAGTTGGTATTCTCAACAAGTCCTAGTTTGGAAAGAAGTGAATAAGGAAATTTTGTAACAAGTACTTCTTCTTTCTTTGCCTCCTTCCGTTCATTCAAGTTCGCTTGAATTAGACGGAAATCAGATTCAAGACGAGACCAAATGTGCGCAGGAACGCCTACAACTTTCTCAAGTTGTATAGACGTTTCAGGCGTAATTGCCTTCTCTCCACGAATAATCTCGTTAATGGCTTGCGCGGGCCTTCCCATACGTCGCGCCAGCTCCGCCTGATTTAGCTCTAGTTCTGCAAGTACCTCTTCAAGGTACTCACCAGGAGGGATGGCTAAATCAGACATGAAATGCGTTTCAGTCATCATAGTGTTTGCTCACTTCCTCAATCATGACGATGTTCAACATGCCGCCTTCGAGGGTAAAGATAAGGCGATAAAAACCAGTTAATTTCACGGCGTACTGACCGCATCTCTTGCCTTTAAGTTCGTGACATCGAAGCCCCGGCAAGCGCTCAACCTCTTCAAAGCTGTTCGCCGCCTTGATTAGATTGACTCTCTGGATGTACTTGCGAGCGACATCCTTCCCTAAATCCTTAACTGCGTGCTTTGACTCGACAAAACACTTCTCTAGCTTTTTGGTTCGAAACTTGATCTCCACCGCGCTTGATCCGGCCTTGCATATTTTGTGCCATGACGTTCACCCGTCAGGTGAAGACTATATCACAAGGAAAGTAGACCGTAATGACAAGAGGCCAGGCCAAGCGATGAAGATCGGAATTTTGAGCTCTATCGTTCGCAGCGAGTCCGCTCGACCAAAAGGGTTAGGCCACACTCGCCACAATGCCATAGCGGCCTTTGTCACGGCCGCCCGTAGGTGGATTGATGAACTCAGCATGTTCGACGGTGAAGCGCAACGACTCCAGTACTTTCAAGATCGCCACTGGCGAGTGCGAATCGTAGAAGAAGGACTGGCCGAACATTGTGTCCGTAAAGGGCGGGTGGTTTGAGCCTCCAACAGTCAGCATGATCCGTGAGCCCTTCCGAAGGCTGCGGCGAACGCTGCGCAATATTGGCTCGTGATGCTCACGCGGGACGTGGA
>DDIS01000003.1:0-919 GCA_002338615.1 Proteobacteria bacterium UBA1844 | reverse complement strand
AGGGACGTGGAACAACGAGTCCCAGACCACGGCCCCGCCGTACTCTTCGTCAGGTTCGAAATATTCCATCTGCGCGTGCAACCATCTGCCTTCTGGCAGGCGATTCCGGGCGATTTCGAGCAGCGCGTCCGCTTGGTCTACTCCAGTCACCATGTAACCCTTCCGCATCAGAAACTCGGCTATGGGCCGGCCCGTTCCGCAGCCTAGGTCGAGTAGCTTCGCGGAGCTGGGCAAGTTGGTCGTAAGGCGTGCTAAGAACCGGTCCTCCTCATAGGAGAACAGCCTCGATCGCGCGGCGTCCCAATCCTCCGCGATAGCGTTGTAGCTGCGCCTGTTCAATTGCATGGCCTAACGCCTACGTAACCGGCAGGCAACGGAGCAGCTGGTCTTGTGACACAGTGAAACGACGCCATAAGACGCCATAAAAAAGCCGCGCAGTTGACTGTCCGTGTTGACGTATTTGTTAGGCCCATAATTTTGGGATACCCGTAAAAAACAAGATTATGGAAATGATTAGCATTTGCCATTTGATTAAAAATACAGAAAATCGATAGTAGGTATACTTCCTATCTACGAGTAATCGACTAGTGTAAAGTGTGGATAGATATTCATTTTCAATATCGATATCAGACATGCCTTTAACTGTGGAACAAAACTCAGTGAAGTCGGTAGTGTTCAGGTTTTTCGGCCACATAACACCTTTGTGTTTCCCCTTGTTTTTAACGTTGGTTCTATTTGAAAAAAAATAGCTAGTTGGGCGTATCGTTTGCAGTAAACACAATTGAATTGTAAAAGTTAAAATAGAAATAAATACGATGCAAAGCATTTGGATGCATGATAGTTCTGAGAAATTTATGTGTAGTAGATTTTCAACAACCCACAGTGTTGCGGTGATAACTATAGTGGACCCCTCCGTCAA
>DDIS01000177.1 GCA_002338615.1 Proteobacteria bacterium UBA1844 | reverse complement strand
GGCTGGAAGCCGCTCCTACGGCAAAATTAGGTCTCGGAAACGGGAAACAGCAACCGGAACTCCGCGCCGGGCCCCACGTTGACCACGTCGACGCTGCCACTCATGGCGAGTGTCAGCTGGTGCACGATTGCGAGTCCGATGCCCGTGCCCACCGTTTCCCGTGTCAGCTCGGATTCCGTACGATAGAACAGCTGGAAGATTTTTTGCATCTGGTCTTTGGGAATGCCGGGACCGTAATCGCGAATCGAAAACTGTACCTGGCTGGTTCCCAGCACCTTGCATTCAATGTCAATCGACTTGTCAGTCGCGTTCTTTGAAAACTTGATCGCATTGTCGACCAGATTGATGACGATCTGTAAAAAGCAGTCAACGTCGACATCAACGCTGGTTTGTCCTGCCGCCGGGACTCGCTGAAGATGCAGGGCGAAGCCAGCACGTTCAACCTGGCTCGAGATTCTCGACTCGACATTGTCCATCAACTCGCCGAGCAATACTGGCTTCGGATTGCACTGCGGTTCATCGCGCGTGATGCTTGCCAGCTGCAGCACATTGGCTATCAGTCGCGACAAACGTTCCGCTTCGTCGTGAATAAACTCATAGTAGCTCTGTCGCTTCGAATCATCCGCCCATCCTTCTTTCAGCATCTCCCCGTACATGCGGATCGAGGTCAGCGGCGTCTTGAGTTCATGGCTGACCGCGGATACGAAGTCCTGTTGCTGTTGTGCAAGCCTTAGCTGACTGATGCCGAGTCGGTACAGGATGAAAAAGCCACTGGTAAACACGACCGCCAGGATCAGGGTTAGCCACGCGAGAATACGTGCACCGGGGCCGGGCGGCAGACGCTGGACACTGTAGATGAGTTCCAGGCTGTCGAGCGGTGCGCCAAGGCGGCTGCGGTACAGCAGCGAGCCACTCAGATCCTTTGCCACATCGGAATACACAGACCGGCTTGTCGCGTCGCGCGCGCCGTAACTTTCAATGACGTCGTCACCGTAGGCAACAATCAGGTTGGATATGCTGGACAGTGAGGTTTCACTGAAGGCCGTACCGACGGCATCCTTGAGGAAAGCATCGTTGTCAATGAGCAGCCCTTGTATATAGCGCTCGCCGTTGTGCCAGATTTTGCGAAACAGGACGAACTGGCCGCTGCCCAGGATACTGAAAGTAAAGGAGTCGATATCGCTTTCGAACGTGCTGATTCGATCCTGCGACGATGCAGTTGCAAGCAAATCGGCGCTGACACGTCGAGTCGCAGCCGATGCTGGTCGTGCGGCTTCTTTTTTGTCGACGACTTCAAGCGGGGCATCGTCCGCGAAATTGACGCGACTTTTCTGTAACGCCGCCTCGCGCTCGATTTGTTCGCTTTTATTCTGCAGCTTTGCGTCCAGCTTGAGATCACTCACCTTGCCGATCGTGTTGGAGCGTTGCGCCGAGCTCTTCGCCTCGGCGCGCGCACCGTCTTTCGCAGCCGCGCCAGCCGACTTCGATCGCGATGGCTCGTTTTGTCGGCGTTGGTCGAGCTCGTCGAATATCTGCTGGCTGTAAGCATCCTTGTCGGCGGCGATCAGAACTTCCTCCGCGCCTGCGTAGGGTGCGGCAACCGACTCTTCAATGCTCTGCACGGCAGCCGGCCCCGGGCGTGATTGAACGAGACGGTTCTCTGCAAGTACCGTCCTGATGTGCTTTGCAAGCTCCAGTCGCTTGTCGTACTCAGACGCGCTGATACCAAGCTCGCTTGCCGCCGACCTGCTCACCGGCAGCAGTGGCGTGCTGAACTCGCCATTTGTATCCACCTGGAAATATCCGAGCAGCCCGGGCAAGGCTGCTTCGACCGGGTAGCTCGACAGCGGCGAGCGTTGTTTTGTCGTGGCGTTCGAATCGCCTGCATTGAGCAGAAACGAGTAGTCTGCAAAACTGCGTCGCTCTATGCTATTGACCATCTCCTGCAGGCGAGAATCGATTCGATTGGTCAGCTCCTCCGCGCTGCCGCTGGACTGGTGAAAGGCCTCCCACTTGAGTTGCGTCCAGGCCTGCCAGACCAGCAACGTCGTTGGCACCGCCAGCGCCAGGAACAATGACAGCAACAACCAGGCGAGGCTTCGCTGGTTGAAGCGCTTGATGAGTTTGTGCGGCAACAAGGCCTAGTGCTCCAGCACGAGACGATACCCGGCACCGCGAACCGTTATGAGCCACTTCGGATTTTTGTTGTCGGTCTCGATCTTTTGCCGCAATTTCGCGACGTGAATGTCGATGGTCCGGGTTTCGATGCCGAGGTCGCGCGCATAGCCCCATACCTTGGTCAGTAACTCCTCCCGCGACACCGGTCTATCGGCGTTCTCCGCGAGGTAGCTAAGGATTTCAATTTCTCGCTTGGTAAACGCGATTTCATCGCTGCCGTTCCTGCCCGTGAAATTTTCTGTATCGATTTCAAGCGTGCCGAGTTGCAGGGTTCTCGCTTGCTGCTCTCCGGCTTGAGTGCGCCGCAGCACGGCCTCGATGCGCAATACCAGTTGCTGGATGGAGAATGGTTTGGGTACGTAATCATCAGCACCAAGCTTCAGGCCAGCGACAATTTCTTCGTCCGAGCTTTTTGCCGTCAGCATGATGATTGCCAGCCTGCGGTCCACCGCACGAATCCGGTCACAGATCTCGTAGCCATCCATTCCGGGCAACATGACATCCAGCAAGACCAGGTCGAAGCGTCCGCTTAAGGCGTGTTTAAGCCCGTCGGGGCCGGTCACGGCGCTCTCGGCTTCGTAGCCATGGAAGATGAGGACGTCGACGAGGCCGGTGCGAATAGCCTCTTCATCTTCAATTACCAGAATGCGAATTCGTCGCTTCATGCGTTGCCTCGTGAGCGGAACGCAAACATTAGCACCATCGCGGCCGGCCAGGCTCCGGCCTCTGTAAGGTTTTTGTAAATTTTTCGTCTTCTATTTTACCTGTCGGTGTCTTATCCGGCGTGCGGCGCCTGCCTAGTATTGCCTCATCGAAACCATCTTCGAATATATCAGGAGACAACATCATGGCACTTGTCAATCGCGTCGCACGACTTTTCAAAGCGGACTTTCACGCTGTGCTGGACCAGATCGAAGAGCCCGAACAAATGCTCAGGCAGGCCGTCCGCGATATGGAGGACGAACTGGGTGGCACGGAACAACGCATAGCCGCTCTTGCCCTTGAGCAACAGGCACTTGACGGTCGGCGTGAGGAACTCAAATCGGCAATTGTCGATCTCGATGGTCAGCTGGACCTCTGCTTCAAGTCGGGAAAAGACGAGCTTGCGAAGAAACTGATTCGCAAAAAGCTGGAGGCCGAGCGCTTCGTAAAGCGTATCGCAGCAAACCAGGTCGCAAATGGAAAATATCTCGAAGAGCAGCGCAAGTTCTATGAAGAGAATCGCGCAACACTCGAGAGCCTGCGGCAAAAGGCGGAACTAGTCGCGCACCAGGCATCAGCCAGGAATCGAAACCACGGCAATTTTGATGATGCCGCCTGGATGGCACGTGAACTGACTGTCGGCGATGAAGAAGTCGAGATTGCCTACTTGCGCGAGAAAGATGCAAGGAGCGTGTCATGAAGCGGCCTACGTTTTTCCAGGGTGTTCTTGTTGCAGGGCTGCTTGCGCTCGGTGCCGGCTCGATCGTGGCAATGCTGGCACCCCTGCTCGGCCTCGGCACAACGCTGCGCCTGCTTATCCCCCTGCTCGGGCTTGTCTATATCCTGTACCTGTTCAGCCGCAGCAAGGAACGCACGGGCCGCGCTACGGCGCTCGCCGCCTGGGCAGTTATCGCCGCTCTCGGCTGGTGGTTCGTGCCGCCACTGGCGCTTTATCTCCTGATCCACGTAGCAGCCATCTGGCTGTTGCGATCGCTCTATTTCTACTCGGGCGTACTGCCTTCGGTCCTCGACCTCGGCCTCTCTGCATTGAGTATTTCCGCTGCGGCCTGG
This sequence comes from Proteobacteria bacterium UBA1844, assembly GCA_002338615.1. GTDB lineage: Bacteria > Pseudomonadota > Gammaproteobacteria > Steroidobacterales > Woeseiaceae > UBA1847. Next base: position 66,181 of record DDIS01000177.1, on the reverse strand, counting down.
GCAGCTACTCAATCGGGCAGCGTTTTCCTCGCGACCTGGAGTTTCTTTCTCGTGCAGGCCTTGTTCGTTGCGATACCGCCCGCAATCGGCGCCCGAAACCGGACATGCACAGACGCAGCGAACGAGAACACCCGCTTCGAACGCGCGAAACGCGAGGCCGACCGGGCCCTGCGCCAGCTGTTCACCCAGCAGCGAACCCACTAAAAGGACATCCACCTTTCTAAAAGGACATCCACTTCTTTTGACCCAGAAAAAAGGACATTCATCATGAAAACAAGACTATTAGGCATTGCTATCTTCGGGATCACACTTGCAACGGTTATCTACTATCCGCACCTGATGGCGAAGAATGTGACTCCAGACCCTGTTGACACGTCGCTCACCCACGTTATTGCCAATCAGCGGCCCAGGGTTGATGTCGTGTTCGTACTCGACACCACGGGCAGCATGGGCGGCCTGATCCAGACCGCGAAGGAAAAGATCTGGTCGATCGCAAGCACAATGGCATCGGCACAGCAGACGCCTGACATCCGCATCGGGCTGGTCGCCTACCGTGACCATGGCGATGCTTACGTAACGAAGGTCGTCGACCTCTCGTCCGATCTCGACTCCGTGTACGCGACGCTGATGGATTTCGAGGCCAACGGAGGTGGCGACGGCCCAGAAAGCGTTAACAAAGCGCTTTACGATGCCGTGCACAGCATGTCCTGGAGCCAGGACAAGCAGGCTTACCAGGCCATATTCCTGGTCGGCGATGCGCCACCGCACATGGACTACAACGAAGTCCGTTACCCGGAGATTGTCGCCGAAGCACGAAAAAAAGGTATCGTGATCAACGCAATTCAGTGCGGCGAGCTTGCGATGACCGTCGAACCCTGGACACAGATTGCGAGCCTCGGACACGGCAGTTACTTTCAGGTAGAACAGGCAGGCGGTGCCGTCGCGTTTGCAACGCCCTTTGACGCGGAGATCGCGGAATTGTCGGCGCAACTGGACGATACGCGTTTGTACTACGGCAGCCGCGAGGAGCAACAGAAAATGCACGACAAGATGGCTGCAACAACCAAGCTGCATGACAGTGCCTCGACAAGCTCACTCGCGCGGCGCGGTACCTTTAACGCAAGTGCGGCTGGTAAATCCAATATGCTCGGGGAAAAAGAGCTGGTGGCTGCGGTAGCCAGTGGTGCCGTCGATGTTGCCTCGCTGGAAGAGGACGCCCTGCCGGAGGTGCTCAAGCCAATGTCAGCGCCTGCGCAGAAAGCCTATGTCGCCGAACTCGCGGAAAAGCGCGATGACCTCACGCGGCAAATTGCGGAGCGGGCAAAAGACCGCGACGAGTACCTCGCGAAGAAAGTCGAGGAAGCAGGCGGTCTCAAGGATTCGCTCGACCAGCAACTGTTTGATGCAGTAAAGGAGCAAGCGCGTGCAGTCGGTCTTGAGTACAAAGACGGTCCGACTTACTGATTACAACGACGCGTGCCTGGCTCCATGACAGGCATGCCCCCGGGGCTGCGGCGCACGCGAGGCCGCAGCCCTCTTCTGTTTGGCTCGCTGTCGACCCTGCGGGGGCTCAGTGGAACACTGATATACTCCGGCATCGCTTACTGCACCGCCGACGCCCGATTCGGCGCAGCAAGATCGCAGCTTTGAAGGAGTTTGCTCGATGAACCCGCAGCCGATTTCCCGACGATCGATACTACGCGCTACCGCATTTGCCGCAGCGAGCTTATTAGCACCAATAGCCAGCAGCCAGGTACGTGCAACGGCGAAGGATGGTGCGGTTGACATCGCTATAGACGGCGACTACTGGCGCGCAATCGCCGCCGATTTCGACCTCGATACACGCTACGCCAACCTCGAAAATGGCTTTTGGGGCGTTATGTCGCGCCCGGTACTTGAGCGCTATGTCGAACACACCGAAATGGTAAACCGCGCAAATTCCTACTACGCACGCCGCGCCTATTACGATGATTACCCGAAAATTGTTGCGCGGGTTGCCGATGCGCTTGGCGCACAGCCCGATGAGATTGCGCTCACCCGGAACGCCACCGAGGCGCTGCAGAACCTGATCGAAAACTATCGTGGCCTGCAACAGGGTGCTGCCGTGATGTATGCCGATCTCGACTACGACGCAATGCAACGAACAATGGACTGGGTCGCGAAGCGCGCCGCCGGGAAGGTCATTCGCCTGGAAATACCGGAACCGGTGGCGCACGACGAGCTGGTCGAATTTTACGTGAACGCGCTGCAGAAACACCCGGACGTTCGCTTGTTGTTGCTGACCCACATCAGCCATCGTACGGGCTTGCTTGTGCCGGTACGGGAAATCACCGAGCGCGCCAGGGCACTTGATGTGGACGTTATCGTTGATGCCGCTCACTCGTGGGGCCAGTTGGACTTCCAGGTAGATACACTCGGCGCGGATTTCGTTGGTTTCAACCTGCATAAATGGATTGGTGCGCCATTAGGCGTCGGCGCGATGTACATAAAGCGGCAACGCCTGGGGGACATGGCCTTGAACCCCGGTGCTTATGCCGAAGAACGCACGGAAATAACAGGGCGCGTGCATACAGGCACGGTCAATTTTGCGGCGCAGCTCAGTGCCCCGGACGCGCTTGACTACCACGAATACGTTGGCCGCCAGAACAAGGAAGCACGATTGCGCTACTTGCGCGACTATTGGGTCGCCGCAGCACGCGGTATCAGGAAGCTCGACATTCTGACACCGGATGACTCGCGCATGCACGGAGGCATTACATCGTTCCGGTTTCAGAACGTCACCGATGTACCCGGTAACAAGGCGATCGTCGAACGCTTGCTCAAAGACCACGGTGTCCTCACTGTGCATCGCGCCGGCGTGGCCAAAGGCGCGTGTGTCCGCGTAACGCCCGCCATCTACAACAGCACCGCCGATTGTGATCGGCTGGTGAAGGGTTTGCAGGCGCTGGCGCAAAGCATTTAGCTGCCCAACATTTCCGCTTGCCTATCCCGAATTGCATCATCAACTTCCACGCTGATCCATGAGGGCCGTGTTTTGCGTGAGAAATAGCGAGGTGGATCTTGCTTAGCTACCGTCATGCCTATCATGCAGGCAACTTTGCCGACGTGATGAAGCATGTTGTGCTCACAGCAATACTGCGCTACCTCGCAAAGAAGGATGCAGCGCTCTGCTATGTCGATACGCATGCAGGGGCCGGGATGTATAAACTCGATTCCACGTATGCGCGCAAGAATGCGGAACACAATGAGGGCATAGCTCGCTTGTGGCAGGCCACCGATGCGCCGGCGCCGGTCGCCGATTACCTGGGGCTTGTGCGGCGCCTTAACATCGGCAGTGAACTCAAGCTCTATCCGGGTTCACCCTGGTTCGCCGCACAAATACTGCGGCCGGCTGATCGTATGATGCTGTGTGAGTTGCACGGTAGTGATATCTCGCTCCTGGAAACACAATTTGCGACGGATCGCCGCGCGCATTGTTACCAGGAAAACGGCTATCAGTTCGCCCAAAGCCTGCTCCCACCACGGGAACGCCGCGGCCTGATTTTCATGGATCCGTCATACGAGCTGCGCGGCGAATACGAAACCGCAGTTTCGTCGATTGCAGCGATGCATCGCCGCTTTGCAACCGGCGTTTATGCACTGTGGTATCCGGTTCTGAATGAACATCAGCCCGGGACAATCGAGAAACTGTTTGCGGAAACAGGCGTGCGCAAGGTATTGCACCTGGCCCTTCGGGTCGCCGCACGCAGCCCTCAGTCCGGCATGTACGGCTGCGGCGTTATTGTCATCAACCCGCCGTGGACTTTGCGCGAGGAAATGTCGCTTGCGCTACCCTGGCTGGCCGAAGCGCTGGCACTCGACGCCAGCGCTTCGTTTCTTGTCGAGCAGTGGGCGGACGAATAGTCAACCGTCCTCGTTTACGCACAAAGTCTGCTGCTAAGGCACGACTGACAACTCGATGTACGACGGATGCTCCGCGCTGTGCCAGACCGTATTCAATGCCTCGACGCCCTCGGTCTCATCGTAGTTGTTGCCGCCCGTGTTCAGATTACGCGCGTACTGCGGAAACTTGCTGGAGGACACTTCCACGCGCAGGCGATGCCCTTCCTTAAACAGGTAACTGGTCGTCATCGCCGTCAGCCTGATTTCGTAGACTTCGCCTGATTGCATCATCTCCGGTTTGTCATAGCCGTTGCGATACCGTGCGCGAAAAATGGTGTCGTCCACGTTGTAGGCGGTACCGTCCGGGTACACATCAACCAGTTTCACCGTAAAGTCGGTGTCTTTCGCGCTGGATGACACATACAGGACCGGATGAATGCTGCCCGTCACCTCGAGATCCTTGCCAAGCGGCTCGGAGGTATAAACAAGGACGTCGGCCCGCGCCTCAATGCCGCGCTGATCGAAACTGCCGCCTTTGGCCGCGTCACTATTGCAGCAAACGCCGCCACCAAGTGCCGGCACCGGGTTCATCGGATCGTATTGAAAGCTGTCGGAGGGTTCGCCTGAAACCCGCTTGTCCTCGAGCCGGCCGTCGCCGAACAAGCTGTTTGCCTCTCCCGAGGAAGCAAGATAATAGCGTTTCGCTTTTGCATGTGCGGGCGGCCAGTCCTCGTCTGTTTTCCAGTTGTTTTCACCCAAAGTGTAGTACTGCACCCGCGGCAGTTTTTTGAAGGCATCGCTTTTCTCGTTTTTCAGATAGTGATCGAGGAACGTGAAAATATTGTCGTTAACCGAAAACCAGGGATTGCCCACATTGAGCTCACCCACCACAAGGTCTTCGTGCTCCTCGATGCGGTAGTAGCCGCAATGCAGGGTCGGCGCGATCAACATGTACTGGCCGTCTCTTGCCCCTTTGCTCGGTGCCTTCTCCCGCACATGCGAATACAGGGCAATGTTCGGGCCCTGGCTTACATCGAACCAGGTATTGAACCAAAAAGCGGGGATGTCGATAGTTTCCTTTTCATGATACAGGCCGCCCTCGCTCCAGGCCGGGTCGGCGGGGGTACGCGCTATCATTTCCCGAAAGGGTCCCGTGTTGCCGCCGGCCGATTCCAGCCAGTCAATCATTGGCAAGCTTGCCAACTGCTTTTTCCAGTCCACCTCCGGCATGTCGGGTGCGAGGTCATACATCTTTCGCAGCCGCTGCAGCTCTTCTTGTGGCAGTCCCACCGGAAATCGCGGGTAGGTCGTTTGCTGCACGCTGTAAAGCCATACTGAAAATAAAGTTTGATGTACGCCACCCTTGTACCAATTGCCCTGTTCCATGAATTCGCCAACATTGCCGATACCCGCGCCGGCCGACATCGGCACCATCGCCTTGTGCGCCGGGTGATGCTGCGCTGCGAGCGCCAGCTGCCACTCGGCTGAGGAAGAGCACCCGAGGGTACCGACGTTGCCATTCGACCAGGGCTGATTGGCCATCCAGGTCATCGCGTCATAGCCGTCTGTGCGAGGATCGCCGAGCAACGTCCAGTCACCTTCCGAGTAATAGCGCCCGCGTTCGTTCTGCATGACTACCGCATAGCCGCGCTGCACCGCGTCATACGTCCATTGCAGGCTCGCACCGGCAAGCTTGTTGAAGTTGTATGGCGTCTTGATAAAAATAATCGGCACTTTGCCTTTGGCGTCTTTCGGCCGATAAATATCAGATGCCAGGCGCACGCCATCGCGCATGGGCATCATCAGCATCGTGTCGGAAATGGAGATTCGTTCGAGGTCTGCGAGTATTGCATCGGCAGCGCGCGCCGTAGTCGCAAACTGCAGGAGCGATACAACAACCAGGAGCCATGCATATATGATTGCTTGTTTACGCTTGGTCTTGACTCTTTGCTCGCGTTTCATGCGTAGTTTCCTTCTTCTTGTTTTTGTTGTTGCCAGCTTGCACGCGCCGCGACAGACTGTCTGTTCGAATTGCTTCCCCGGCTAATCGGGGGTATCGGCAGCCAGCATGTCATCCAGCATGCTTACCAGTGCATTCCGGTCGTAGCTGTACGGTTGATCCTCGTTCAACTCAAGCATTTCCTGCATGGCTTTCCTTATTGTGATCTCAGCTTCATTAGCGTTCGGTACAACCATGTAGCGATGCTTAGGATGTGCCGAAGATAGTGCGTCATAGACCGCATTGGCGACTTCATCCGGCTCTTTGTAGTCCGTGTCCGCCCAGGCTTGTAGAGCGGCCAGTTCCTTTTCACCCGCTCCGTTCTCCCTTGCGTGCTCCAGTACCTTGTCACGAATCCTCGACTGGTAATTGCCGGGCTCGATGACGCTGACCGCGACACCGTAGTCAGCCATCTCCGTAGCAAGCGCGTCGACATACGCTTCAATAGCGTGTTTGCTCATGCTGTAGGCCGCCAGCCTGCGGCTCGACAGGATGCCGGAAATGGAACCTATGGTAGTGATCCGGCCTTTGGATTCGATAATGAGTGGCGCGAAGGCCTTGGTAATTCGAAAGGGTCCGTAGACGTTTACGTCCATGGTGGATATCAGATCTTCCTCGCGCATCTTGCTCGCTTCTCCCACGAACCCGACCCCCGCGTTGTTGACCAGCCCGTAGAGTCCGCGTCCGGCCTTGCTGATCGTCGCGACGGCGTCATCGATGTCCTGCTGGATCGTCACATCGAGCCGAATGCCTTCGATATTCGGGACCTTGCTGAGTGCCGCAATATCCGCGTCTTTGCGTGCGCCGGCATAGACAAAATAACCGCGCGATGCCAGGTCCTCTGCAATTGCTTTGCCAATACCACTACTGGCACCAGTGACGAGTACGGCTTTTGGTGTATCCGCGGCTCTCAAATCCGCCGCAATCGTGAATTCTGAAAGCAGGACGAGCGTAAGCAATACCAACCTGTAAAAGCTCATAATGATTTATCCGCGCAGAGTCGTGAGAACCTCCAGTCTAGTCGAATCGCGCTACGGCGGAAACAGCCTGTGCCCGAACCGGAAACGATTCCGGCGCTTCCATGAACGTTCTCCGTATACTAATCGACATCGCTGTTCCTGAAGGTGGATCACCTGTACATTAGCGCCGCATGTCGGACAGTGAACCAACGGCAAACAAAGACCATGTCGTACTCGGCATGGCCACAGCGTTGGGCGCTTTCCTGATGTTTACGGTCATGAATGCATTGGCCAAGTTGCTTAGCGTCAATCATTCGGTCATCGAAATCTCGTTTTACCGAAATGTTGTTGCACTGGTGCCATTCCTCATTGCTATCTTCGTATTCGGACATCGGGATATTGCAGTCACCCATGGCAAGGGCGGCTGGATCGCTTTTCGTGCGGTGTTTGGCACTGTTTCGTTAACAGCGACCTTCTGGGCTTTCTCGTTGATGCCGATGGCAGACACGACTGCACTGCTATTCACGTCATCACTGTTCATACCAATTCTTGGCATCATTTTCCTCGGTGAACGCGTCGGCATGTGGCGCTGGACTGCGGTTTTGGTCGGCTTCGCCGGGGTGTTAATCATGGTGCGCCCTACCGGCCACCTGTACGCGCTCGGCATCTCGATCGCGCTCGGCGCTGCTTTCCTGCAGGCGATCCTGCAAATAGTCCTGCGCTATATCGGCCGCTACGAACGACCCGAAACCGTTACGTTTTACTTCTTTCTTATCGGCACCCTCATCACTGCTCTGCCGCTACCATTCATCTTTGTGAAACCTACGCTTGCGGAAATACCGTTGCTGCTCGGCATTGGCCTTTCCGGAGCGGCAGCGCAGTGGCTTTTCTCAACAGCGTTCAGTCATGCGCCGGCCGTCATCGTCACTGTTTTCAACTACAGCGGTATCGTCTGGGCAACGTTCTTCGGCTGGCTCATTTGGGATGATTGGCCATTGCCAATGGTGCTTGCCGGGGCGACGATCGTTATTGCTTCGAACGTACTGATCATCTGGCGGGAAAGCCGTATTCGTCGTATCACGGGTGACCGGGTGCGGGCAAAACTGTAATGCCGCCCGGTAACCTATATAGTGCGCCAGACGACTTCCCGCATGGCGGTGAGGCCCGCTTGTCGAAACTTCGGCGGTGCATTTTCAATATCGTCAATAGACGCGACACGACCGAGCTTCGGCCAATGAGCCAGCACTTCCGACGAACTCACCGAAAATGGTGGCCCTTTGCACACGGCCTGGTCGTACTCGACGGTGATGACGAGCTGTTCGGCATTTTCGGTAAGCAGTGAATTTGTGTGTTGTACATACCGCGCACGGAGTTCTGGCGGCAATGCGATGAGCGCACCGCGATCGTAGTGTGCATCGAAACCGGGCATGTCGAATTCGAAGTAGTCGCCGCAATATAGAGTGATGCCGGCATCCAAGGCCCGGTACTCGACCAACCTGCCCTCACGGCGTTCAAAACGTATGTCGTGCTCTGCAAAGAAGTCCTGCACGGCAATTTCCGCGAGCTCGATACCAACGACCTCGTTGCCCTGCGCCGCAAGCCACAACAGATCCGGTGATTTACCACACAGCGGCACGAGCACGCGCTTGCCACTGGCACGCCAGAATTTTTGCAGATTCTGGTTCCCGTCCGGCTCGTGCCAGCCGATGTGACCGTTCCGCCAGCGTTCGAGCCAGGGGTTACTCATCGTTTGAATTCCGGTTGCGCGTTCATGAGTGATGACCAGCCAATGCATCCAACCTCTCTCCTGGACTGAGTCTGTTCGTGATCAAGAGTGCATCGATCACGGCCAGGCCCGTGCCAGGAGTTCTTTTACAGGTGCGCCGCGCGGCAGGACACCAAAGCTTGCGTTGCCAAACTCGTGTAACAGGCGCGTGGCACAGAAAGTATCCGCGACGCAGGCGGGCGCATGCCGAATCAACAGTGACCCTTGTATTGCCAATGTAATTGCATGCGCAACGCGACGGCCGTCACTTTCCTCCGCTTGTTGCAACAAAGCGTCGAGCTGGTCGATATATGCATCGAAAGCAGCATTCTCCCCGTGCGCCTTGCGAACAAATTCGAGCAGGACAGCACGCGACTCGTGTTCATGGCTCAATACGCGCAGCACGTCGAGGCACATCACATTTCCGGATCCCTCCCAGATAGAAAGAAGCGGCATTTCCCGGTAGATGCGCGCAAGGTCCAGTTCCTCTATGTAGCCGTTGCCGCCCAGTACCTCCATCGCTTCCGCCGCAAATTGAGGGCCGCGTTTGCAGACATGAAACTTGGCCGCCGGCGTCAACAGGCGACCAATGAGGCGTTCGCCGTCGCTGGCCTCTGCGGCAAAACAGTGTGCGAGAAACATCGCGAGCACCGTGGCCGCTTCGGACTCGATAGCCAGTTCCGCGAGTACCGCGGCCATGATGGGCTGGTCGATCAGGCGTGCACCAAAGGCTTCGCGTTGCCCGGCATGGTTCAGGGCGACGCACAAAGCGCGGCGCTGCATACCCGCCGTAGCAAGGACACAGTCGAGCCGGGTATGGGTAGCCATCTCAATGATGGTGTGTATTCCGCGGCCCTCGTCGCCAAGCAGGTAGCCGGTGGCGCCATGTAACTCCAGTTCGGAGCTGGCATTCGAATGGTTGCCGAGCTTGTCCTTGAGTCGCACGAGGTGCAGTGCATTCAGCTCACCGTCCTCGAGAAACCTTGGCACAAGAAAGCAAGCAATGCCGGCGCTGGTCTGTGCCAGGATCAGGAAGGCGTCAGACATCGGCGCCGAGAAAAACCATTTGTGGCCGGTGATCGCGTAGCGACGGCCGGGACCGCTTGCATCAAGCGCTCGAGCCCGGGTGATGTTGCGCCGCACATCCGAGCCACCCTGGCGCTCGGTCATGCCCATGCCGAACAGGACGCCGCTCTTGTCACGCGCGGGCATGAACCGTCCGTCGTAGGAGCGGCTTTTCAGCTTTGGCAACCACAGATCACCGATCTCCGGCAACTGATCGGCCAGGCGTTCGAGCACCTGTATGGTACCCGTGCTCATTGCAATCGGGCATTGAGTACCGGTTTCTGTCTGCGAGTAAAGATAGAACAGCGCGGCGCGCGCTACCTGGCTGCCAGGACGCGGATTGTCCCAGGGCATGGACACGATGCCGCGCTCTATCGAGCAGCCAAGGAGTTCGTGCCAGGCTGGATGAAAATCCACCCGGTCGATGCGCCGTCCCTGGGCATCGAAGCGCTTGAGTTCCGGGCGGAAGCGGTTTGCATCCACGGCGAGGCGCATCAGTCGAGAACTCGCAAATAGTTGCCCGGCCTCGCCGAGTTCATCGTGCGCCCATCCTGCGCCGTAACGTGCAGTGGCCTCCCGGAGCGCGAGATCAGCGTGGTACCGGTCGTCGTCGAGCAAGGGGGTGGACTGGTTCAGGACAGCATTGACTGAATCGATAGCATTGTTCATTAATTTCATTTACCGCCTGGATAATCTCAGGCGCCTTTGGACATCGGCGCAGGAAATGCAGCCATGAATTTTACATACTGTTTTACCGGCGTTAACGTTGCAAAGACAATCAGTATCCTAAAAAGAGTTATTCGATAGCACTCAAGGTTTCCAAAGGAGAACGCAGCCAGACAGACCGCTGGCTTAAAAAGCAGGAGAACTATCATGTTTGCACGGCATTTTGGCCCCACCCCGACAAATTGGTTCCCTCGTACCCACAAGAATTCCGACGACCATCGCCTGGCGGCGCTGAACAAGCTCATTGCGCCGGCCGATGTACGCCTTAACGGCAACCGCGAATTCGATCCCGTTATTCGCGACCACCGTGCCCTCGACCAAATCCTGCGCCGCGGCACGCTTGGCGCCGGCGAAGCCTACATGCGTGGCTGGTGGGACGTTGATGCTCTGGATAAGTGTGTCTATCGCTTGCTGCGTGCCAGTGTCGACGACCGTCTCAGTCACGCCGGCAAGGCAGCACTGCTCATTCGCGCCTGGCTGTCAAATCCACAGACGCCCTCGCGCGCGTTCGCGAACGGCGCCGCGCATTACGACAGGGGCAATGAGCTGTTTGCCGCGATGCTCGACAAGCGCATGGTGTACAGCTGCGCTTACTGGGACAAAGTAGACAATCTCGATGCTGCGCAGGAGAAAAAGCTCGACCTGATCTGTCGCAAACTCGATCTCAAGCCAGGGCAACGTCTGCTGGATATCGGCTGTGGCTGGGGCAGCCTGTGCCAGTTTGCAGCCGAGCGCTACGGTGTTGAATGTACCGGGATCACTGTGTCCGAAGAACAGCTTGCCCTGGCGCGCAAGCGCACGGCCGGGTTGCCGATCGAGATTCGACTCCAGGACTATCGCGATCTCGATGAAAAATTCGACCACATTGCCTCGGTCGGCATGGTCGAGCATGTCGGCGAAAAGAATTATCGCGAGCTGTTTCGTGTAGTGCGGCGTTGCCTTCGTCCCGGGGGATTGTTCCTGCTGCACTCAATCGGCACCAACGTCAGCGAGCGCGCGACGGATCCCTGGATCGAGCGCTACATTTTCCCGGCGGGCCAGTTGCCATCACTGCGTCGCCTGACCACTGCACTCGAAGATCTGTTTGTTATTGAAGATATACACAATTTCGGCGCATATTACGATCGCACTCTGATGGCCTGGTACCAGAACTTCGAACGCAATTGGCCCGATCTGAAAAGTCGCTACGATGAGACCTTTTTCCGCATGTGGAAATATTACCTGCTGACTTGCGCAGGCGCGTTTCGTGCCCGGACACTGCAGTTGTGGCAACTGGTTCTGTCTCCGAACGGAGTGCCTGGTGGCTTTTCGAATTACGGTCGCTAGTGCGTTCAACGCTTGATGTGCTCAACGATAGCTGTAGCGACATGCAGGACATTCTGAGATGACCATGCCGGGTTTTGCTGCTTTTGGATTTGAGCCGGAACGCCGCTGATGCCGGAAACCGTCGCCGCTCGCCTTGAGACTCAGATGAACGGCTGCCGCCTGCGCATCCTCATTGTCGGCGCCGGCATCGCCGGGGCCACCTTGGCCGCGCTGCTGCATCGGCATGGAGAACGACCGGCCATTATCGAGCGCGGATCGAATACAGCGGACGGCGGCTACATGCTCGGGCTGATGCCACTGGGTGCACGGGTGCTACATGGCCTGCAACTTACAGAAGCCTACCAGCGAGCGAGTGTCGCTGTGACGACCTACGAAGCGTTCGATCGCAATGGCGGACTCATACGGTCTTATTCGCTCGCCGACCTGGTCGATCGCTTCGGATCCTGGCGAGGCGTCGAACGGGGTGTCTTGCTGTCTTTGCTGCGCGATGCCTGCGGCCCGATATGTTTCGAAACGACCGTCAAGGACATCATTGAAAGGGAAAAATCTGTCACAGCAATATTCCCGGATGGTTCTCGCGCCGGCTTCGACTTGATCGTCGGTGCGGACGGAATTCATTCATCAACACGGGCACGGATCGTGCCAGATGACAAGGTCGAGGAATTTGATACCGGCTGGGGCGGTTTCGTAATGTGGAGTACGCCGAAGAATTTTGCCGGCGGTACTTACTCGGAACTCTGGTCCACGGGCTGGGGCCTCGGACTTTATCCCGTGCCCGGCCGGGTCGGCATGTTCCTGGCGGGCCGCGATGGAAAATTGAGCGAAACCGACGGTGAGGCTTATGCCGCCGAACTGGAACAGCGACTTGCAGCCGGCCCGTTTCTCGATGCTTTGCAGGCGCGCGACGCGACCATAAGGCCAACCTACTGGCGGATGGTCGACTACAGGTCCAGCATCTGGTCACGTGGCCGTGTGGTACTACTTGGAGACGCGGCAGCCGCATTCCTCCCGACGGCTGGCGTCGGCGCTTCCGCCGCGATGGACTCCGCAGCTGCACTTGCCGATGAACTTTCGCGCGCCGAATCGGCGCGTATGAATTTTGCCCTGGAGCTGTATGAGAAACGGCAGCGTCATCGCGTCGAGGCGACGGAAAAAAATTCCCGCGATTTGTCGAAGCTTATGTTTGTCAATTCGGCGCCCGCCGCATGGGCGCGCGACAAGTTGATGGAGTTCTACAGCTTGAAACACCTCATCAACGATATCTCAAAGGTCATGGCCGGCGCCTAGAACAATCGTGTGTTCTCGTACCGCATGGAATATCTCTTCTTGGCAAGCTGTTAACGGAGCCTTAATAGCCTGCTCACAGTGTCTTCCTATACTGACTGCACGCGACGCGAGCGAAATAAGCGCCGCATGTCGAATCATATGTTTGAGGAGAAGACCATGAAAAAATTACCGATATTGGCGATGTCATTTTTTATGGCTACCGCTGTTCTACCTATGGCCGGCACTGCATTTGCGGCGACGGCAAATCACCCAAATGCGACGACAAGTGCGAAGACCGTGGTGAAACCTGCCAAACCGCTGCCGGCGCCCAAGAAGGAAACGAAACCCGTGACAGTAGAAGAAGACGTCTACTGGATACCGGGTGACTGGTACTGGGACGATGACGACTGGGCGTGGGCCGACGGCTACTGGCTCGATCAGCCCTTTGAAGGCGCAATTTGGGTTCCTGGTCACTGGGCAGAACGCTGGTGGGGTGAAACCTGGATACCAGGCTACTGGTTCTAAGGTTCACCAACACGAGGAGCCTGCGCGTTCTGCATACATCACCTCGATGTCATGCAGGCGTACCGGCCGATAGGTCCGAAACCGGTAGCGAGCATGATGGCAGCTGCTGGTTTCGGCCCGCATAGATGAGAACTGAAAACTGCTCGGGAGATTCCGATGACTAGACTAAACGTTCAAAAAGTACCGCGTTCTGAGGATCGCGGGCTTCCTGTTTTTGCAGAACTTGAGGAACTGGCTGACCAGATCCGTATTCGAGCATTCAATCTTTTCGCTGGACGAGGATACACTGAAGGCCACGAAGTCGACGATTGGTTGATGGCGCAGCGCGAAATCAACTGGACGGCGGCAGAATTAGTGGAAAGGGATAATGATTTCGCAGTTAACGTGGCACTCGCTGGCTTTGCAGCCGACGATATTTCTATAACGGCGACGCCGCGCGAACTGATAATCAAAGCCTCGCGCAAGAACGAAACCAGGCAGGACAAGGCAAAGGATGGTTCGAAGGTTTGCTGGAGCGAGTTTCACAGCAACGATATTTACCGACAAATCGAGTTTCCTTCTGCTGTGGACGTCTCGAAGATAGAAGCAAATTTTGAGCAGGGAATGCTCGATATCAAAGCGCCGAAAAAAATCAGGCGCACAAAAAGGCAGACTCCAAAAAAAGTAAAGATATCCAGTAAGTAGTTGAGATAGGGTCGGACCTCGATAACCAGTCGATTTCCCTAAATATTCGTATCGAAGACGGCGCCCAGCGCGGCTCTAATGTCGTAAATTCGTCGTCGCTTTCTGGATATCTGGAGTCCGGTTGTGCCACGTGCTCATCGTCACTACTCGCCTGGATTGGTTTGGCACATCACACATCGCTGCCATCAGCGAGAGTATCTGTTGCGTCTGCTGCGCGACCGTAAGCGCTGGCGGCATTGGCTGTATGTCGCCCAGCGACGTCATGGGCTGTGTATTCTCAATTACATCGTTACCTGCAATCACATCCACCTACTGGTAAAAGATCGCGGCAACGGTGAAATTGCGCGATCCATGCAGTTGGTGGCCGGTCGTACCGCGCAGGAATACAATCGTCGCGAACACCGACGAGGCGCATTTTGGGAAGACCGTTATCATGCGACCGCGGTTCAGGCGGACGAGCATCTCGCGCGTTGCATTACGTATATAGATCTGAACATGGTTCGGGCGGATGTAGTCGATCATCCGCGCGACTGGCGTTTCAGTGGCTATCATGAGCTTTGTAATCCCCCACAGCGCAAGTCCGTTGTCGATGTCCCGGTGCTTTGCGAGCTATATCGCGTAACTTCGGTTCAGCAACTTCTCGCTGCGCGAGACCGTGCGATCAATGGCGAAATTGCCTACTCGAGTCGCCGGGCAATCTGGTCTTCATCAGCTGCGGTCGGAAATGCCGGTTTCCTGGCCGAATTCCAGCGATCGCTTGGGCCTGCCGGCATTCGCAAGCGGTGCTACCGCAGCGAACACGGCGAATATCTGAGAGAGGAGCGGCCTCGTTATGACGTACAAATTGGGATGGAATCACCGAATTAAGGATGGGTACGCAGGCTGTATAGGAAAGTATTTCTTTTGCATCCAGCGACTTACCGAGGTCCGACCCGGACATATCCAGATGCCTGCGGCTCGAAGCCCATGCGTAGCAGCAGCGACTGGTAGCGTGCGTCAGAGTGCAGGTTCTTCCATTTCGGCTCGACGAGGAGAAACGACATCTTTGCATCGCGACTCGCGTACGCCTCCTCCAGCCAGCGAAAGGTATCGTCGGTGTTGCCCAGTGCGTTGCTGATCATCGCGAGGTAATGAGGTGGCACGAATCGCTCAGAGCGCAGCTCGATCAACTGCTTTAAAATTTCCTGGGCCTCGTCGGGTTTGCCCATCTTTGCCAGTGCAACAGCTTCGAAGGCACGCGGCGCCAAACTGACCGACAACTGGCCTGCAAGTCTGGTCTCCGCAATAGCGTCGGTGAACAGGCCCTTCTCGATATAAGCGCTAGCCAGAAACAGGTGCGTCAACCAGAATTGTGATTCGAGGTCGGCCGTGGCCCTCAGGCTGGCAATCGATTCATCAAGCTTTCCGGCGTGTAACAAGAACTGCCCGTACAACGCGAGCGTCCGCAAATTGAGTGGGTCCGCCTTGAGAGCCAGTTCCATTTCGGCAAGCGCTTCTTCGTGATGCCCGGAGTTTGACAGGACATGCGCGTAAAAGCGGCGAACATCAGGGTCGTCCGGTGAGACCTTCGCTGCTTCACGATTCAGCATCTCGGCTTCCTCGAGATCCCAGTCGTACCAAAGGGCTACCCAGCCCAACGTTGCGTACGCCGTTGTCAGCTGGTCATCGATTTCGATTGCCCGTTGCGCAGCTGCTCTTGCTTTCGGGAAATACTCATTCGGCGCGAGGTCACTTGATAACGGTAAGGTCAGGTACGCATCAGCGAGGCCCGCATAAGCCAACGCGTATTGCGGGTCAATTTCGATGGCGCGCAGGTAGTATTCGATGGCCTTTTCATTGTCCACCAAAGTCAGTTTGGCACCATGGTAGCGGCCCCTGAGATACTGTTGGTAAGCTTCTGTGTCATCCGTCGAACGCCGCGCCTCTTGTGCGCGCTTGTCGCTGCTGAATTCGAATGACAATGCGGCGGCAACTTTTTCCGCGATTGTATCCTGCACGTCAAACAGGCCGGTCATTTTCTCGTCGAAGGTCGCGGCCCAGATCGTGCTGCCGTCGATAACCCGGATAAGCCGTGCGTTGACGCGGATTCTGTCGCCCGAGCGATAAATGCTGCCATCCAGCACCGAATCGACGCCGAGCGCTCTGCCCGCAGAGAGCGGATCCTGCTGTAACCCGGCGAAGCGGCGCACCGCCGCCAACGGCCGTACTGCCAGGGATCCCTCCGCCGCAAACCGGGTAATCAAGGTATCGGCGAGGCCCATCTCGAGCGCTTCGTCGCGTTGGTCGGCGACCAGTGGTTTGAGTGGCAGAATCGCGAGCGAACGAATAGGCCCGCCAGCGACCGCGCCGCCCTTGCTTATCGGCCATTGCCAGGTGAGCAATGCGGCGATAGTGCACGCAAGCACGAGGAGCGAAACAAGAGCAATCCGCCGCATGCGACTGTTCGCCGTACTTCGTTCCGTTGTGGAACGCTCGTCGGCTCCCGGGTCTTCCATCGTGTTGTCGCCCGATGGCCTGGATTCAACATCAGCGGTGAAGCAATAGCCATGCTTTGAGCGCGTTTCGATATAGCGCACCCCATCTACATCGAGAATTTTCCTGAGTCGTGAAATATTGGACGTGAGGTTGGTTTCCTCGACGTACGAGTCGGGCCAAATAGCTTGCATGATTTCGTCTTTGGCCAGCAGCTGGCCATTGCGCTCGACGAACAGCATCAGTAGGTCAAACGCTTTGGGCGTCAGGGCAATGGGTTTGCCGTCGCGCGCCAGGCGGCGCTTAGCGCGATCGAGTTCAAAACGGCCAAACGATAAAATTCGGGCCGATTCATCAATTGCCGAAGGCATTTCCAGGTGCTCCAAACTTTTTGCAAGGAAACTACAAGCACACCGCAAGGACATTGACCTCGGCGTCGTGCCAGATTGTGCACTTCCGGGTCTGCACGAGCACAGGCCCCGCACACCTGCCGGTCAGACCGGCAGCCAGGAAACAAGAATCAGGGAGTACAATCATGTTCCGCCGAATCAGTATTTGTCGTGGCGCCACCACCGCCGTGGTCGCATTTCTCCTTTTATCTACAGCCGTCCACGCTCAATCCAGTACGGTATTCGTAGAAGGCCTGAAAGCACCGCAAAAAATTATCTATGCTCCGAAGCAAGACTTCTTTCTCGTCACGGAAGCCGGCATTCCAACCTTGCCAAACAGCGGACGCGTGTCAGTAATCACCAACGACGGCGACCGATTTACCCTGATTGACGGCTTGCCATCCGGCAATGCACCACCGGATGACGCGCCTTCCGGACCGAGCGGGCTCTGGATAGAGGGCAGGCAATTATACATCGCAATCGGTACCGGAAACGCCACCTTGCCGGGTCCCGTGCCATCCTCGGAGATACCGAATCCGAGCCCGAACTCGCCGTTGCTAAGCTCGGTGCTGAAGTACACCTTCGCGTGGAAGGGATTCCAGCCGGAACACTCGGACACGAATATTCTTTATCCGGAAGATCATACCCGCCTTGCACGCGGCAGGTCGGTCCGCATTGGAAAATACGGTCATTCACGAGGCACCTTGCAGATGCTTGCGAATTTCCCGAACTATACGCCGGCACCGAGACCCGGCTTCCCGGACCTCGTGAGGAATTCAAACCCGTTTGGCATCGTGTTACACGCCAACACGCTGTATGTCGCGGATGCCGCGCAGAACAGCATTCGCAAACTGACATCGGGTGGCGGTATGCGCGGCGACCTGATCGTCTACCCGCCGCGCCCCAACCCGAGCGCGCCGTTCGGTCCGCCAGTGGTGGATCCGGTCCCCGACAGCCTGCGCCTTTTTGGCAACACTTTGCTGGTCACGTTCCTGACCGGATTTCCGTTTAACGCCGGCGTCGCAGACGTACACCAGTTTGACCTCGACAGTGGCGTGGATTCGGTGGTGATAGACGGGCTCACGACGGCGATTGACGTGTTGCCGGTTGCCAAAGACCTGTTCAGTAACACGGTCTACACACTGGAAATCAGTAGTAACCTGCTGGCGGGTGCACCTGGCCGGCTGCAGCGCTTTGATGGTGCCGGCCAGCCACCCACGGTGATATCCGACACCCTCATCTCGCCGACCAGCATTGCCCGGGACCCCGCTACGGGCGATTTGCTCGTAACCGAGATTTTTCCAGGCCGCATCAGCCGGATCGAGTTACCGTAAACCGGTGCCGCAGGTAGTCAGGCAAGAACACCTGGCAAGTCGCGAATACATTACTTGCGTTCGTAGACTCCGACCAGCCGATTCATGCCGATTACCTGCGGCTCGATGTGCCGGAAAAGCTCCCACATCGTGAGCCCCGCGGGCAGGTCCAGCGTCGCATTGAGCGCGAACAACCAAAAGAAATAGTGATGCGGACCGTGGCCCTCGGGTGGCATCGGTCCGCCGTAGCCACGGTTGCCGAAATCATTCACTCCCTGCGTATAGCTAGCGACGCCTTCGGGTAGTTTGCTTATGTCCCCGGGTATCCCGTAGAGCGTCCAGTGCACGAAGCCGTAGCTACCGGGTTTCACCAGCGGCGCGTCCGGGTCGTGACAAATGATCGCAAATGATTTCGTGCCCGCGGGTGCAGCGGACCAGGATAGTGCCGGCGACACATCCTCTCCGGTACCTGTGTGTCTATGCGGAATCGCTTCGCCGCTGTTGAATGCCGAGCTTGCAAGCTGCATTTCAGATAGTGCAAATCCCATGATGATCTCCTCTCTACGCGAATTGTGTTCCCAGAATATCCTCCGGCGGCTGCGCTCCGGAGTAAGTGCCACGTCGAGAATCAACGCTCAGCAAATCCTAGGAATTGCTGAAGTCTTACGCACATCTGCTTGCGGAGCAATTCATGGCCCGTCGGCGCACGTGCAGCGGATAAGCTCGCTCGCGAATCGTCAGCGCCCTTGCCTGGCCGCCACTCGGTTTTTGGAGCAATGTCGCCAGGCGCTAGCGAAACACCAGCCGGGCGGTCGTGCCTGAGGTGCTGCTGTCCAGCGCAATTTCCCCATCGTGCGCCAGCATGACCTGGCGGCAGACGGTCAAACCGATGCCGCTGCCGCCGCGCCTGGTCGTAAAAAAAGGAATAAATACCTGTTCGAGGTCTGCCACGGGTATGCCCGGCCCATTGTCGGTGACGCTGATAACAACCCTGCCATAGTCAAGCTGCGCCGAGAGTTCAATTCGTGCATCGGGCCGGTCATGAAGCACATCGATGGCATTCGTGACCAGGTTGATAAGCACCTGGTCGATGAGCTGGCGGTCCGCGAAAACCTCGAGCGATGCAGGGCGCACGTTAA
Source organism: Proteobacteria bacterium UBA1844 (assembly GCA_002338615.1). Lineage (GTDB taxonomy): Bacteria > Pseudomonadota > Gammaproteobacteria > Steroidobacterales > Woeseiaceae > UBA1847. The sequence continues at coordinate 46,671 of DDIS01000177.1, read as the reverse complement.
TTGTCACGTCGATTTTGTCGAGCGGCGATTGCAGCAGCGCAATGACATCAACAAACAGCTCGTGCACCGGGATATCGTTGCATTTCGCGATGGGTACCTGCAGTAGCTCACGATAGCGCGAGACAAAATCGATCAGGCTCTCGCTGCGTCGGCCAATGGTGGATACCGCTTCACGAATGTCATCGGCTTCCGGGCCGAGTTCGGTCGACTGCTCGAGCAGATCCTTCGTAGTGTGCGCCAGCGATGTCACAGGTGTCAGTGTATTCATGATTTCGTGTGTCAGCACGCGGATCAGGTTGCGCCATGCGGTCGACTCGCGCGCGGATAATTCACCGGACAGGTTCTCTATCGAATACAGGCGTTCGACCTTGCCTGCAATGCGCATTTCCGCCACCGAGACCCGCAACTCGACCGGTATGCCGCGAATCATCGTCTGCAATAGTTGCTTCTCCCCCGCGCGGACGGCAGTGAGCCGAGCGGGCAATGTTGCATCCAGCTTTTCGAGATCGCGAATATCCGACATTCTGTTCAAACCTGTAAGCCGATACAAAGACTTGTTAGCCAGCGTCACAGACCCATCAGCCTGTACCGCCATGAACGGCACGGGAACATGGTGAATCACCGTGTCGAGATAATTTGCGTAAAGATCGCGATCGGCCCGCGTATTCCGAAAACGTTCAATGACCTTGTTGAACGCAACTTTCAATTCGGCATCTAGATCATCGGCCACGAAGCGGCGCGTAAAATCCTCGTGTTGTACGGCGGTGAAAAATTCTTCGAGCGCTTTGACGTGCGCATACACGGAATGCAGCAGCACCAGCGTCTGCATGACGACCACTGCCGCAAGCACGATCGGCACCGCGATAAAGCGAGTCAGGAACAGCGAAGCCACCAGAAAGGCAATACTTGCGACCAGCAGAAGCACCTGCAGAGCGGTCAGCCAGCGAAATCGTGTGCGCAGCTGTTGCTTCACAAGCCGAATTTTTCGATGCGTCGGTACAGCGCAGCGCGTGTTATGCCGAGCGCCGTGGCCGCGTGCGAAATATTGCCCTGCGCTGTTCTCAAAGCGAATTCGATCAGGTAGCGTTCGTTAGCCTCAAGGTTCAGTGCTGCCGGTTTGCCACGCCTGGCTGTTGTCAAATTGAGGTCGTCGGCACCGATCACGTCGCCCTCGCCCAGCAGCATCGCGCGCTCGATTGTGTGCGACAACTCGCGAATATTCCCGGGCCAGTTGTGTTGACGCAGTGCTGCCAGGCCGTCGGCGGACAGTGGCCGCATCGGCAGCTGGTGTTTTTGCGCCACTCGTCGAATAAAATGTTCCGCCAGCGGCCTGAGGTCGTCTTGCCTGTCGCGCAACGGTGGCAGGTGTATTTCAATGGTATTGATCCGGTACAGCAGATCTTCGCGAAACCGGCCTTGCTGTACCAGCGCCTCGAGTGGCTGGTTGCTCGCCGCAATCAGTCGCACATCAACCGCGACAGGCCGGTCGGCGCCGAGTGGCGTTACTTCTTTCGCTTCCAGTGCGCGTAACAGCCGCGTTTGCAGGGCGGCAGACAGGTTGCCAATTTCGTCGAGAAACAGTGTGCCACCGTCGGCCGCCTGGAAGCGGCCGGCTCGATCCCGCTCGGCACCGGTAAACGCGCCCTGACGGTGGCCGAAGAGTTCGCTTTCGAACAGCGATTCCGAAATGGCACCGAGATCCACCGCAACAAGTACCTTGTCCGCACGCCGCGACTGTTGATACAACGCACGCGCCACCAGTTCCTTGCCGGTACCGTTTTCACCGCGGATCAGAACGGTTGCATCCGTCGGCGCGACACGTGCAATGACATTCAGCACGGACCGCATTGCCGCTGACTCGGCGATCATTTCACCGGCAGGGCTTGCCTCGCTGAGAGCAGCGACGCGCGCGCGACTGCGTCGCAACTCCGAGGCGACCCGCAGGGTCGCGACCAGTTTGTCATTCTGCCAGGGCTTAAGTACGAAATCGGCGGCGCCTTCGCGCATTGCGGTCACTGCTGTATTCAGGTCACCGAAAGCCGTCATCAACACCACCACGGCATCGGGATCGCGTTGCAGGATGGCTTGCAGCCAATGCAAACCCTCGGCGCCCGTGTTGCGGCCGATCGCGAAATTCATGTCGAGCAGGAACACGTCAATTTTTTCCGCCCGCATCCGGGCAGGAATGTCTTCGGGATTGCTGGTCGTGAGTACGCGACCGTAATGGCTCTGGAGCAGCAGCCGCGCAGCCGTCAGGACGTCACGATCGTCATCGACGATCAGGATGGTGGCCGTGTTGCTCATACGCGAACTCTAGTCCCTGAAGTGTCCGGAATCGATCACTTTTTTTGCGAAATCGTACACCGCTTGCGTCAAGACGACTTGTAAGCTGTTGATTTAATTTGTATCAGGGATTGGCACGCCCCTTGCTGCCAATGAAGCCATGAGCGAACGACAACCGACGCCGGGCATGGACCGGGTTATCGAGCGGCCCAAGCGGCGACCGCTGTACATTGCAGGTGGCATTGCCGTGGCCCTGGCGGTGGCCGCGTTTGCATGGCTCGCCACGGACCGCTCCACGTCCTTCACGCTTGACGGGCAACGCATTCGCACGGCCACGGTCGCGAATGGCACATTCGAGGATTTCATTCCGCTGCGCGCGTCGGTTGAACCCGAACGCACCGTGTTCCTGGATGCTATCGAGGGCGGGCGTGTGGAGGCGGTACTGGTCGAGGAAGGCGCCGTTGTGGAGCAGGGTCAACCACTGGTGGAGCTGTCGAATACCAGCCTGCAGCTGGATGTCATCGCGCGCGAAGCCGAGGTGAGTGAGCAGCTCAATAATCTGCGCAATACGCAACTCGCCATCGAGCAAAATCGGCTGAGCCTGAAAGCGGAACTCATCGAGTTCGATTACCAGATCGTACGCCTCACGCGCCTGGTCGAACGCTACGAAGAACTCAATGGCAAACAGTTTATATCGAAGAATGAATACCAGGATGCGGTTGACGAACTCGACTACTGGAAGGGGCGGCGCGTCGTTACGCGCGAAAGCCAGCAACAGGACGAGAAGATCCGTATTGCGCAGATAGAACAGCTGCAGGGCTCCGTGGAGCAACTCGAGAAGAACCTGGCGCTGGCGCGATCGAATCTCGATAACCTCCTGGTGCGGGCACCGCGTGCCGGTCAGCTCACATCGCTGAATGCAGAGATTGGCGAATCGAAGGCGCGCGGCGAACGCCTTGGCCAGATCGATGATGTCGAACACTTTAAGACATCGGCGCTGGTCAACGAGTTCTACCTCGGACGGGTGCGGATCGGGCAGCAGGCGCAACTCGAATCCCGTGGCGAAGACTATCTGCTGGAGGTCAACAAGATTTATCCCGAGGTGCAGTCGTCGCAGTTCCGCGTCGATTTGCGCTTTGTTGGTGAGGCCCCGAAGAACATCCGGCGTGGCCAGACGCTGCAAATGCGGCTCGTGCTCGGCGATACCTCGGAGCAGGCGTTGCTGTTGCCCAACGGACCTTTTTTCAACGACACCGGTGGCGCATGGGTCTTTGTCCTGAATGGCGATCGCAGCGTGGCGGAACGCCGCACCGTGCAGCTTGGGCGCCGTAATCCGAACAGCATTGAGGTCCTTGCCGGGCTCCAGGACGGCGACGAAGTCATCATTTCGTCGTACTCCTCATTTATCTCCGTCGATCGCCTGTTTATCGATCGCTGATTTTCGATCACGACAATAGCTAACACCAATACCAGGGGGCAAGACCATGATTGAACTACACGATATCTCCAAGGCGTATCGCACAGCCGATATTGAAACCACGGCACTGAACGACATCAACCTGGAAATTATGAGCGGCGAATTTATTGCGATCATGGGGCCGTCGGGCTGTGGCAAGTCGACAATGCTTAACGTGCTGGGCATGCTCGATACGCCGAGCTCAGGTTCCTACCGTTTTCTCGGCGAAGATATTTCGAAGAGCTCGGAACGCCACCTCGCCAATGTGCGTAAACACAACATCGGCTTCATATTCCAGAGCTTCAACCTCATCGACGAGCTGTCGGTCGCGGAGAACGTGGCGTTGCCGCTGCTCTATCACAAGATACCATTGGCGGACCGGGACAAGCGTGTCCAGGAAGTGATGGAAAGCGTGAATATCGCGCACCGGGCGACCCATCGTCCGCAGCAACTTAGTGGCGGTCAGCAGCAACGCGTCGCCGTGGCACGTGCCGTGGTTACCGGTCCAAAACTGATCCTGGCGGATGAGCCTACCGGCAACCTCGACACCAGAAACGGTGAGGAAGTGCTGGACCTGCTCGGCAAACTCAATGCGGATGGTACGACCATTGTCATGGTGACCCATGACCCGAGCCATGCTGAACACGCCAGCCGCGTCGTACACATGCTCGATGGCCGGATTCTGTCGGAAAACGTTGTGGACCTGAAACAGAAAAGCGAGGCCCGCCATGTTTAGGAACTACCTGAAAATTGCGCTGCGCAATATTGCCGGAAACCCGCTGTTCAGCTCGATCAATATTCTCGGGCTAGCGATTGGCCTCGCCTGCTGCATCATTATCACAGTGTTCGTCGGCTACGAATTATCGTACGACAAGCAATGGACGAATGCCGATCGCATCCATCGCGTAACCCGTGATTTTTACGGCAATGATCTGCGGCTGGCGCCCATCGCGCCTCCGATTGGCCCGTTACTGAAGCAAGACTTTCCCGAAATCGAAGACGTCACCCGCATCATGGATGTTGGCGATGTAACGCTGAGGAAGGACGGCGAGCTTATTCAGGAAGATAACTTCGCGATCGCAGACCCGAACGTTTTTGACTTCTTCAATCTGAAATTCATTATTGGCGACCCTGGAACGGCGCTGGCGCGACCGACAGACCTGGTGCTGTCGCAACGTATGGCAAAGCGTCTGTTCGGCAATGAAGATCCAATCGGCAAATCCCTGAATATCATGGGCCAGATGGACCTGACCGTAACGGCCATCATCGAGGATATTCCGGACAATACACATATGCGTTTCGAAGCGCTGCTTTCCTCGGCAGCGATCCCGATGATCCTGGGCGAGGACGAGTTCGAGAGCTGGGGCAGCAACAACTACTACACGTATATCAGGTTACCGGTTGGCTATAACGCGGCGCACCTGGAGGAACGGCTGCCGGATTTTTTGATCAAACATAGGGGGGAAGACGCAGCAAAAGACGGTGCATTGCATCTTCAGCCTTTGACCGAGATTTACCTGACGTCAAATCGGGATGCGGAGTGGCGCGTAAACGGCAGCTATGCCGTTGTCTATACCTTCTCGGCCGTCGCGTTCGTAGTGTTGCTCATCGCCTGCGTCAATTTCATGAATTTGACGACGGCTCGTTCAACGCAGCGGGCGAAAGAGGTCGGCATTCGCAAAGTCGTCGGCGCAAGCCGACGCCAGCTCATTATGCAGTTTCTCGGTGAGTCCATCCTGATGAGCGCCCTGGCCATGCTGCTGGCGGTCGCTATCGTTGAGCTGACCTTACCGTCGTTCGCAGCCTTTCTCGAGAAGCCGCTGCACTTTTCGCTCGCCGAGCCAGAAAGCCTTGCCTGGCTGCTCGGTGGGACATTGCTGGTCGGCCTGGTGGCGGGCAGCTACCCGGCATTTTACCTCTCGCATTTTCGACCGGCGGCGGTGCTGAAGGGTGCCTCGGAGGCAGGCAGTTCTGCGCTGCTGCGCCGCTTGCTGGTGGTCTTCCAGTTTGCAACATCGATAGTACTGCTGATCGCCACCGGTGTTGTCATGGCGCAGATGCACTACGCGAAAAATGTTGACCTCGGCTATGACAAATCCCGCAACATCGTCACCGGGCTGCCTTTCTTCTCGGATCTGTGGCAAACCTACGAGCCGCTTCGGACCGAGCTGGAAGCGCACCCGGATATCGAGTCGGTTGTTTTTTCGTCACGTGTGCCAAGCATGCAGAACCTCGATGGTTCCGGCTATGTTGCCGAAGGGGAGCAGATAACACCGGATAGTGTCCTTGGTATCGCGGATATAAAAGTGGATGCGCACTGGTTCGATCACTACAAGATCAAGTTCCTCGCGGGCCGCACTTTTCGCCCGAACGAAGTGCGTATAGAAACACCCAGTAAAGAGAATCCGGTGGTCAAGGGTTATGCGGTCCTCAACGAATCCGCCGCACGTCGCTTCAACTGGACACCAGAGGAAGCGATTGGCAAGGTAATCCGCCAGCCGATGAGCCGCGACCTCGACCTGTTTATCGACCGCGAGATCATCGGCGTCATTCCGGACATTCACTTTTCGTCACTGCACGATAAAATGAAGGCCACGGTCTACGCCGAACCAAACCCGAATTACGCACGCAATCTCTCTATCAGGATCGCGCCGGGCGACCCGACAGCGGCGATCGAACACATCGAGAAGACCTGGGCGCGCCTGGTACCGGATTCGCCAATAGACTGGCAGTTTCTGGATGACCAGTTCGAGGCGCGCTATCGCGCTGAAGCAAAACAGGCAAGAATGTTTGCGATCTTCTCCCTGTTTGCAGTGTTCGTCGCAACGCTTGGTCTGTTTGGACTGGCATCATTCACCACCGAGCGGCGGACCAAGGAAATTGGCATTCGCAAAGTCATGGGTGCGTCGGTCAAGGACATCATCCTGCTCCTGACTGCGGACTTCACACGACTCGTTCTGATTGCCAACGTCATTGCCTGGCCAGTAGCGTACTTCTTCATGCAACGCTGGCTCGGGCGCTTCGCATACCAGGCGCCTTTTGCGGACTGGGCCTGGTTGTTTGTTGCGAGCGCCTTGGTCGCACTCGCAGCTGCCTGGATAACCATTGCGCTCCAGGCAGGCAAGGCCGCTCGTTCGCGTCCGGTACTTGCATTACGCTACGAGTAGCCACAGCGCAGATATCGTCCATACTTGGGCGATGAAATCACTCGTACCAGCGGTTTTGTTGGCCCTTCTGGCTGGCGCGGCGACGGCACAGGAACGTGCCGACGTCGCTGTCCAGCACTGGGCGCTCGCACCCTTTCTCGGTACCGGCGTTTACAATTTTGACAATCAGGAAAGCGTGTTTCTCATTGAGTACGCGCCGACCTGGATCTTGCGCGAGGGCTCCCTGCCCGGCGCATCGCCACGCCGCGCCAGGCTTGAACTGCTTCTTCCGGCGGCACTTGGCCTCAGCAACTTCGACCTTGGTGACCTCCCGGAATCCCTCGATCCCGGCAACATCGCAACGTTTTCACTGGTACCCGGTATCAAGGCAACGTTTGAGATGAACGAGCGCTGGACTCTGCGCGGAACGGCCAACCTCGGCGGCGGCGCGAGACTCGATGGCGAGGAAAAGGCATTGATATATCGGGCCGGCGTTCGGACCCGCTATAGACTGGGACCCCCTGCTCGGCGCTGGAACCTGATTGCGGCGCTCGATTACATTGGCTATGACAGTGACCGTGACCGCCAGCGGCAACTCCTGCCACTGACGCTTGCCGTCGAATTTGAACTCGGCATCGATGCCTGGGCAATGAAGGCAGGCCCTACCCGGCTCGTAACCCATATTTCCGCGTCGCACTACCTGGACGAGCTTTCCCTCAATGCAATTGACGAAGTCCGTTCGCAAATCCGCAACGATCTCGAAATCGGCTTTGCAATTTATCCGAGCAAGCCATTCCAGCTCTGGCGTTTGAGCCTGGAGCGCGTTGGTATCGCGTACCGGCGCGGGGCAGGAAATGATGCGAACCCGGCGGATAACAAAGCAAAGTTCGAGGGATTCCGGCTGTACTTTTCTTCACTGTTTGATCAGTAGTGTGCAGGTTCATGATGACGTCGCTTGCCTGCCAGGCACCTGAATCTGCTGGGCCCTATAGATACAGCCAGGTGAGTATCATCGATAATACGAGCCACATCAGTATCTGCAACGGCAATCCACCGCGAAAGAAGTCCGAAAACCGATAGCCCCCCGCACTCATCACGAGCAAATTCGTCTGGTAACCGATCGGAGTCAGGTAGCTCATGTTGGCGCCGAAAAGCACCGCCAGTACGAACGGCGTCGGCGGCAAACCGAGCTGGTGAGCAACGCCGATGGCTATCGGTGTGCCGATAATTGCTACGGCATTATTGGTGACGACTTCGGTCAGAAGCGCAATCAGCAACAACAGTGCACTCAGGACGACGGGTGCTGGCAGGCCCTCGATGAGTAGCACGAAGCTCTGTGCCAAAAACGCTGCCGCGCCGGTCCCAACCAGGGCAGTCCCCAGCGCAAGACTCGCAACAATCACCAACGCAAGGCGCGTATCTATGGCTTGCCAGGCCTCGCCCCATGTCAGGCAACGCGTGACGAGCATCAGTCCCACTCCGCAAAGCGCGCTCGCGACGATCGGCAGGATACCGAGTGCGGCCACGATGACGACGCCGACCATGATGCCGACGGACAACGGCGCTTTGGAAACACGAGGCACGTGGATTGTTCTTGCGAGCACCAGCATGTTCGCTTTCTCCATCAGCGTCTGCACATCCTGTCGCTGCCCCTGCAACAACAGTACATCCCCGGTGCGCAACAAGGGATTACTGCTCTGCTCGATACGGGTCATGGTTTGTTGTCCTGGCCGGTACCAGCCAACGGGATACAATCCGCGCAACAGGTCCGGCTGCAGTTCTGACAAGTGCTTACGATGCAGCGGTGAATCCCGTGTTACGACGATTTCGATGAGCCGTTCATCCGGCGCACGTTTCAGCTCGCTGTCGGTAACGGGGCTCCCGGCGGCACGCTGCACTGCCTCGATGTACTCTGGCGTGCCACGGATGAACAGGCGATCTTGCGCTTTAAGCGTAAGTGTCGGCAGACGTACCAACTCATGCCTGGTGCCTCGCTGGACCCGAAGTACGCGGATTCCGCCGCCAATCTGGCGCAATGCGTCCGGAAGCTTCATGCCAACAAGCGCACTGCCGGCATCGATCACGACACTCGATTCGAATACACGTGACTCCGTACCCTCGAGTGGCGTCGCCCTCTCAGGCAGGATCCTCGGCAGAAACAACCAAAGGTAGAGGATGCCCACAAATGTCGCGAAGAGGGCCGGCACGAAGAAGTCGAACATGCCGATGCGCGGCAGGCCCATTTCTTCTGCAACGGAAACGACCAGCAGGTTTGTGGATGTGCCGATCGTGGTTGACATGCCACCGATGATGGTTGCAAAGCCAACCGGCATCAGCATTTTCGATGGCGCAGTGCCAATACGATGTGCAACGCCAACGAGAATCGGCAACAGCATGACGACGATCGGTGTGTTATTGGCGAATGCGCTGACGCTTGCGGCAAATACTAATGTCGCGAGCAGGGCGAGTGAACGGTTGTTGAGCCAGATGTGTGTCAGAAACCGGCCTACTTGCTGCAAAGCACCACTCGCCTCAACACCTTTGGCAAGCATCAGCAACAGGCAAATCGCAATCAGCGCTTCATTGCCGAAGCCCGCGAGGAAATTGACGCCGCGCAATTTGCTCGGCTCCGGTACAGGAAACAGCTCGAAGCCGACAACAGCTACCACCAGGATCGCGGCTGCGGAATATTCCAGCGGGACTTTGTCGCGCGAAATCAGGATCAACGCACCAACCGTTAGCACGATTGCGGCGATAGCATGCAACGATAGTGACATGGGAGGGTGACAACCTCTCTGTGCCTCGCGCGGCCGAAGCCGCAGACCGACCAGCCACATGATTCTCCACGCGCCGCATTGCGTATGGGCCGGTCAGGTGTCGAAACTATTACGGCGCTGCAGGTACTGGTTCAGTCCTGCAAGACAAGCATCCCATCCGGCGCGGTGTTGTGTCCTTTTATCATTATCGGGAATGCGGTCATGACGTATTTCGATCGCTGTTTCGGCACCAGCTGTGGAGAGCTTGATGGTGACCAGTTCTTGCACAGCGGATTCTGTTCCTGTGGTCCAGGTAAATGCAAGCATTTGTGGTCGCACGACCGCCGTGTACGCACCCGGTCAAGTGCTTCGCAGTTGGTCAGCGCATCAATCAACGACTTGCGGCGAGGCGCAGGTCGATTTGGCGACCATTCGTGGCCACTAACGCAAAACGGACCAGGAACCTCGTGTTCCTGGTCCGCGGTGCGCGCGGGCAGGCTCTGGCCGGGCCTTGTCAGATGCTAGCGCTCAGTGCAGTGACGCCAGTTTGACGTCCGTCATGCCCAGTGCCTGGGCTACATCGTACATGGCCTGATTGAGGATCTTGTGGGTATTCTCGTCGGTAGCGTGGCCAAATTTCACTTCGATATCACCCATGACCTGGTTGTGGATCGGGTGTGACAGTGCTTTGTCAAACAGGTAGCCGGACCAGAATGTTCCGTCGGCGGTAGTGCCAGCTTGTACCAGCGTCTTCGCGAGCTCCACGCCGGTCAGGTTTTCAGGCGCAGCCGGCAAACTGACACCGGCCTCGGTAGCCCGTTTGAGTCCGTCCTTGACGGCAAATGTCATGCCATTGATGAAGTCGGTGACGTCCTCCTCGCCATACTGCTTGTTCAGCTTTGCCACTTCGCCATTGACGGTGTCCTCACCCAGCATCGATACCAGCGCCGCCGCGAACGTGAAGTTCTCGGCGCCACCTCCGGCCTCGACCAGTGCCGCGGTCACTTCGAGCGCGGGCGCGCCGTCGTAAACCGGACCGCCAAACATATTGATCGCGTTGCTTGCCGAATTGTCGGCGAAAGCAGCGCCCCCGAATGACAGGACGAGCCCTGCGGCCAGCGTTGTCAATAATCTATTCCTGAACATGATAATTTCTCCTTTGGATGCGGGCCGTTCGTCCATCGTGTCAATGTAACTCGGTGTCGCTTTGGCTCTTGAAATGGGCGAGGAAATCCCCGCCCGGGTAAAAACGATTCAGAATCTGCTGCGTCTCGCTGGTCAGCAGGCTTTCATAGCGCTCGCCCAGTTCCCTGGCGAGCATCGCGAGAGTAAGACTTTGTCGGATATAGGCGCTGGTGAGTTCGACCACCAGCCGCTGCGCGGTTGCGAGGCCTTCGCCGTTTGCGCCGTCAAATCGACCGAGCAGCGCCAGCTGCCGGTCCGCAACCAGCAGCAACCAACGTACGTTGTCGGCAGGCGCGAGCTGGAAGCGATGTATATCGCCCTGGCAACCGCCGCACTCGTGTTCGCACGCTTGCAGGCACAGGCAGGTAATGCTGACGCCACGTTTATGAGCCGCGCGCAGTGGTTCGGCCAGCTGTGCAGCCTCGGCAGGCTGGATGGCGACTAACAGTGATTCAGTAGCATCGTCGATATCCGCGTGGGCCTGAGCCAACAATTCCTGCTGACTGTGAAGATTGAATGCAGGTGTAGGTCCTTCGGGCTGCGCCAGCGCAGTGAGCGCTTCGTGTGTCGCGGCCAGCGTGCGCTGATGTTGCTGATCGAGATGAGCCAGCAGCAGTTCCGGCGGCGTGGCGGCGTAGCGCACGCCCTCTGCCGTGTCGAATCGCTGCGCCGCGCCGCGCTCGACCAGGCGTTCGAGTACCGCATAGACATTGGCCCGCGGCATACCTGTTGCCTTGGCCAGCTCATAACCGTTGCATTGTCCGGCGTTCGCAAGGCCTACGTAGGCTTTCGCCTCGTAGTCGCCGAAACCGAGTTCCTTGAGCAAAGCATGGGCATCCATGGCACAAACCACATAGTAGTTGTTAGAACAACTACTATATACGGACACGCTGCAATGTCAATGCCTCGTTTTGCCTTGCGTGATCACTGGCCTTGCCAGCGGCCGGGCCGGGGGTGATTGCCGGCTTTGAGAGACTCCTTTGCCGGAGAAGCCGCCAGAGATGCGCAGGTCGGTCTCGTCCATTCCCGCCGTCAGGATTCTCAAACCGTGTCCGGACTGGGACACAATCGAACAATACCGGGCTGCTCATGCGTTAATATTCAGCGTTCCTCGAATGTATTGAGCAGTGAAATATCGTGATATCAATGCCCGCTGCTACCCGCAAACCGCGATTGATACTTGCAACCTGCCTGCGCGCCACGGTTTTGCTGGCCACGCTGGCAGCGCTCGGCTCCTGCGGGGGAGGCGGTCGCGACGACGAAAATGGCAATGGCTCACAGTCCGGCAACTGGCAGCAGGGGGTCTTCCTCGACAAATCGACCTTCGCCGCACGCTGCGCGGCGCCGCGCAGCGGCACTGATCCGGCAACCGGGTCCGCGTACCCCGATGTGCAGGGCACGACGCTTGATGAGAACTATTTCCTGCGCTCACATGCCAACGATACCTATCTCTGGTACGCGGAGATTGTTGACCGCGACCCGGCTTTGTATAACAACCCGCTGGACTATTTCGATGTATTGAAAACCACCGCAACCACAAGCTCCGGGGCGCCGAAAGACAAGTTTCATTTCACCTACGACAGCTTTGAGTGGTACCAGCTGTCGCAATCGGGGATTTCCGCGGGCTACGGTGCACAGTGGGCGGTACTGGCATCCACCCCGCCGCGCGACATTCGGGTTGCTTATACCGAACCGGACTCGCCTGCCGCGAACGTGCTGCTTGAACGGGGTGCAACCATTCTCGAGGTTGACGGCGTTGATATCAACGACGGAACACAAGCGGGAATCGATACATTGAACGAGGGACTTTTTGCACCAGCCGTCGGCGACCCACACGTGTTTACTGTAATGGACCTTGGCGGCGGTGTTCGCTCGATCACGATGACGGCTGCTAACGTGACATCCAGCCCGGTGCTGGAAACGTCGGTGCTGGAGACGACCAGCGGGCGCGTCGGCTACCTCGTATTCAATGACCACATCATTACGGCCGAAGGCGCACTGGTGGATGCCGTCAACCAGCTAAAGGCCGGCCAGGGTATTAACGACCTGGTGCTGGATATTCGCTACAACGGCGGCGGCTATTTGTTCATCGCCAGCCAGCTTGCTTACATGATAGCCGGCAATACACCGACGGCTGGCCGTACCTTTGAGTTGACCCAGTTCAATGACAAGCATCCGAGCACCAATCCGGTGACCGGCAGCGCCATCGAACCGACACCTTTCTACAACACCACGTCGGGTTTCGATGCCGCACCCGCGAACCAGCCATTGCCCACCCTCGACCTGCAACGCGTATTCGTGTTGACCGGCCCGGGCACCTGTTCCGCCAGTGAGGCCATTATGAACGGACTGCGCGGTGTTGATGTCGAGGTCATTCAGATCGGTTCCACTACCTGCGGCAAACCTTACGGGTTCTATGCGGAGGAAAACTGTGGTACGACCTACTTCACGATCCAGTTCCGCGGCGTAAACCAGAAGAATTTTGGCGATTACACGGACGGCTTCTCAGCCGCCAATCAATCCAATCCGGGCGAGGTGCTGCCCGGCTGCTCGGTAGGTGATGACTTCGATCACTTGCTCGGCGATCCCGGCGAGGCACGCCTGGCCGCCGCATTGACCTATCGGGAAACACAGTCCTGCCCTTCGGCGAGTGGCTCCGCACCACCGGGCTTCAGCAAGACCGGCACGCCGGGCACTGCCGTTGATGGTTTCGTTCCAAAGTCGCCGCTGCTGATGAACCGGATCATGAAACGGTGGCCGAAATGAGGCGGCGTAGTTTCGCTGTCTTGCTATGCGCTTTAGCCGGCTGCGAGAGCCTGGCCGTGGCCGACGACCAGCCAGCACGCATCGTCGATGCAAGCGATGAAAGTCGCGCCGCGTTGCAGCAGGTCGTCAATGAAGTGTTACGAACCGAAGTTTTGCTCGCAGACGATGCGTTAACCAACAGCAGCGTATTGACGATCGAACGCAATATTCCACGCCGTATCGACGGCCAGCCAGCCCAGGGCCGCAACATGGACACGCCGATACAGTTCCGGCTGGTAAAAAACGGCGATGCCTGCGTTCTCATAGAGTCGCGCGATGGCGCCCGGCACTACCTGCCGCACACAAAGTGCGCGGCTGAGTAGGAGCGCCGTCCCGGCGCGACTGCGCGGCGATCGCAGCGCAATCCCTGTTGCCGGACTGTGCGCGAAAGCGCCCTGGCCCCGGATACGGTTTCGCGCCGCGCGTGCTTTATACTTGGGGTTTGCACAACTTAAGAAGGGATAACCAACATGCAACGATCAGGTGCAATGAAGTCAGCGGCCTTACTGGGCGTTTTCGTCCTGGGGCTCGCCGGGCCCGCGGCAGCCGACGGTGACGTCAGCGAGCGCCGCAGTATTACGGTCGACGGCAGCGGCTTTGCGTCCGGAACTCCGGATCAAGCTATGTTCGATGCGGGCGTTGAGACGATGGCAGCGACGGTTATCGAAGCATCAAAACAAAACCAGGCCGCCGTCGCGCAGGTGATGCAAGCACTTGCCGCAAAAGGAATTGATAAAAAGGACATCCAGACCTCGAACTACAGAATCTGGCCCGAACGGCGACACGAGCCGGGTGGCAACAGCGAGCCTGTAATCACCGGCTACCGCGTAAGCAATTCCATTAGTGTCCTCGTGAGGAAAATCGATCGCCTCGGCGAAATACTGGGCGCATTAACGGATGCAGGCTCCAACTCGATTGGCAGCATCGAGTTCCTGATCGAAAACAATGAAGCGCTGCAGGAAAGTGCACGCGCCGCGGCAATGGCAGATGCCAAGAGGAAAGCCGACGCGCTCGCGAAACTCGCCGGCGTACAACTTGGCGAGGTGTTGCTTATCTCGATGTCGAGCGATGCTGGGTATCCGATGCCACTTGCGAGCGCACGTTTCGAAATGGCAAGCGCAGCGCCACAGCCCAGCATCTCGGAGGGCCAGATAAGCGCCGAGGTGCGCGTGCACGTGGTGTATGCGATTCAGTAACATCCGAATCGGCAAAGCGTGTTCTCTGGCTGCAGGAGCGGCAGGATGCCGCTCCTACGATTCAGCGGCCTGCCGTGGCGGCGAGAATTCTCGCAGCACACCCAGGAAGGGCTTGCCGTAGCGTTCTAGCTTGGTCTGGCCAACTCCGTTGAGGTCGAGCAGGTCGGCTTCACTGGCGGGGCGATCGCTGATCATCTGTCGCAAAGTCGAGTCGTGGAAGATCACGTACGGAGGCACACCGTGCTCACTGGCAAGCACCTGCCGGCATTCGCGCAGTGCCTCCCAAAGATCGCGATCTTTTGCGGCAATCACCGCCTCTATACGGACCGATTTCGCCTTGGACGCTATCGGCCGTTGCGGATCTTTGCGGAAGCGGACCGGCGTTTCACCGCGTAGCAAACTGCGACTCTTTTCAGTGAGCACCAGCGCACCAAAACGTTCCGCATCGGCGCGCACATAGCCCATTACAATCAGTTGACGCAAGACCGAGCGCCAGGACTGTGTCGCAAGATCTTTGCCGACGCCAAACACAGCCAGCCTGGCATGCCCGTGTTGTGCAACCTTGTCGGTGGACTTCCCCAGCAGCACATCGATGATATGCACGGCGCCGAAACGCTGCCCCGTGCGGTACACGGCAGATAATAGTTTTTGCGCGGCTTCGATACCGTCCCAGGTATCGACCGGCGTCAGGCAACCGTCGCAATTACCACAGTCCCTGGTGGGCGAATCGCCGAAGTATTCGAGCAGGGGGCGGCGGCGGCAGCCCGTGACCTCGCACCAGCCCAGCAACGCGTCCAGTTTCGCGCGTTCATGGCGTTTATGTTCTTCACCCGCGCTCGATTCCTCGAGCATTTGCCGCAGGCGCACCACGTCCTGCAGGCCGTAGACCATCCACGCGTCCGCGGGCTGGCCGTCGCGTCCCGCGCGCCCGGTTTCCTGGTAATAGGCTTCCAGGCTTTTCGGCAGGTCGAGGTGCGCAACAAAGCGCACGTCGGGTTTGTCGATGCCCATGCCGAATGCGATGGTCGCAACGATAATCAAGCCATCTTCAGCCAGGAAGCGACGTTGATGTTCGTGACGCGTTTCGGCGTCCAGACCGGCGTGATACGGCAGTGCTCTCATACCGCTATCGTTCAGCCATGCGGCAGTGCTTTCGGTTTTCCTGCGCGACAGGCAATAAACAATACCGGCCACACCGCGGTGATCCTTCAGGAACTGCAGCAGTTGCCGCTTTGCGTCGGTTTTTGGCTGCACGAGGTAGCGGATGTTCGGTCGGTCGAACGGCGCCACGAATATGTCCGGCTTGTCGAACGCAAGACGAGCAATAATTTCGGTGCGCGTTTTCTCGGTCGCCGTGGCAGTCAGTGCCATGCGCGGCACGCCGGGAAACAGCGCGCCGAGTTGGTCCAGCGCGAGGTATTCCTGCCGAAAGTCATGACCCCACTGCGAAACGCAATGTGCTTCGTCGATCGCGATCAACGACAGGGGTACACCGGCGAGCAGGTCACGCGTGTGTTCGCCAGCGAGGCGCTCCGGTGCTACATAGAGCAACTTGAGCGCGCCGCTTTTCAATCGCGCAATAACAGCGCGTTGTTCATTCGCGCTCTGGCTGGAATTCAAGAAACCCGCATCGATACCGACTTCGCCGAGTGCCCGCACCTGGTCCTGCATCAATGCAATCAGCGGCGAGATGACGAGCCCGACGCCGTCCCGCAGGAGTGCGGGAACCTGGTAACACAAGGACTTGCCACCGCCTGTTGGCATGATGACCAACGTGTCCCGGCCGGCCATTGCAGACTCGATAACGGCCTGTTGTGGCCCGCGAAATTCGTGGAAGCCAAACACATCACGCAGCACGTCATCAATTGAGCCAGGCATTCCTACACTCATATCCAGGGGCCTACGGCGTTAACTTCAACAGTCGACCTTCACTGCTGTCGCTTTCGTCTTCCAGTACCCAGATCGCCCCGTCAGGACCTTCTGCAACACTGCGAATCCGTGCACCCATCGGGTAGCGTTCGGCCTCTTGCGCGCTCTCTCCTGCAACGCGTATCCGAATGATGGCCCGCGCTGAAAGACCCGCGACCAGCAAGTCGCCACGCCAGTCCGGGAACAGTGTGCCGTTGTAGACCATCAGGTCGCCCGGCGAGATCACCGGCGTCCAGGAGATCGCCGGCGGCAGGAATTCCGGGTGCGTATCATGGTCGGGGATTTCACGACCGTCATAGTGATCGCCATTCGAAACAATCGGGTAACCGTAGTTGCCACGGCTCACTATGCGATTCAACTCGTCGCCACCTCTCGGTCCCATTTCGATTTCCCAGAGTTGCCCATGCGTATCAAAGGCGAGACCGAGCGGATTGCGATGACCGAGTGAGAAGATCTGCCCGTATACGCCTTCGTCATCAACGGACGGATTCTCGTCGCGATAGGCAACGAAGGGATTGTCATCGGGCACCGAGCCGTCGTCATTGAGGCGCAGAATCTTGCCGAGATTCGCTTGCATGTCCTGGGCCGGCGTGAACTTCTGCCGGTCTCCGGAGGAGATCCACAGGTAACCGTCCGCGCCGAACAGCAGCTTGTGTCCGTAATGACCTCGACCGACAACTTTCGGGTACTGGCGCCAGATCACTTCAGCATCGCTCAGGTTGGCGCCCGAGTCAGTAGAATTGAGCACAGCGCGCATGACGGCAGCGCCGCGTGTATCGCCAACACCGGGCTCCACGTAGCTCAGGTAGATGAGGCGGTTGTTGTCGAAATCGGGGTGCACCGCGACGTCACCAAAACCGCCTTGTCCACCATAGTCCACATCCGGCATACCACGGACAGGCCGGGATATCTCGCCATCCTGTGTAACGACCAGCAAATTGCCTTTTTTCTCGGTGACCAGCATGCGCCCGTCGGGAAGAAACGCAAGTGCCCAGGGCTCATCGAATGAGGCAACAATTTCGACGTCGAATGGCAATTTCGATTGCGCACAGGCAGTTGCCATCAAAAAAATGCCGCAGCTTGCTGCAAGTAGCTTTTTCATTGTTACATCCGGGACCGGTGACATTGACACAACACTGTAGCGAAACGACGGTAGCGGCGCCATCCGGACGGAGCCAGGGCTAAGCAAGGCTTTCGACCACTTGTACAATGTCGTATTACCCGCTTTACCGCACACGGGCGGCACTGCATAGTGCGCACCGATGAATCAGTCTGCAAAGAATAGTGACCCACGCCATACCGTGCTCGTGCTCGGTTATGGTGCTCGCGAGCATTGTCTTGCCTGGAAGATTGCGCAGTCGCCAAAAGTCGGCCGGCTGTTCATTGCACCTGGCAACGCCGGGACCGCAAAGATCGGTACCAATGTCCCGCTCCATGAGGAGTCGACCGAGGAAATTGTCGCGTTCGCCCTCGACAACAAGATCGACCTGACAGTGGTTGGCCCAAATTTTCCGCTGGCGTTCGGCGTTGTCGATGCATTCCAGGCATCCGGGCTCCGAATTTTCGGACCCACCCGGGCGGCCGCGCGCCTTGAGTCGTCGAAAATATTTGCGAAAGCATTCATGCAGCGACATTCGATTCCGACCGCCGAGTACCGCGCGTTCACGGATTACGAGCAGGCGGTGGCCTACCTGGACGAAATGAGCACGCCGCGCGTGGTTGTAAAAATCAGTGGACTCGGGCGACGCGGTCGTGGCGTATCCGTATGCGATACACGTGCGGAGGCGCTCGCGGCGCTGCGCAGTTACCTCATCGACGGCGCATTCGGGGAGTCGGGCTCTACCGTGATCATCGAGGAACGTCTCCAGGGGCCCGAGTTATCCTTGTTTGCGCTTGCAGACGGACGTACGGTCGTTCCTCTTCTCGCAGTACGCGATTACAAGCGCCTCGGCAACGGCGACTGCGGCCCGAATACCGGGGGCATGGGCGCGTTTGGACCGCCAGTCGACTTTGATTCGCGCATGATGAAAGACGTTGTCAGCAACGTACTGCAGCGTACCGTCGATGGCATGGCCAGGGAGGGCAACCCTTTCGTCGGCATTCTGTACGCGGGCCTGATGCTGACAGACAGCGGCTTGCGGGTGCTTGAGTTCAACGCACGCTTCGGCAATCCCGAAGCACTCGTGGTACTGCCGCTGCTGGAAAGCGATTTCTACGAAGCGATTGAAGCCTGCATCGACGGTCGGCTGACGCCGGGACACGTGCGCATGAGCAGCCAGAGCGCCGCGACAGTCGTGCTTGCCTCGTCCGGCTACCCCGAGTCGCACGAGGTGGGGCGGGCGATTCTCGGCGTGGAAGCAGCCGAATCGTTGCCCGGCGTACTCGTATTCCACCATGGCACCGCGAGCGACGAAGACAGTCTCGTTACGACCCGCGGCCGAATTCTTGCGGTAACGGCCACCGGCGACACCTTGTCGCGAGCACTTAAGTCCGCCTACGGTGGTATTGCAGCAATTCAGTTTGACGGTATGTATTACCGTACCGACATCGGCAGCGGCCAGTAGCTGCCAAAACGCTACAATAGCCAGGTTCCGCACACTTATTTAACGCGAGGACAATAAGCCCCGGACCCCGCTATTTCCCTGCCTTTCGGCACCCGCGGGCGGATTTGCGGATTGGATCACAGATTAGCCGGCCCTTTTGCCTAAGACTTGTCGCTCACCGCCGACATGTGCGGTGTCGCGCCCAGTGGATGAACGCGCGATGTCTACGGGCATGAACAAAGGACGGTCAAGATGCCAACATTCATGCGGTTTCTGGTACTCGCGGTATTTACGATACTCGTGGGTGCGGTCTGTGCGCCCGGCTTTGCGCAAGAGATTGCGAGTGAGGACACACGCAGCCTCGACGGCCAGGTACAGGAAATAAAATCGGATGTTCTGAGCATTGCCTCCGAACTCGGCAATCTCGAAGAACGCCTGCTCTATCCTTCCAATACGCAGCTCGCGCTGTTTGTCGCGTTTCATGACAGCGAGGATTTTCGTCTCGACTCGATCCAGGTGGTGATCAATGGCGAAGTCGCGACGCAACACATCTACAGTTTCAAGGAACTCGAGGCGCTACAGAAAGGTGGCGTGCAACGCCTGTACACCGGCAACGTGCCGACCGGCGACCATCAACTCAAGGTCACGATGCACGGCAAGCTGAAGAACGGCAAGGACTTCAGCGAAACCGACGACTTCAGTTTCGCAAAGGGTATCGCGCCCAAAGCGCTCGGTATAACACTCGCCGGACCGTCTCTCGGTGGCAGCCCGATTCTTGTCGGGGACTGGTGATTCATGAATCGTGCGCCGTTTACGGCGACGGGGCTCCTCGTGTGGGCGTCACTGGCGACTGGCCCCTGTCACAGTGAAGAACTGAAAGACCTGTATTTCGGTGAGGCGCTCTACTACGCCCACCAGGGCCTGTATTTCGAAGCACTGGAACGCCTCGATGCCGAAGTCCTCCAGCATGACGAGGTCGACGAGCCGGAGCGGGATACCTTGTACCCGTACATGGACGATGCCGAGTTTTCACTCGGTGACTTTGAACTGCGTTATCGCATGCACCAGCGCGCCGGTCGCGCCATCACCGCGGTGCTCGAGGGTGCGGTTGACGACGAGGTGCGTAACGATGCGGCCTATCGGCTGGCGCGCATTCAATTCCAGAAAGGTCAGATGGAGGATGCGCTGCTTGCGCTCTCCCGTATCGAAGGCAAGGTTCCCGAACAGATCCGCGACGACATTGAGTTCCTGCGCGCCAATATTTATCTCGCCCTTGACCGGCCGGCGGACGCGTTCGACACGTTCAAACGTTTACAGGATTCGAAAAGTTACGGCGCGTTCGCCGCGTACAACCTAGGCATTGCCCATCTGCAGGCTGGCGAGCGACAACTCGCGATCGAGCAGCTGGATCGTGCCGGTCGTTTCGAAACCAGCGATCCTGCCGACCTCGCTATTCGCGACAAAGCCAACCTGGTGCTGGGTACGCTGTTGCTCGAAGGTGGCGACTACACGACATCTGCACAATTCCTCGACCGTGTCCGCCTGGACGGTCCCTTTTCCAACCAGGCATTGCTTAGCGCCGGCTGGGCGAACATGTCCGGTGAACACTACGCACGCGCGGTGGTGCCCTGGAGCATTTTGGCGCAGCGCGAAGTAACTGACGCCGCAACCCAGGAAGCAATGCTCGCGCTGCCGTACGCCTACGGCAAACTCGATATCCATGGTCGCGCGGCCGTCTACTACGGCCAGGCGCTGGACGCGTTTGGCACCGAAGTCGAAAAGCTGAATGGCTCAATCGAAAGCATCCGTGATGGCCGTTTTCTGGACGCGCTGGTACGTGAAGAAATCCGCCAGAACAAGGACTGGGTGATTCGCCTGCGGTCGTTACCACAAACACCCGAAACCTACTACCTGATGCAGCTGCTCGCGAGCAACGATTTCCAGACCGTTCTGCAGAATTATCTCGACCTCGCAGACCTGCATCGCAAACTCGTCAGCTGGCAAAGCAGCTTCGACGCGTTCGACGATATGGTCGAGATCCGCAGTGAGCATTACACGCCGCTGCTGCCGGAGATTGATACGGAGTTCCGCGAACTGGATTCACGCTTTCGCCTGCGCATCGAACAACACAAGATGCTAGTCAAGCGTCGCGACGATCTTCTGACGACACCGCGTCCCGAATTTCTCGCCACCCGCGAGGAACAGGACCTTCTGAACCAGCTCGATGCCATGGAGTCGCGCTTCGGCGGCGGCGAACTCAGAACGTCCGAGAAAATGCTGCTGGAACGTATCCAGCGTCTCCGTGGTCTGCTGGTCTGGACGCTCAACACCGAGTACCACGAACGCCTGACCGAGTTCGATCGCAATTTGCGCAACCTGGACGCCGCAATGGCAACGGCACAGGCTGAATACGACGAATTCGTGCGCTCGCGGCAAGCCGCGACGCACAGTTATGTTGGTTACGACACGCCAATCCGGCAGCTGCGTACCGAGGTGCAAGACTCGATCGTACGGGTCGAGAGCCTGATGAAACGGCAGGGTCACGAACTCGAATTGTTCGCGATCGACGAACTCGTCGCGCGCCGGTCCCGTCTTGAGAACTACCGGGAAAAAGCCCGCTTTGCGCTGGCTGACAGCTACGACCGTGCAACCCAGGCGCAGGCACGGAGTGTTTTGCAATGAACAGCCGGCAAGCACTTTTTATTGGCTGCGTGGCACTTTTGCTCGGCGCCTGCTCCACCGCGCCGCAGCAAGGCACGCTTGCCGAATTGCACCAGGTCGCACCCGATGTGGACGAGGTGTATCTCGACGACAGCCTCGAGCGCGCCGCAGAAAGCTATCGCAATTACCTCGAGAAGACGCCGGAAAGCTCGCTGACACCGGAAGCCATGCGGCGCCTCGCCGATTTGCAGGTCGAGCAGGAATACGGCGTGCTTGGCGGCAAGACCGACATCATCGAAATGCGGGCACCGGTTGCCGCGAAACCGCAGGCGGCAGCGCGCGTCGAAGCACCCGGCACTGCACCTTCGGCCATGACCCAGGCCGACCGTGAATCCGACCACGCATTTGAGCAACGAGCCAGCGAGCGGGAACAGCTGCTCGCGACCGATGCAGCACAGGATACCGGCCTCGCCGAACTGACGGCTGAATCCGTGCCGTCCGGTCCACGCGAAGCGATCAAGACCTACCAGAAGATTCTCGCAAACTACCCGGACTACGAGCGCAACGACCAGGTCCTGTACCAGATGTCGCGTGCCTACGACGAAATCGGCCAGCCCGATGACGCCATGGAGGTCATGAACCGGCTGATCACGGAATACCCTTACTCGAAATTTATCGATGAGGTGCAGTTTCGGCGCGGCGAATACTACTTCGTGCGCAAGAACTACCTGGATGCCGAAGATGCCTACGGCGCAATCATCGGCATGGGCGACGACTCGTACTACTTCGAACTCGCCTTGTACAAGATGGGCTGGACCTTGTACAAGCAGGAACTTTACGAGCAGGCGCTCAACAATTACGTTGCGATGCTCGATCATCGTGAGTCGATCGGCTACGACTTCGACAAGCTGCTCGACGAAAACGAGGAACACCGGATTGCCGACACGTTTCGCGTTATCAGCCTGAGTTTCTCGAACCTCGGCGGGCCCGAGGTTGTTGACGAGTACTTTGCCGAACGTGGCCAGCGCAGCTACGCTGACAAGATTTACGGCAATCTCGGCGAGTTCTATTTCTCGAAGCTGCGTTACGAAGATGCGGCGGCGGTGTACAAGTCCTTCACGGACCTGAATCCCTTTCACAGGGTAGCGCCGCGCTTTAACCAGCGTGTCATCGAGATATACGGTGAGGCCGGCTTCCCGCAGCTCGTGGTCGAATCGAAAAAGGAATTCGCATCACGCTACGCTCGCTCCGCGGAATACTGGCAGTACTTCAACATCGACGAGGCGCCGGAAGCCGTCGCGATGTTGAAGGTGAACCTGACGGACCTTGCCAATCACTACCACGCGCTCTACCAGGACGAGGAACTGGCCGACGAGCGACCGGAACATTTTCTGGAGGCAGAGCGCTGGTACGGTGAGTTCCTGGCGTCGTTCCCGGCCGATGACGATTCACCGCAGATCAACTACCAGCTCGCCGACCTGTTGCTGGAGAACGAAAACTTCGGCGAGGCTGCGCGCGCCTACGAGCAAACAGCTTATGCCTACGCACCGCACGAGCAGGCTGCTGCGGCGGGTTATGCGGCTGTGTACGCTTATCGATCGGAACTCGAGGCGGCCACGGGCGCGAACCAGCTCATTGTCAAGCAGGCCACGGTCGCCAGCTCTTTACGTTTCGCTGACAGCTTTCGCGACCATCCGCAGGCCGCCGTTGTGCTTGGCGCCGCGGCCGATGATCTTTACGACATGCAGGAATTCACGGTCGCGATTGACTCGGCACAGAAGCTGATCGACCGTTACCCGTCGGCGGACCAGGACCTGTTGCGTTCAGCCTGGGCTGTGATTGGACATTCGTCCATCGATCTTGCCCGCTACGTAGATGCCGAATTTGCTTACCAGAATGTACTCGCGCTGACACCGGCCGATGACGAAACCCGTCCCGCCATAATCGATGGCCTGGCCGCCGCCATCTACAAGCAGGGTGAGCAAGCGAACCTGCTCGGAGATTACCGGACGGCTGCAAATCACTTCCTGCGCATCAAGGACGTCGCACCGACCTCGTCGATTCGCACCGCGGCTGAGTACGATGGTGCTGCCGCATTGATGAAACTCGAGGACTGGGCAATGGCATCGACGGTTCTCGAGGAGTTCCGGATCAACAATCCGGACCACGAACTCGAGACCGAGGCAACCAAGCAACTTGCCACGGTTTACCGCAAAGCCGGACAGATTGAACGCTCGGCTGTCGAGTACGAACGTATTGCAGCCGAAGCAAGCGATCCGGAACTCAGTCGCCAGGCGATGCTGACGGCGGGCGAGCTGTACGACGAAGTAAAGGTCACGGCCGAAGCGATTCGTGTATACGACCAGTACGTGAGCCTGTATCCACGCCCGCTCGACATCGCTATGGAAACGCGAACCCGCTTGTCTGAATTATTCAAGCAGGAGAGTGACTACACTCGTTACAACGCGGAACTCGCCGCTATTGTCGCGACCGATCGCGATTCCGGCGGTGACCGTACGGATCGCAGCCGCTTCCTGGCATCCAAAGCGGCGCTCGTGCTCGCACAACAGGATTTCGATCGCTTTGCACAACTGCCGCTTGATCAGCCGTTTGAGAAAAGCCTCGCCGAAAAGCAACAGCGCATGGACACGGCCATGGCGTCGCTTGAAAAACTGGTCGACTACGAAGTTGCCGATGTCACCGCTGCAGCGACGTTCTACATCGCCGAGACTTATCTCGAATTCAGCAACGCGCTGATTAACTCGGAGCGGCCGGCCGGCCTCACAAGTGCCGAAAAAACCGACTACGAGATGGTTATCGAGGAAGAGGCATACCCCTTCGAAGAGAAGGCCATTGGCGTGCACGAGCAGAACTTCGAGTTACTTGCTGCGGGCGTCTACAACCCCTGGGTGCAACAGAGCCTCGACAAACTTGCCGACCTGATGCCGGGCCGCTACGCGAAAAGCGAGATCAGTGAAGGCTATGTCGGTTCCATCGATTCGTACGCGTATCGCATGCCGGGCGCACCGCCTATTGGTGTCGAGGAAGTGCCGAACCCGGACGTCGCGCAGGACGAGTCGCAAGCACCGGCAGAAACCGAAGCAGAGTGGGAACACTCCGCGGCATATGAGACGCGGTAATCCGACTATGACAATGAATCCAACACAAGCTCGCAGGAGCGGCTGCCAGTCACGATTCAGGATGGATCGCGCCAGGATGGCGCTTCTGCGGATGCACACGACGTTTCGCTTCCTGTTGCTGGCGGGGCTTGCCTCTGCGCTATGTGCCTGCGCCACGAGTCCGCAACAGCCGCGCAGTACGGCGCACCTTGAAATCCAGGATGCGGTCGGATTTACGATCACGGAGGAAGCGCGCGTCAGCAATGATGTCCGTGCGGATTACCAGCACGCACTGTCACTGCTTGAACAGGGCCGCAATGCCGAAGGTGTGGCACTACTGGAATCGGTTGCGGCTGCCGCGCCCGAACTCAGTGCACCGC
This sequence comes from Proteobacteria bacterium UBA1844, assembly GCA_002338615.1. GTDB lineage: Bacteria > Pseudomonadota > Gammaproteobacteria > Steroidobacterales > Woeseiaceae > UBA1847. The sequence continues at coordinate 21,212 of DDIS01000177.1, read as the reverse complement.
GCATCGACCTTGGCATTGCCTATCACCAGGGGGGCGATCTCGATCGTGCTGAACAAAGCCTGCAGGCCGCGCTGGCACTCAACCCGGCGCACCCGATTGCCTACAATGAACTCGGTATAGTCTACCGTGAGCGCGGACGCTTTGCCGAAGCTCGCAAGAGCTACGAAGCAGCGCTGCAAATTTACCCGGGCTATCATTTCGCGCGCAGAAATCTTGCCATCCTTTGCGATCTGTACCTTGCCGACCTGTCCTGTGCACTTGATAACTACGAGGCTTATCTTGCGACGGTGAAGAGCGACGAGGAAGCATCCATGTGGGTTGCCGATATTCGTAACCGGATGAATCAATAGGAACGGTCATGCTGAAGTCTCTACTTATTTCCGGCGTCGTGTTGTTTCTGCCCCAGATCGTTGTGGCGGAAGAGCCGGCAAGCGATGCGAACGATACGACTGAGGTCACTGAATCCCCGGTAACGGAAGCGACGGCCGAGAAAACGCCGAACGGCGACGGTATAGACAGCCCGAAGGCGATGTCCGGTATGTCGATTCTCGGCAATGAGGAAGCACCAAAGGCGCTGGTCATCGTGCCATGGAAATCCTCGGAGCTTGGCGAGGCAATCAGCCTGTCCGACACACTGGACGATCGAGCTCGTCCGGTCGACAAAGAAGTCTTTTTGCGCGAGCTGCGGTTCTACGAGATCCGCTCCGGCAGCTAGTGTCCCGTGCGGCTAATCCAGCCACTCTCAAATCAAGCGCTCAAAGTCACCACTGCCGAACACCTGCGATCGAATGGAACGGTTCGATTATTACTCGATTGGCAGCGGCAATCCTTGCTGACGTAAGAATGAGAGCTCGTTGAAATAGCCGCGCTGAAAAACGATCAGGTTGTTAACGATATTGAAGAATCCGCAACCACGTAGTCCCTTTGGATCCTTCCATTCAAGAATCGCCCACTCCCCATCCTGAAAGATATTCTCTATCTGGCAAACCATCGTGGCGCGACCAAACTCGCGCGCAAACATTTCCCGAATCGCATTGCGTCCTGCTACCGGATCCTGCACAACCTGGTGATTAACTGCATCGTCAGAATAAAAACTTGCCAGTTCATCCGCATCACCACGATTGAACGCCGCTACCCAGTTCTTCACGACTTGTCTTGGTTCCAATTGTCCCATACCGGCTAGTTTATCGAGCAAACGACAATAATACCGCCAAACCAGCGGCGAAACGGCTTGCAAATGCCCATTTACGACAGGGTAAAGCTGTTATGCTTCACCCAGCTTGAAAGTACGTCTGATATTTATGTACCTCATTTCGAAGTCTTTCTGTAACGCCTCGTCCTGTTTTTCATAAGTAATAGTAGCGCTTCCAGCAATATTGCCTTCACACGAAGGCTCCCAATACTCTTGAATAAACAGGATTAAGACTATGTCTACTACCGGAACCGTTAAATGGTTTAATGATGCCAAAGGATTTGGCTTTATCGAGCAAGAATCTGGCCCCGACGTTTTTGCACATTTCAGCGCTATTACAGGCGATGGGCACAAAACCCTGGCCGAGGGCCAAAAAGTCGAGTTCACTCTTACCCAGGGCCAGAAGGGTCCTCAGGCAGAGAATATCGTAGCGGTTTAAGCAGCGCGATTCGGCCTGCAATGCAGTCATTGCAGGCCAGCCGCACACTCTTTCGGAGTTGAGGCCAGAAAGGGCGAGACCTGTTGGTCTTGCCCTTTTTTGTTGCCCAGGCAGTCAGGCAGCCGAGCTTCCCGGATCATTGTCCATCCCAGGCAGCCTCACCTCCCGCGCCCAGTATGGCTCTCAGCAACAAAGCCGCTAAGCCTCTGCACTCAAAGCGAATTTCTTTTTCCAGCGACCCTCCTTGAACGTGCGCTATATCACATCGCTGTCTGTAATCCGCGACTATTCTCTGCACTTGTCTGAGGCTTGGCTCAGGACATTCTGTCAAATAAGGAACTGGAAATGGACCTTCTCTATTCGATTGTAGGATTCTTTTCATCGGGTGGGTTGTTCATGTATCCGATACTGGTGGTGTTCGCCATCGGGCTCGCGATTGCAATCGAACGCTATGTAACACTCGCACTCGTGACGAACAAAAACCAGGCCGTGTGGCAGAAGGTGCAGCCACTGCTGTCCAATGGTGAGTTCGACGAAGCACGCAAGATGACTGGCGAAGACCAGTCAACAATCTCGCAGGTACTCAACATGGGCCTGTCGCTGCAAGGCGCTGTCCGCCGTCGCGAAGATATCGAAATCGCGATGGAAGAAAGCATGATGGAAATCGTGCCACGGCTCGAGAAGCGCACGCCGTACGTGGCGCTGGCCTCAAGCATCGCGACATTGCTCGGCCTGCTCGGCACCATCATGGGCCTGATTCAGGCGTTTACCGCCGTCGCTAACGCGAACCCGGCCGAGAAAGCCGACTTGCTCTCAGCAAGTATTTCGGTCGCGATGAACACGACCGCATTCGGCCTGATGGTCGCCATCCCGTTGCTGGTCGTGCACGCTATCCTGACCAGCAAGACAGGTGACATCGTTGACAGCCTTGAAATGGCAACAGTCAAAGCCCTGAACGTATTTTCCAAACGGGCCAAGCGTACAGTCGCAGAGGCGTAAGCACGATGGCCAGGCGGCACCACTACAAGCGCCGTACCAAGGGTGACGCGCACGAGATCGATGTAACCACCTTTCTCAACCTGATGGTGGTACTTGTGCCGTTCCTGTTGATCACAGCAGTCTTCTCGCGCATGACGATCGTCGAGCTTGATCTGCCGAGCTCAGCAGGTGGGCCTTCATCGAACCTCGATACATTTCGCGTGGAAGTTATTGTGCGCGAGGTGGGCATCGAAATCAGCAATGGCACCGACATCATCGCCTCAATCCCCAAGAAGGATGAGGAATACGATCTCGACACGCTTGCGGAGTTTGTCTACTCGCTCAAGCAGGAGTATCCCGAGCTCGACAATGCGTCGGTGCTGATGGAAGCCCAGATTCCTTACGATTATCTGATCCAGGTCATGGATATCGTGCGCAGCGTGGAAATGCCGGTGGAAGGATCTGAAGAAGAGTATGAGCTGCTGGCCCTGTTTACGGACATTTCCGTCGGAGACGCACCGTGAGGAATACGCGCCGCATCAAACGAATGGCGCGTAATCGCACGAAGATTGCGAAGATGAACCTGACGTCACTCATGGACGTGTTCACAATTCTTGTATTCTTCCTGCTCGTAAACTCGGGTTCTGTCGAGATCATGGACGCGCCCAAGAACATGACGTTACCGGAGTCGCGTGTTGAGTCCAAGCCGCGTGAAACCGTAGTCATATTCGTAAGCCCCGACCAGGTTCTGGTACAGGGCCGCGCCGTCACCAATGTTGCTGACATACTCGAGAGCGAGGCCGCGACAATCGAACCGATCGCCGCGGAACTGGCACTATTGAAAGAAAATATTGTCGGCCTGAATACGGCGTTGGTGGCGGAAAGCCAGGAGGTTACCGTACTTGCCGACAAGTCGGTGCCATTCGTCGTTGTGCGCAAGATCATGTCAACCTGCACCGATCAGGGGTACGAGAATGTATCACTCGCCGTCACCCAGAAAGAGTCGCGGGTAGCGGCCGCGTACTAGGCCTGTTAAGTCAATGGACAACAAAGTCATGGACGAGACTGAGGAACCTTCGGGCGAGCTGAACGAAGCCGAAGTACTTGCAGCTGCCGACGGCGAGCAGTACACACCTGCCCGGAATGAAGATCATGCCTCTGCCGAAAATGCAGAGCCTGTGCCCGTCCAGGACGACGAGTGCGCGTCGGCCGACGACGAGCAGTCCACGCTTTCCCGGGACGAACAGTGCGCATCTGCCGAGGACGGACAGCCCACGCCAGAACAGGATGTAAAGCCTGCGTCTGCCGACGGCGAACAGCAATCGTCGGGCACAGAGGAGCAGCTATCAATCGTTGCTGAAGAAGCGCAAGCACTCACCGAAGCCGAACAGCGCGCGCTGGAGCTGAAACTCGAAGAGGCCGAGCAGGAACTGGCTGCGCTCGAGTGGGAGTTGAGTGAGGTCAACGAAGAACACGCGGAATTTGCTGCCAGGAAAGAGACTTACCAGACATTATCCCTGGTTTGCGAATCGCTTGAGGATCTCGATGAGGCCGGCGATGCCGATCTGTTCTGGGGTGCAGGAAAAACCAGGACCGCTGCAGCGGAGCAACTCGCTGTTGCCCGAGGCAATATCGAGAAATACTCCGGCGATGTGCGACTCCTCGAGGAGCGGCAGGCGGCGCTTATTGAGAAAATCGCCGGCAAAAATGACCAGCTCGATCGCGTGCACTACGAATTGCTTGAAGCGATCGAGATTGTCGAGAATCAACGCAATGAATGGGAAGTCGAGCGCGAACCGGACGACCTGCCCGCCCGCGCGATGGTCATGCCGTGGGCGCGCGGCTTCGAAGAGGACCAGCGGTTCCGTCACTCCCTGGCCGCGACGCTCCTCTGTTCGATCCTGCTTGGCTGGCTGGTGGGTGAGATCGTCCTGCCGACGCCGGAACGGTCCCATGTAAACGAGATACCGGAACGGGTTGTTAGCCTCGTGCGCAAGGAATTGCCGCCACCTCCACCGCCACCTGTGCAGGCGGCGGAACCCGAGCCCGAGATTGTCGAACCCGACGTGCCCTTGCCCGAGCCAGAACCCATGCTCGCGGAAGAGAAGCCGCCGGAAGTGACTCCAGAAGTGGTGCCGCTACCGGAGGTTGCTGAAAAAGCCGCGGCGGTGGCGCAGGAAGAAACCCGCGAGCAGGTCAAGACCAAGGGCATACTCGCGTTTCGCGACAGCTTTGCAAGTCGCGCGAACATGAAGACGAACGCTCACCTCGGCTCCCAGGCGCGCCTTACGACCGCCGGAGAAGATGCGACTGGCCGGCCGGAACGTATGATGGTTGCAACATCGGCACCGGGCTCCAGCGGCGGCATCAATCTCGCGGATATCAGTCGCGACGTTGGCGGTGGTGGCCAGGCACTGGATAGCGTGGCGGTAACGCGCGTCGCCAGTTCCATTGGCGGCGCGGAAGGACCGGACCGGCCACTCAGCGCCGGATCGAATGCCGGACGCACCGACGAAGAAATTCAGATCGTGTTTGACCGCTACAAGTCCGCGCTATACCGCCTGTACAACCGTGAGCTGCGCAAAGACCCGACGTTGCGTGGCCAGATTATTTTACGCCTGACCATAGAACCCGATGGCACGGTGTCAATGTGCGCGCTGCAGTCCTCGGATATGGATGCGCCTGCGCTCGCAGAGCAGGTTGTCGAGCGCATTCGCAGCTTCGACTTCGGCGCGAAAGAAGACATCGTTGCGATGACGATCATCTATCCGATCGACTTCCTGCCCACCGCATAGTTTGGTTCAGCGTCGTCAATAAGAAAACGTAACCCGGTCCCGCTTGACCGTAGGAGCGGCATCCTGCCGCGATGAAGTTGACATAAGCAGCGATACGCCGCGGCGATTGGCATCATGCGTATTCACCTTACATAAGCGGCAACCGCGGCTTATACCCTCCTCGCCCGACACCGCGAATGCTGTGTGTTTCACGCTTGTCGCCGTCTGCCGACGCAGGCTTTCGAAGCTGTGAAGCAGGTCAACATCCCTTTTCATGCGATGCGCCATAGTCGCGTTTCGACTAGACAAAAGGCAGCACCACTTCGCCCGCACCAGAGGCGGTGTCGCAAAGTTACCGGCCGAAAGGGAAGGGGCTCCCAGGCAGCGGGACTGCTCGAGATTCGAGAATCCATCGAGTAGTCGCCGTGCACGAGCCAAGCAAGGGATGCATAGCAGCTGACAATGGCCTACTCGCACGAATCCGCACGAAATCCGGGTTTCGGTGCCGCACCCAGTGGGCGGCGTCTGCGCTCGTGGTGTGCGTCTTTGCTGGTCGCCCTTGCACTGTTCGCCGCAAGCGAAAATGCAGCGGCCCAGGTGCCGCCGAATTGTCCGGCGGACCTGCCAACAGCGAACATTATCAACCACGATTTCTCGGTCAGCTTCTGCGAGCTGTGCGGCACCGGTACGGTCCGGATTGAAATCGAGAATCCGTATCGCAACGCGGACGATGCAGACTTCACCGACATCGTCATTCGCGAAGACCTTGCAGCATCCGGCCTCACCTACGTTCCTGGTACAACGACGTTCTCCGCAAGCAACCAGGCGACTCCGCCGGCAGTAGAACCCGTAGTCAGCGGCGCGGCAGGGTCAAACCTTACCTGGACACTCAGTAACGCGTTCGAACTCGAAACAGCCCCCAACGGTATTGGCAACTCGCGAACCTTGACGGTCCAGTTCCAGGTTCGTCGCCATGCATCAGTCGGCGAAGAAGGCCTGGTCGGGGCCGATCGCACGATCGCTGCCGAGATCGAATTCGCACCGAGTTGCGAAACCAGCTATCGCCACACCAGTGAAACCGGGCCCGGGGTGTTGCCGCTGGACGAACCCGAACTCAACATCATCAAGACCGGGCGCAACGTCGACGCTGGCCAGGGCACCGGCAGCTACACCGATACCGTTTACGGGCACGAGGGTGACGATGTCATCTGGCGCATCCAGGTGCAGAACAACGGCGATGCAGATCTGCAGGATTTCACATTCAGCGACGTGATGAATCCCGGCAACTATGTCATCGACTACATTTGTGACAGTGGCGCAGATGCGAATGCGGTCGCAACGAATACCGGCGGTCCCGGAGACTGTAGCTCAGTGGGTGGCGTAACACAGGTCAACAACGTCAACGTTGCAGGCCTGTTCGGTGGCGGCCCGAATCCGTACATAGCGGCGCCGGCGGGCGGCACCAATTCCTTCTATCTCGTCGGTCGTGTAACCGACTCCTGCACGAACCGGACGAACACGGTGACCTCGGCCGAGTGGGGCTGCGAAGTCGAAGCACCTCCCGGTGGTTTGAACGCGACATCAACGGGGCAAATGGCGCTGCTCGATAATGCCAACCTCAACACCTTGTCCGACCAGGACCTCGATTTCGATGTGGACTTTATCGGCGCCAACTCGAGCACTCAGCCGATCGGCAGCAGGGGCCGGGTACGCATCCGCATTACGAACAATTCCGGCGGTACGATCAAGGGCGACTTAGTCGACGGGCTCAAACTCAGAAATCTGCTGCCTGTCGAGTATGTCGTTGACGCGACCTTCGTACCAACAGCAACGGTCACGCCTGCCTACGGCAATGCCTATCCCGGCATGCTCGATACGATCGTGTGGACCAACCCGGCTCTGCCGGCCAATCCGCTCGATAATACTGAGCCCGAGTTCCTGGTGACGAGCAGCACCACCAACGCCGAATTTCCCGACCAGAAACACATGCTGCGCAACGGCGATACGCTGACCGTCATCTTTGGCGCAGTGCTGATCGATCCCCAGTATTACGACCGCGAGGCGTACCTCGACGTTCGCGTCGAAAGCCCCGGCAGCACCCCGGCGAACACCGACCCGACCGAGACTTTCGATATCCAGAACGAGCTGGAAGTCTGGTTCGAAGAGTTTTGCAACCCGGGCACCGTGCACAACGAACTATTCAATTCGACGGACACGGCGGAACCTGAAGACATCGACCCCGACAACACGGGCGGCGAACTGATCTTCATCCTGACCAATACGGACGTACTCCCACTCAGGGTCGATCTCAACAACAACGGCGGCCACGATGCCGACAACTACTTCGCCTACGTGACCTTTGGCGAGGCGATGACGGTACAGACCGCGCCCGGCAGCTGTACGCTCGAGACGAACCCGCCGCCGCAGCCCGTCTGGACAGATCCTGTGGTACTGCCGACATCGGCGACAGTCTATCGCTGCAGCCCGGGTCGCATCGGTCCGCACTCGACCCGCAGCCTGGATTTCGAGGTCGTCAAGAATCCGGGTGCGATTGACGATGACCTGACCTACCGGGTCGATGTAATCGGTGAAATCACGCTCTCCGACGGTACGCTGCTCACGTTCCCGGCGCCGACCAATCGAGGTGACGGTGTATTGCCGCGAGCCAACGACTACACGGTCGATACGCTCTGGTCCCGGGTCGTCGGCTACAACCTGGTCAAGACGCAACAGGGCATCTGTACCGAAAACAATCCGCCCCCGGGCAGCCCCGATGCTTTGATCCAGATCGGTGAGGAATGCGAGTTCCATATCGAGTCCGGCGGCTGGTTCGGTTTCGAAACCCTGGGCTTCGACTACATCGCCGTCCAGGACATACAGGTTATCGACAATATTCCCGACGGCCAGGGTTACATTTCATCCACCGATCCGTTCGCGCCGGGTTACAGCACACCCGAGATCAAGAACGCGGTACTGAATCCTCCGCCGTTGCCGCTCGATGAGGCGGCATTCGACTGGACCCATAACTCGGACGTCGTCAACGAACGTATCTTCGAAAAAGACCATTGGTTCCGCGTCGACGTAACGACGCGGCTGCTCAACGACCCGCAGGACCAGCGTGCGCCGCCGAATGTGCACGCCGCACAGTCAAGAAACGTACTGACGTCGAATTTCCAGGCGGTCTTTTTGAACCAGTTGACCGGCGCGGAACAGATCTACGATCTCGATCCGAATACCTTCGGCTACCCACCCGAATTCCGTCGTCGCGTTGACCTGGCCGTGACCGAGCCACGGCTGACCGTGGTGCAGGAAGTCTGCAACGAAACCATTTATGGCGCCGGACCGGCCTGTAGCAACTTCGTTCCGCTCGCCGATGACGGCGATGCGTACGACACCTATATCTATCGCGTAACGGTTGCCAACGAAGCGGCTGCTGGTGGTGTGAACCGCGCGCCTGCGTATGACGTCACCGTCACCACCGACACCGACCCGTCCGATCTCGTTATCGTCGATCCGCTCGAGACCGATGGCCTCGACAACGACGGCAACGCCGAAATTGACGAGGCGGCCGGCGAAGGCCAGATCGTGCCGGACAATATTTTCCTGAATGGTACGCCGGCGCAGATCATCACCGACTACACGCACAGCGACCCGTTGCTGCGCATCGATGCGGGCGACAGCGTGGTTTTCTATTACCGCGTTGACCCGTACGACGATGTATCACCGCTGCAGATGCTGACCAACTCGGCCGTCGCAAGCTATGACAGCCTCGAAGGCGCATCCGGCAGCCAGACCAATCCGCTCGGCGCGAACGGCGAGATCGGCGGTGCCCGTCAATACGTGTCGGCGCCAGGCGATGCAACGATCCAGATCATTCCGGTCGAAGTGGAGCCGAAAACAATCCTCAGGTTGTCGAATACACCGGCCGTCGTGACCGGCCCGCAGCCGGTTTCAATCGGTGAAGAACTGGAATTCGAGTTGCGCACCCTGATCCCGGTTGCACAGCTGCGCAATTTTACCATTCGTGACGAACTTCCGGCGGGCATGCGCTGTACCGATGCGCCGGACATTAACCTGGACGCACCGCCCTACGACGGGGCCGGCTTTATGCCAGGTGGCACGTTTACGCCCACCTGTACCGATACGGAAGTCCAGTGGAGTTTCGGTAACCAGACGGTAACGCAGTCACCGCGAACCGATCGCCGTTTCGATTTCGGTATCCAGTTCATTGCCCGCATCGAGAACGTTGACGCGAGCAGAGACGGCTACGTTATCGGCAACGGTGGTACCTACACGCAAACCTACGTCAGCTACGTGGACCAGGCCTCGAATACCGTCGTCATCGACTTCGACGCGGCCGAGGTCGTCATTTCAGAACCACTTCTTGAGTTGACGAAAGAATTTTCAGTCGATGAGACGGACGCCAGCGATCGCCTGACGGTCACCGTCACCGCCACTAACAACGGCACGGCGACTGCGTACAACCCGCGCTTCCTTGACGACCTGACGGGTGTCGACCTGACCTACATTGGCGACGTTGCGGGCACGAACCCGCCGAACGTCGATACGACAACGTACGGGCCCGACAGTCCGCTGTTCAGCTATGACCCCGGCTACGCGATCGCTCCCGGAGCCACGGTCAGCTTTACGTTTGTCGTCGAAGTCGGCGCCGATGTCGAACCACTGCAGGTGCTCGAGAACACGATTGAAGCCGACTGGACGTCCCTGCCGGATCAAAACACGGCACTGAACACGGGTGGCACGATCGGTGTGAACGGAGACGTCGATGGTATGCGCATTGGCGCGCTGCCGAATGCCGCAGACACGCTGAACAATTACGAAGCAGAAGCAAGTGACTCGGTTTATGTAACGCCGTTGACCATCGACAAGACCGACCTCGACCCGGCGATGGCGCCGGAGATTGGTGCGCACAAGGCATTCGAAGTGCTGCTGAACCTGCCGGAGGGCGTGAGCAACACGGTGTCGCTCGACGACAACCTGGCATTCGGCAACGCGAGTTACGTGCTCGCCGATAACGCCGATTTCGATGTCACCTACGAGTTCGCCGGCATTGCCAGCATCAACGGCCAGGCACCAGACGTTGCAGCATTCAACGCGGTCCCCGCCGATGGCGCCGCAAACAATATCAGCTGGGATATCGGCTCGGTCACGACCGAAACCGAAGACGACACTGCGGTGCAGGACATCAATCCGTATATCCGCATCAGCTACCGCGCTCGCCTCAATAATGATCTGGATACGAACGTCGGCAGCACCCTGCAAAACTCCGCGACGCTGTACTTTGAAAACGGCGATACGAACCTGCAGGAGGCGTTGAACGATACGACGGCTGCCATCCAGGCAACGGAACCTTCGCTGACCGCCGCCAAGGCGATCAGCAATGTGACACCGGGCAAACAGCCCGGCGACCCGATCGCCCTTGGCGACCTCGTGCAGTACGTGCTGACCATCCCGAACCCTGGCAATGCCATCGCGTACGACACGAATATCACCGACACGCTGCCGCCAGAACTGACACTTGACGTCTCGTACACGCCAACCGCACAAATTGACGGAGTCCCCGTCGCCGGTTTCGTCGGCATTCCCACCGGTGCACCGGATGGGCCGTTGCTCTGGGGCGCCGGTAACAACGACGGCAGCCTCGATATCGCACCGGGTGCGACGCTCGAAGTCACCTACCGGGTACGCCTGGATCAACCGGCCGACGAGAACATCGCACTCACCAATATTGTCTGGGTCGACTGGACCTCGCGCGATACCGTCGACGTCTACGAGCGTACCGGCGCCGGCTGCCCGAACGTCACGCAGCCTGATGACTACTGCTACGGTCCTGCTACCGCAGACGGAACGCCGTACCCGGTCGGACCCCCCGCGGCGCTGGTAAAAGCGAACACGCAGGCGACGGCGGCTATCGGTGAAGAATTCCGTTACCGGATTACCGTGCCGGGCACGCCACATCCGGTACCGATATACGACGTGCGCATACTCGACGATCTCGGCGCGTCCGCCGCGAACATGAGCTACGTCGCGGTCACGCAGGTCTCAGGCCCCGGTGTTTTCGCGCCCGAGAACACGGGCGATGCGACCAATCTCGTCATCGAAGACGTAACGAACGGCATCGACATCCCGATCGGCCAGCAGGTCGTGCTCGATATCACGGTGCGCCTCGACGACACGGCAAGCAACGTCAGCGGACTGAACTTTACGAACACGGCAGCCTATACCTACAACCGCCTGGACAACGCACCCGCAACCGTACTGCCGGGGGATCCGGGCACGACGGCTGCCATGACGATTGTCGGACCCGACGAGCTCACCCTGGAAAAATCCGGCCCACCGCAAATGCAGCTTGGCGTGCCGGGCAACTTTACGCTGAACGTGCACAACACCGGCGACTCGCCGGCCTACAACCTGACGCTGTATGACGTGCTGCCGAACCAGGCGGATGGCGGTACCTGCGATGCAGCGCCCGCGAATTTCACGGCGCAGATATTCGCCGCTGATGGCACGACAGCCATATCGCCGGTGCTCGCCGAAGGTGCGGATTATTCGGTTGCGTTTGTCGGCGACCCCGACTGTACGCTGACGATTACAACGCTGACACCGGCCGCCGCCGTGGGCGCCGACCAGCGCCTGATCGTCAACTACGCGGCCTATCTCGATGCTGACAGCCAGCAGTCCGCGAACCTCACCAACGTCGCGGCTGCCACCGAGTGGTTCAGCATCGACGTAACTGACCCGGACCAGCTCAACTATGCGCGCAGCTACACGCGCGCGCTGACGGACGGCACCATTAATGTGCTCGACCATGAGGATGCGCACACGGTCGTCGTCTTCACACCGTTGCTGGTGTTCGAGAAGACGGTCGTCAACATGAGCACGGGCGAGAACCCGGCAACGCTGGCAACACCGGGCGAGCGCTTGCGCTACACGCTGCATGTCGAGAACGTCAGCGATACACCGCTTGCCGGTTTCAGCATCGTGGATACGCTCGATGCGCTGAACGCGGTGCCCGCTTTCCTGCCCGGTTCGCTGAACCTGCTGACCTATCCGGACGGCGCGGATATCACCAACACCGATGCGAACGGCGGCGCCAGCGGCACCGGTTTGCTGGATATCCGCAACCTGAGTCTTGGCGGTATCGGCGACAGCATCCAGATCGAGTTTGAGGTCGATCTTGCACCGGTTATCGCGAACGGCAGCTACGTGAGCAACCAGTCCGAGATCCTGTTCGCCGGTTACACGGTGGGCTTGAGTGACGACCCGTACCAGAACGGCGCCGCTGACCCGAACGTGGTCGGTGACGAAGACCCGACCCAGGTGCTGATCGAATCGGCGCCCGCGTTCCGAATCGAGAAGATCTCGAGCTACCTCGAGGGCGACCCGAACGTATTGCTGGCCGGCGAAACGATGCGCTACACGATCACGGTGCAGAACGTCGGTACCGACAATGCCAATGGCGTCGAGATCTTCGACCAGCTGCCGGAGAACACGACTTACGTCGCGGGCAGCACACTATTAAACGGCGTCGCACTGCCGGATGCGGGCAACGGCGGTACGCCGCTCGCCGACGGCATCGATGTCAATGCGCCGCAGGACACGACGCCCGGCGTCATGAACGCGGCGATCGCGGACAACACGGCCACGATCAATTTTGACGTAGTCGTGTACCCGGATGTGCCCGACGGCACCATCATCGAGAACCAGGCGTTCCTCGATGCCGTGGGCTATGGCATCTCGAACCAGCCATCGGATGATCCGCGCACACCGGTTGCAAACGATCCGACCCGCGATGTCGTGGGCAATTACCCGCTCTTGTTCGCGACCAAGTCTGCCGTGCTGCAGGTGGACGCGGGCTCGCCGGGCATTGTCGACCCGGGTGACGTGCTGCGCTACACCATTACCGTGTACAACAACGGCGCGGTGCCGGCGACCGATACCGAGTTGTCGGACAACGTGCCGCTGAATACGAGTTATGTACCCGACACGACGACGCTGAATGGCTACCCGGTAGGGCAACCCGATGGTGGCGCGTTCCCGCTTGCTGCCCAGATACCGATAAGTTCGGCAGACCTGACGCCACCGTTGCCCGCGGGCAATGACGGCGTGCTGTCACCGGGCGAGGCAGCCGTAGTGCAGTTCGACCTCCTCGTCGATGACAATGTGCCGACGGGAACGCTGATCACCAACCAGGCAACCGTCTACAGCGCCGAGGCACCGAACCTCCTGACCGATGGTGACGGCAATCCGGCAACCGGCCCGGAACCGACCGTGGTGGTCGTTGGCGATGCGCAGCAATTGTCGATCACCAAGGAAGTCGCGGTAGTTGGCGGCGGCCCGGCCATTGCGGGCGCGACCCTCGAATACAAGGTGACCGTGCAGAACATCGGCCCGGTCCCTGCCTTGTATATCTCGCTGCTGGATAATCTCGACGACCCGATACCCGGTTACCTCGCCTACGTCGATCAGTCCGCAACGCTGAACGGGCAGATGAACGGCATCACCGTTACGGGCGCATTAATCACGGCGGACTACTCGACCAGTTACGGTGCGCTCGAACCGGGCGCGACGATCACGCTGCGCTTTCGCGCGATCATCAACCCGAACCTCGACGACGGGACAACGATCAGCAACACCGCAACGGTGTACTGGAACGATCCGCAGCAAATGGCGTCGGCAACGGTGAATATCGACGTTGGCGGCATGCCGAACACGGGCATCCTGAGCGGCCAGATTTTCCACGACTCGGATTACGACAACACGTTCGATGGCGGCGAGCTCGGTCTCGAGGGCTGGACCGTGACACTGTTGCTCGACGACACGCCGATACGGACGATGCAGACCACGGCCGATGGCACTTACGTGCTCATGGGCGTGCAGCCGAACTACGCCCTCGGCCAGGAATACTCGCTGCTGTTCAGAGCACCCGGCGCAGGTTCTCGTACGGCGCTGCTCGGTGTGACTGATTCCGACTTTACTGACGGCCTGCAGCGCATTGATCTCATCGAGGTACAGGGCGGCAGTAACCTGCGCGACCTGAACCTGCCGATCGATCCGAACGGTGTCGTTTACGATGCGGTTACGCGCTCGCCGGTTGCGGGTGCCACGCTCACGATGTTCGACGCACGACGTAACACATCGATACCGGCGAGCTGCTTTGATGATCCGGCGCAGCAGGGCCAGGTCACGGTCTCGAACGGTTACTACAAGTTCGACATGAACTTCTCGGACCCGGCCTGCCCGAGCGGTGCGAATTACACGATTGAAATCGTACCGCCGACGAACGGCTATGTGCCGGGCGCATCGCAACTGATACCGCCGACCACCGGTCCGACCACGCTGCCGTTCAATGTGCCGTCCTGCCCGGGTGGCACCGACGACGCAATCTTTGCGACCAGTGCACATTGCGAAATACAGCCCTCGGAGTTTGCGCCGCCGACATCGCAGCCGGCCCGCAGCCAGGGAACCGTGTACCACGCACACCTGATCCTGAGTGACAGCCAGAAGCCGGGGTCGAGTCAGCTCTTTAACAACCACATCCCGGTCGACCCGCAACTGGGTGGCGCCGTCGCAGTCACGAAGACCACGCCGGCGCTGAACGTCACGCGGGGCCAGATGGTGCCCTACGTCATTACCGTGCGTAATTCCTTCGGCGCGGACCTGATGGATGTCAACATCGTCGACCGCTTCCCTGCCGGCTTCCATTACGTCGAGGGTTCCGCACGTTTCGACGACGTGAAGAACGAGCCGATCATTCTCGGCCGGGAACTGGTGTTCTCGAACCTGACGCTTACCGAGAACGACCAGCACACGATCAAGTTGCTGCTTGCGGTCGGCGCGGGTGTGACTGAAGGCGAGTTCACGAACCACGCACAGGCGATGAACGCACTGACCGGTGGCGTCATGTCCGAAGAGGCAGCGGCGACCGTCAGGCTGGTGCCGGACCCGACCTTCGACTGCACCGACGTTACGGGCAAGGTCTTCGACGACGCGAATCGCAACGGTCGCCAGGATGCGGGCGAAAGCGGCCTGCCGGGCATCCGCCTGGTAACAGCGCGCGGCCCCGCCGCCACCACTGACGGTGCCGGCCGCTACCACATCACCTGCGCGGCGGTACCAAATGAAAGCCGCGGCAGCAACTTCGTCATCAAGCTGGACGACCGCACGTTGCCGAGTGGCTTCCGTACTTCAACACGTCCGGTACAGGTGCTGCGCGCGACGCGTGGTAAGGCACTGAAGGTGAACTTCGGCGCGTCGATCCATCGTGTTGTCGGACTCGATATCGCCGATGCGGTGTTCGAACCCGGCACCGATGAAATGCGCGAACAGTGGAAGCCGCGTATCCAGCTGTTGCTCAGCGAGTTGCAGAAAGGCCCGGCCGTGCTGCGTCTCTCCTACCTCGCGGACGTTGAGGACGAAGCGCTCGTCGGTCGCCGGCTGGATCGCATGAAGGGCGATATCGAAACGGCCTGGCAGGAGCTCAACTGCTGCTACGAGCTGGTTATTGAACCCGAAATTTTCTGGCGCCGGGGCGAACCGCCCGCTGACGCCGCAAAGAGAAGCAGGTGATCGCCATGTCGAAACCAGCCTATCTGACATTGAACGCGTTCTCGCTAGCACGTCGCAGGAGCGCCATCCTGGCGCGATCCGCCCCGGATCGCGGCTGGAAGCCGCTCCTGCGGACATTCTTGAGGTCGCCATTAAACGCAATGGCAATTACGCTGCTGTGGGCACCGCTGGCGTTGCCGCAGGGTGTTGATGAGGCTCCGCTTGGCAAGGCCGTGGAACGTCATCTCGGCGACAAGCCATTTACCGAATGGGTGCAGGACCCGGAACGTATCGCAACTGAAGAAGGCGATACGCTGGAGACGCGTGAAACGCTGAAAGACGGTCTCGAAACCATCAAGTTGAGCAACCTGGTGCCGCCCGTGCATTTCGAATCGGGCGTCGCGCAGATTCCGGATTCCACGGTGGACTCACTCTCCGGCATCCTGAACCGCATGTCGGACCGCATCAACGTGCGGCTGCACCTGATTGGCCACGCCGATGATCGTCCGTTGTCGCCCGCGCTTGCCGAGGTTTATGGCGACAACGCGGGCCTCTCGCGCGAACGGGCCGGCCAGGTTGCGGAGTATTTCCAGACCGAACTGGCCTTGCCGGCCGAAGCGATCACTTATGAATGGGCCGGCGACACGCAGCCGGTTGCCTCGAACAGTAGCGAGGAAGGCCGGGCAGAGAACCGCCGCGTCGAGGTGGAAGTCTGGTACGACGAGGTCGTCGAGCGCGTGGCGCTCGAGGAATTCCTGGTGCCGCACCAGATCGAGCAGGTCAAGGTCTGTCGCATGGAAACGGTGTGCAAACTGCGCTACGTCGAAGGTCATGCACGACGTGCGCGGGTCCAGAACCTGATTCCGCCGCTGCATTTCACCGACGAGAGAATTGACGTCAGCGACAATTTTGTCGAGGACATCCGCCAGGCCTTCGCAAACCTTGCCGAAAAAGAAAACGTGGTCGTCAAGCTGGTCGGCTATACCGACGACACGCCACTACAGGATCGCATGGAGCGCATCTACGGTAACCCGGTTGGCTTGTCGAAAGCGCGTGCCCGTCGCGTGGCGCTCGAGTTGCAGGACAGCCTGCACCTGCCGTCGGACGCTATCGAAGTCGATGGACTCGGTGCCGCCAAACCACTCGCAAGCAACCAGACCGACAGTGGCAGAGCGCTCAACCGCCGCGTGGAGGTAGAGTTCTGGTACGACGACCCACTGCAGGAATTACCGGACGAGCCACAGCTATGCCCGGAGTCCGCCGGTGCGGTCATGGTAACCAGGGTTTACGATCCGCCCTGGGGTCCGATTCCGGATATTGAGTTTATTGACGGCCAGCCGGTGGTGCCAGTCGCGTACGAAGATGAACTTCGCCACGCACTTGCCGACGTCGCGGACAAGACCCGGCCACGCCTGCGCTTCGTCGGCTATACGCGCAACGAACGTCTCGCTCGGCGCACAGCAAACGTGTACGGCGACGATATCGGCCTGTCTGCATCGAGAGCGCGCCGTGCCATGGAGTTGCTCGCGAACGAGATGCAGCTGGGGCCGGAACAAACTGAATTCGAAGGCCGCGGCTACGTTGTCTCGAACGACGTCGTGAACGCCGGCTTTATCCAGGATGGCACGTCGCACGTCTCGATTGAAGTCGTCTACGATGAGCTCGCCGTACTCGACGATTATGAAGGGGTCGATGTCACGCGCATCACGCGCGAACTGATTGCGGCCAACCCCCTGGCCCTGAACCTGATGCGCATTACCGTGGACGGCGAGCCTATCGATGATCCAAAACGCAGCTCATCGGATATTCAGCGTTGCACCGACGTCGCCATGCAGAACGCCAATATTCGCTTCGGCTTCGATAACCTGCGCTCCGCACCGCGCATGAGTGTCACTGCATGGCCGTCGCACATTCCGATTTCGCGCAAGATCAATGTGGAGACGATCGTCAACCCGATCCAGTTCCGCATGTACACAAACTACTCGCACTTCATCGAGCGCGCCGAAGTGCGCATTTTCGAGAACGAACAATCGCTCGAGTCCGAACCGCTCGACGTGGTGCCAATAGCGCCCGACAAAGTTGCCAACTGGCAACCGCCCGCGGCATGGTTCCGCGGCCCGACCAAGGAAATTGCGTACATCGTTCGTGCCTACGGCGCGGATGGCAACTTCGATGAAACCCGGCCGCAGAAACTGTGGTTCGTGTATGACGATGTCGAGCGGCTGGATCCGGACGAAGACCCCGCGGCGTTTGCGCCGGATCCGAACCTGCTCGCATCTTACGGCGAGAGCTCGCTGACCATGCACAATATCGGTCTCAGCAGCGGTACGGTCAGCGTACGCGGCAGCGATGTGCCACCCGGTCACGAGGTATACGTTGGCGGGCGCCCGGTCCCGGTTGATGAAAAGGGTTCCTTCCTCACCGAGGAAATCCTGCCGACCGGCGCGCACACCGTCGAAGTGGCCGTGCTCGACGAGGATGGCAATGGTGACCTGTACCTGCGCGACCTCGAATTCGAAGCCGGCGACTGGTTCTACGTCGGCATGGCCGACCTGACCTTGTCGGAAGGCAAGTTCAGCGGGCCGGTTGACCTGCTGCAAGGCGCGAATTCGTACTCCGACTACGATTCGAATGCCGATGGCCGACTGGCGTTCTTCGTCAACGGCAAATTCGGTGAACACTGGAAGCTGACCGCGAGCGCCGACACGCGCGAAGGCTCGCTCGACAATATCTTCTCGAATTTCATGGATAAATCGCCCGAAGCCCTGTTCCGGCGCATCGACCCCGACTACTACTACCCGACGTTCGCCGACGACGGCATCGTCGAGGAACTCGCGCCGACGATGGGCAAGTTCTTCGTGCGCCTTAACGACAACAACAACCTGGTGCAATGGGGCAACTTCAATATCGGCTACATGAACAACGAACTGGCCGCGGTGGATCGCGGCCTTTATGGCGCCAACCTGCGGCACCAGTCGAGTTCCACGACCAGGTTCGGTGATCAACGCTACGCGATCGATCTATTCGCCGCGGAACCCGGCACCATTGCAAGCCGGGAAGAGTTCCGCGGCACAGGCGGCTCACTGTATTACCTCCAGACCCAGGACATACTCGCGGGCTCCGAGCGGCTGCGCATCGAATTGCGCGACAAGGCGTCCGGCATCGTCACGGGCGTCATCAACCTGACGCCCGCGCTCGATTACGATATCGACTACTTGCAGGGCCGCATCCTGTTATCCGAAGCACTGGCATCGACGGCAGACGACAACCTGCTGGTGCGCAGCGGATCACTCAGCGGCGATGAAGCCTGGCTGGTGGTGCGTTACGAGTACACGCCGGGATTCGACCAGATCGAGGCGTTGGCCGTCGGCGGACAGGCGCATGCCTGGGTCGGCGACTACGTGAAGCTCGGCGTCACGATGAACGCCAACGAACAGGACAACACGGACTCCAGCCTCAACGCGGCCGACCTGACGTTGCGGCTTGCCGCACAGTCGTGGATCAAGGTGCAACAGTCCACCAGCGAGGGCCTCGTCTCGTTGCCGCAGTATTCACAGGACGGCGGTTTCCAGTTCAATACCTACGACCCCTTGTCGTTCGTCAACGCCAAGGCCGACGCGAACCGGGCCGACATCAGCCTGTCGTCGAACGACATTATCCATTGGGGTAACTCGCAGTTAACGGCCTACGTGCAGGAGATTGATGCGGGCTACTCGGCGCCGGGTCTCGCAACCGTGACCGATACGCGCAACTACGGCGGCACGTTCTCGATGCCGATAGCAGACCGTTTCTCGATCGGCGCGAAGCTCGACACCCTGATCCAGGAACAGGGCCTGCAAACGGATATCCAGGAATACAATATTGGCTACCAGGTCAGTTACCACTGGGACGTCAGTGCCGGCTACCGGCTCGACAACCGTGTCGATAACTCGCCCATCACCTTGCTGACCCAGGAACAGGGCGAGCGCGCCGACGCCGTCGTCCAGATCGGCTACGACTCGAAGAAAGACTGGAACGTATACGGGTTCATGCAGGATACCGTCGCGATTTCCGGCGACCGCAAGGAGAACGCGCGTACCGGCATAGGCGGCGCATACCGGGTCTCCGAGAAGCTCCGCGTGGATGCGGAGATTTCTGACGGCGACCTCGGAGCCGGTGGCCGCCTCGGCACCAACTACCTGTACTCGGACCGGACCAGCATGTACCTCACCTATGCGCTCGACACCGAACGCACCGACACGACGGTGTCGAACGGCCGCGGCAGCGAGGGCAACCTGGTTGCCGGCGTCAAATCCCGGATCGCGGACAGCACCAGCGTGTTCCTCGAAGAACGTTACCAGCACAACAACACGATGACGGGCCTGACCCATGGCACGGGTATCAACTTTGCACCGAACAGCCGCTGGAACTTCGGCATCAATACCGACATCGGCACGCTGCAGGACTTCCAGACGGGCGCCGAGACCGAGCGACTTGCCGGCGGTTTGCAGGTCATGTTCGGCACCAGCGCGCTGCAGGTCTCGAGCGGCGTTGAATACCGCAACGACGACGCGCAGCAGATTGACCTGACGCGGACTGAGCGCACCACCTGGCTGTACCGCAACAGCTTGCGCTACCAGCTGAACGACGACATGCGCCTGGTCGGCAAGCTGAATCACTCCGACAGTGAAAGCTCGCTGGGAACGTTCTATGACGGTGGCTTTACCGAAGCGGTGCTCGGCTATGGCTATCGGCCGGTGAACAACGATCGGCTTAACACGCTGGTCAAGTACACGTACTTCTATAACGTGCCGACGATGGGCCAGGTCACGCTGCAGAATATTGCGGCGGAGTTCATTCAGAAGAGCCACATCGCCGCGGTCGATGTGAACTACGACCTTACGTCGAGTTTCTCGATCGGCGGCAAGTACGCCTACCGCCTGGGCCAGGTCAGCCTGGAACGGGACAACCCCGAGTTCTACAAGAACAACGCCAGTCTCTATGTCATTCGCGGTGACTACACGTTCCGTGAGAACTGGGAGCTGTTGCTCGAGGCCCGCCTGCTCGATATGCCGGACATCGGTGAAAGCCGCAGCGGCATGCTGGGCACGATTTCACGCTACATCGGCGATCATTTGAAAATTGGCGTGGGCTACAACTTCACCGACTTCTCGGATAACCTGACCGATCTCAGCTTCGATCACCACGGTATATTCCTGAACCTGACGGGCTCGATGTAAGCCAGCGCACCCAAGAACAACCCGATCGCGCCGGGGACGGC
>DDIS01000185.1 GCA_002338615.1 Proteobacteria bacterium UBA1844 | reverse complement strand
TTCAACTTCGCCGGAATACGCACCAAAAAAAAGTCGGCGTCCCTGCCGACTTAGATCTCGTATCAACCATGAAGGAGATGCGAGGGTTGGAGGAGTCGGCCCCGAGCGATTAGGGACGACTCGCGAGCAATGTTAGGTATCTTCCTGCGATGCTGGTGTGACGACGTTCACAAATAATCTTAGAAAATAAAAAAGGGCGCGAATTCGCGCCCTTATGTTTGCTTGGGTTGTAGATTAAGTTAAGTGGAGTCAGCTTTTGTTAAGTTCACGCAGCTGAGCCAAATAATCCTGCAGTTTTCCTTGCTCGATTTGCTGCTTGATTACATCGCGTACCGCGTCAAGAGTTGGTGCTTCAGCGTCACGCGAGTCTTCGCGCAGAATCACGTGCCAGCCGAATTGTGTTTGCACTGGTGTCTTGGTGTACTCGCCGTCCTTCAGTGCCGCTACAGCATCTGAAAACTCCGGGACCATTTGGTTCGGTGAGAACCAACCGAGATCACCACCGTTAGGTCCGGAAGGGCCGGTCGAATTGGACTTTGCAAGCTCGGCAAAATTTGCGCCGTCATTCAGTTCCTTGATCAGGCTCGTTGCTTCGTCTTGTGACTCAACCAGGATATGTCGAGCCTTGAACTGCAGTGGTGGCGCCGTCTCAATCTGCTCGCTGTATTGAGCAAGAATCTCCTCTTCCGTAGCCTGGTTCCGTGACAAGAAATCTGCAGCTGTTACCTGTGCCAACGTGCCACGCTTTTGCAACTCGAGTTGTGCTTTTACGCGCGGCTCCTTTGCGAGCTCGGCAGTGCGAGCTTGAGTGGTCAGCAAATAGATGTCGGTCAGTTCTTCTTCCAGCACATCACGTTCTTCAGCAGTGGCTTGTGCCGCGGGCTTTTGCAAGCGCGACTCGATATAGATATCGAGCACGTCGCTATCGACGTCTACGTCGTTGACCGTTAACACGGTTTCGGCGACGGCCGATGTACAAATTGTTACGGAGACGAGCGCAGCAGCCACAAATAGTCCGGTTCGAGCCGAACTAGCGAAAAATCCCATATTGATGTCCTCAGGCGAATAAGGCGTAATAATAAACTATAAATTCCCTGACGGGTGTGTTTCGCCGGGGGCTAACGCCTCGATTTTTAATGCATGTATGTCGGTTTCGAGGAGCGTGCCCAGGGCCTCGTACACGATCCGGTGCCTCTGGATACGGGTCAGGCCGCTAAACTGCTCGGCGACCACGTACACTGAAAAATGGCCAAGTCCGCTTGCCGCGCCTGCATGGCCGACATGCAAATGGCTCTGATCCTTGATGCGCAATTCGGCGGGTTGCAGCGATCGAGTCAGAATTGATTCGATCTGATCGACTCGTTCACGGCTTGTGCTATTCGCTGTCATGGCAACACGAGCTTGAACGGTTTTACGGTGACTTTCTCGTAGACACCGGCGTCGAGATACGGATCATCCGAAGCCCATGACTGTGCATCCTCCAGAGATGCGAAATCTGCGACAATAAGACTTCCGGAAAATCCCGCATCGCCCGGGTCACTGGCATCTACTGCCGGGTGCGGGCCGGCGACCAAAAGTCTGCCCTCATCGAGGAGTTCATGCAGGCGCGCAAGGTGTGCCGGTCGTGCTGTCGCCCGGCCTGCATTGCTGTCTGCGACGTCCTCGCAAATAATTGCATACCACATCAGGGCTTTTCCTCAATGTTGTTGTCGGTGTCACTATCCATTTTCGAAATAAGCCAGAAACCCTGGGCCAGCATGAACACTACGGTAATGCCCATCAGGCCAAATACTTTGAAATTGACCCAGAACTTTTCCGGAAAATTGTAGGCGACATAGATATTGAGGCCACCCATAACAACAAAAAAGATGACCCACACAAGATTCAGCCGTGTCCATTGTGTACCTGTCAGCTTGTCGGTCTGAAGCTCGGTCGCCGAGTCGAAAAAACGTTTGACCAAGGGCCGGTCGCCGATCCAGGTACTCAACAAAAAGGCAGCGCCAACAACCCAGTAGAATGCGGTCGGTTTCCAGTACAGAAATTTCGGGTTCCTGAAATAGAATGTCGCTGCGCCGGCGAGCAACAGGAATATGGTTGACCAGAGGTACATACGGTCGATCTTCTTGGTTCGCACGTACTTGACCAGCAGGCCGATGGGCATTGCGACCATCAGCACGCCGAGCGCAACATAGATGCCTTTGTACAAGTACGCGGCCAGAAATAGTATGAGTGGCAGAAACTCGAATAATACGTGCATGGCATGCTCGTCAGGGGGCAATACGGGACAGCGATAATAGCCGGATCCTGGCGAGAATACCTGCTGCCAGAAATGACTTGCAAGGATACGTCGCTGCCCTACAATCCGCGCGTGGCCACATTGGTAGAAATTCATCCGACGAATCCGCAGCCGAGGTTCGTTGCGTCCGTTGTCGACGCGATCCGGGGCGGGGCGCTCATAGCGTACCCCACCGATTCCAGCTACGCTTTTGGTTGCCAGATCGGTGACAAGCGGGCAATGGACCGTATTCGCCGCATTCGGCGAACCGACAAGAACCATAATTTCACACTGGTGTGCAGCGATTTATCCGAGATCAGTCTGTATGCTCGGGTCGAAAATTGGGCATATCGACTCATAAAAGGGCTCACGCCAGGCCCGTATACGTTCATTCTCCCCGCAACCCGCGAGGTTCCAAAGCGCCTTCAGCACCCAAAGCGCAGGACGATCGGGTTGCGAGTGCCGGACCACCTGGTTGTGCATGCAATCCTCGATAGCCTGGGTGAGCCCATTATGAGTTCGACCCTGAGCCTGCCGGGCGATGACATGCCGCTGACCGATCCGGACGAGATCCAGCACCGCATAGGCCACGCGATCGATATCATTGTCGAAGCCGGACCAACAGGCATAGAGCCGACCAGCGTCATCGACCTGTCCCATGGCACAGCCGAGGTACTAAGAGTGGGCCGCGGCGACGTCAGTTCGTTGCTGTGATCGGTTTCGCGGCTCTTTTACGCTAGAATGTGCGCAATTAATTCGCGGAAATCTCCCGGAATAACCCCATGAAGCCTGAATTGAGAGTCCTGCACAAGGACGATGCGCCAAAGCCCCAGCCGGAGCCGGGTCTTCTGCCAGCGCAGGGCGAGATGCCGTTTGCCGTCGTGGATGGCGAACCTGTTACAACGCTGCCGCAGGATCTTTACATACCGCCATACGCGCTGCAGGTATTCCTGGAAGCATTCGAGGGTCCGCTGGACCTCCTGCTGTACCTGATCCGGCGCCAGAATATCGACATCCTGGACATTCCGATCGCGGAAATTACCCGTCAATACGTGCAATACATTGAGCTCATGAGTGAAATGCAGCTCGATCTCGCCGGTGAGTACCTCGTAATGGCCGCGATGCTGGCCGAGATCAAATCTCGAATGTTGCTGCCACGTGCCGAGGAGATTGTCGACGAGGAAGATGATCCACGCGCGGAACTGGTGCGTCGCTTGCAGGAGTACGAACGCTACAAGAAGGCAGCACAGGACATTGCGGACCTGCCGAGGCTGGAGCGCGACGTGTACTCGGTCAGTGCTGAAGCACCAGAGCGCAAGATCGTCACGAAGCTGCCGGATGTCACGCTGAAGGAATTACTGCTCGCGTTTCATGATGTTTTGAAACGTGCCGAGATGTTCACGAATTTGCAGTTCCGGCGCGAGCCACTGTCAGTGCGGCAGCGTATGTCGGAAATCCTGAGTCGCATCAAAGCCGGTACTTTTACCGGCTTTGCAGATCTGTTCGACCCTGAGGAAGGCCGTATGGGTGTGGCAGTCACGTTCATCGCTATTCTCGAGTTGCTCAAGGAATCGATCATTGAGGTCGTGCAGGCCGACGAATATGCCCCTTTGCATGTCCGTGCAGCGTCGGCGGTCCGGCTGGTTGCGAACGACGATCCGGTCGACCACGCGCAGGATGTGTCGTGAATTTGTTGCTCTGAAACTAGTAGGAATTAATGGACGAACAAGAGATCAAGTATTTTGTTGAAGCTGCGTTGCTGGCTGCCGGGAGGCCCTTGAGTATTGAAAACCTGCAGGGCTTGTTCGACGGTCGCTCCACGCCGGAAAAAGATGAGATTCGCCAATCGATAGCATCTCTGAACGAAGAGTACGAGGTGCGCGGCCTCGAGATTGGCGACGTTGCTTCGGGATTCCGGATGCAGATCAAAGCATCCATGGCAGACCGCTTGCAAAAGCTGTGGGAGGAGCGGCCGCCGCGCTACTCACGTGCCTTGTTTGAAACCCTGGCATTGATCGCCTATCGACAGCCGATCACGCGTGGCGAGATCGAAGAGGTTCGCGGTGTTTCTGTGAGCAGCAATATCATGCGCACCTTGCTCGAACGTGACTGGGTGCGGGTCGTCGGTCATCGCGATGTACCGGGCAGGCCGGCAATGTTTGGTACCACCCGAGGCTTCCTCGACTACTTCAACCTTAAGAAACTGGACGATCTGCCGGAACTTGCGGACTTGTCTGATTGGGAGAGCCTGCGCGTTCAGCTGGACCTGCCCGAAGTCGATGAGAACGCACTCGTCGAACTTGAGGGGGAAGTGACAGCACTGCCTGTCCTGTACCCCCAGGTGCCCGCGAACGAAGAAATGCTGACGGACGGAGCAGATGTGTCCCCGGCGGACAACGCCGTGCAGGGGCACGACGAGGACGTTTTCGAGGACGATATTCCCGAATTGCTGCCTGGGGACGCTACCGATGAAGTCGTGGCGATCGACGAGTCCGAGCTTGCGGCCGACGAACTGGTCGTCTCAGAGTGGCCAGACCCGCTTGAGTCCGGTCGCGGCTGATTGTCTTGGGCGAGCGAATCCAAAAAGTGCTCGCCGCCGCCGGGCATGGCTCCCGGCGTGAAATCGAAGGCTGGATCCGCGAACGCCGCTTGATCGTCAACGGCACACCGGCGCAGCTCGGCGACCTGCTCGAGGGCACGGAGCAGGTACACCTGGACTCGCGCAGGCTGCTGCTGCCGGTCAGCGTTCGTGCGCATCGGCACCTGAAGTATCACAAACCACCTGGTGAGGTGACGAGCAGGAGCGACCCCGAGGGCCGCAGGCTTGTTTTTGACGCGCTGCCGCGTTTGACCGGCATGCGCTGGATATCGGTCGGACGGCTCGATATAGCCACTACCGGCCTGCTGTTGTTCACGACCGATGGCGAACTCGCAAACGCACTGATGCACCCATCCAGTGAAGTGAGCAGGCGCTATGCGGTACGCGTGCATGGCAACCCGACGCCCGAGGATCTCGGGAAGCTGGCTGAAGGCGTCCTGCTCGACGATGGGATGGCACGCTTTGACACGATTGAACCATCGGGAGGCGATGCCACGAATCGCTGGTTCAACGTGTCTTTACGTGAGGGACGCAATCGCGAAGTTCGGCGCCTCTGGGAAGCGCTCGGGCACGAGGTCAGTCGCCTGATGCGTATAGGTTACGGGCCACTGGATCTGCCGCGCTCGCTGAAGCGCGGCACATTCGCAGACCTCTCGCCTTCGGAGGTTCGCCAGATCTACCTGGCAGCGGGTCTTGCGCCGCCGCCGGCGACGGCCAGAAAAAAACCAGAGAAGATTTGGAAAAACAAAAAGATACGTTAGATAGTTAATCCAAGATATTATTGTGCATCAACGCTCGTGCCAGTTACTCCCTTGCTGTCCGGACCCAGAAAGTAGACGTAACTAGCGAGGATTTCTTCGGGTTTCCTGAGTTTGTCACGATCTTCGGCCGGGTAGGCGGTGCGGCGCATGCTGGTGCGCGTGGCACCGGGATTGATGCAATTGACCCTGAGCTTGCCCTGTTTATGCTCATCGGCCAGCACCTGGGACAGTCCTTCGGTCGCAAACTTGGAGACCGCGTAAGCGCCCCAGAATGCGCGTCCGGTGCGACCAACACCACTGCTGACAAAAATAAGCGAAGGATCCGGTGCAGCCTGCAGCAAAGGCAGGCACACCTGGGTCAGGGCGAAAGCGGCGGTCACGTTGACATGCATGACCTGCTGCCAAAGAACCGCGTCGTACTGCTCAATCGAAAAGCGCTCGCCAAGCATGCCCGCATTGTGCACGAGGCCGTCGAGGCGGCCGAATTCGTTTGCCAGGCTGTCCGCGAGCGAAGTGTACGATTCCGCCGTCGCGCCAAGGAGATCCATTACAGCCAGCGACGGTCGCGGCGCACCGTCGATTGCCACGATGTCGTCGTACACCTGCTCCAGTTTGGCTGTGTTGCGACCGTGCAGGATTACTTGTGCGCCGAGAGACGCAGCGTGGCGCGCGAGCGCAGCGCCGATGCCATCACTCGCGCCCGTAATGAGAATAATCCTGTCATTGAGGATGTCCTGCGGATAAGTGTAATTTTTCGCTTCCATCGGGACCTATTGAAGTATCGGTTCGTCGGGTTGGCCAGGCAGTTCGGCATCGGGGTCATCGTCTATTGTCTCGAGCATTGTGCGCGGCACCGGGTCGAGCGACTGCAGGCGTTCGAGTTCCTTTTTCTCATGCACGCCGAGTTCAACGAACTTGCGCGCGCCCGGCAGCACATTGCGTTCGAGAGAGCCGACCGCTTTGTTGTAAGTTTCCACGCTGCCGGCCAATTGCCTGCCCATACGATTCATGTGACCCACAAACGTGCCGAGCCGGCCGTACAGGTCTTCAGCGAGAGTGCGGATTTCCTTGGCATTTTCGGCCATTGCCATTTGCCGCCAGCCGTAAGCGACTGCTTTGAGCAAGGCAACAAAACTCGTGGGCGTCGCCAGGATGATCTGCTTCGACAATGCAAACTCGATCAGGTCCGGTTGTTCATTCAACGCTGCGCTCAGGAACTGGTCGCCTGGAATGAACAGGATGACAAACTCGGGGCTGGCATCAAACTGGCTCCAATAGTTCTTCGAGGCCAGCATGCGAATGTGCGAGCGTACGTTTTTTGCATGACGCTCCAGCCCGATCTTGCGTTCCGTGTCGTTGCTGGCTTCGACGGCTTCGAGATAGGCATCGAGCGGCGTTTTCACATCAACCACCAGTTCACGCCGGTCCGGCATACGAACAATCATGTCCGGCCGGATGTTCTGCGTATCTCCGACTGTATGCACCTGCTCCTGAAAGTCGCAGTGTTCGACCATGCCTGCGAGTTCAACCAGGCGCCGCAGGGTGATCTCCCCCCAGCGTCCGCGCACCTCGGGCCGGCGTAAAGCATTAACAAGGTTCTTGGTTTCCTGCTGCAGGTTCTGCTGGTTCAGTTGCATGGCCTCGAGCTGTGTGCGAATGCTGCCGTACGCTTCGCTGCGCGCCTTCTCGAGTTCCTCGATTTGCTTTTTCGCTCCGTCCAGCGCATCGCGAATCGGTTTGACGAGGTTCTCGACAGCCTTCTCACGTTCGCCCAGGTCGCGCTTGGCGCGTTCGTTCTGTAAGCCCAGTCGTTGCTCGGCGAGTTGCAGGAAATGCTCGCTGTTGACCTGCAGCGATTTGCTGCTGAGATCGGAAAATGCCTGCGTCAGCCTCGCATTGGCCAGTTCAAATGCCTGGTTGCGTTCGCTTTGCAGGGTTTCCTGGTGCTTGACGGTTTCCTGCAGGCGCCGGGTCTTGTTGCGGACGATGAGCCAGACCAGCAATGCGCCAGCCAGCAATCCGACACCGAACGCGGGCAGGCCATACACCAGCAATTGGGGGTTGATGCCTAGTGTCTGCACGTGCTGTTACTCATCGAGCCGGCGCCGAAAGTATTGCAGGTAGTTGACCTCGAGGCCCGGCCCCAGTGAATACTCCTTGCTCAGCGGGTTGTAGTGCATACCGATGCTGGCTTGCAGGTTGAGTCCTGCATGGCGGGCCCATTCCTCAAGTTCCGAGGGCCGGATGAATTTCTGGTATTCGTGCGTGCCCGCCGGCAGCAGTTTCAACAGGTATTCGGCGCCGAGAATTGCAAACATGAATGCCTTCGGCGTGCGGTTGATCGTGGAAAAAAATACCTGGCCACCCGGCTTCACGAGGGTCGCGCAGGCCGCGATGACTTGCGCAGGGTCAGGTACGTGCTCAAGCATCTCGAGGCAGGTCACCACGTCGAACTCGCCGGGCTGGTCCTGTGCAAGCGATTCGGCAGTGCTGTGCAGGTAGTTGACGTCGCGCCCGGACTCGGCAAGATGCAGCCGGGCAACGGCAAGCGGTCCTTCGGCCATGTCGATACCGGTCACCCTGGCGCCTGCTGCGGCCATTGACTCGCTCAATATGCCGCCACCGCAGCCGATATCGAGGACCTGCTTGTCGCGGAGGTCCGCATAGCGGCGAATCCAGTCGAGCCGTAGCGGGTTGATCGCGTGCAATGACTCGAAGTCGCCATCGGTGTCCCACCACCTGGCTGCCAGCGCATCAAACTTGGCCACTTCGGCCGTATCGACATTGTCTTCGGTTCTGCTCACGATCGCTCTGGTCTGCCCGGGTATGAATGCTACGTTGCTGTGTCCGTTTGAGGTCCCAATATGCTTGGCGGGGCCATGCTCGTCAACGACGGCGTGGACCGACAGCTGCCACGCTGCGGCTCACGGCCAGCGCAGCTGAATACACGCACCTCAAGGGCCCGCAGGGCGTCATTTGAGACGCGGAGTATACGCACCTGTGGTATCATTGCACCCCAGTTTTGGGACAGTCGCGGCTGGATTCCTGTCTGGTACCAGCCACGCATCAGGTGCGAGAAAATCAACCAGTAAATCTGAGCTGAACCCGGTTAAATTCAAGAGCTTTCCAGCAGTCGGGCACCGTCAATCATACGGCGCCGCGCTGGGGCATTGGGTTCGGGATATGGTTCGGGATATGGGTTCAGGATACGGATTCGGAAATCAGGTTCAGGTTTTGACGATCAGGGAAACAGGAAAACATGGCTGAAGTTGCCCAGGAACTGCTGTCGGTAAGTCTCGAAGATGAGATGCAGCAGTCCTATCTTGACTATGCGATGAGCGTCATCGTCGGGCGTGCGTTGCCCGATGTGCGTGATGGCTTGAAGCCCGTGCACCGCCGGGTTCTGCACGCGATGCGTGAGCTTGGTAACGACTTCAACAAACCGTACAAGAAATCCGCGCGCGTCGTCGGTGACGTAATCGGCAAGTACCATCCGCACGGCGATTCGGCGGTCTACGACACCATCGTCCGCATGGCGCAGCCGTTTTCCCTGCGCTACATGCTGGTCGACGGCCAGGGCAACTTCGGATCGGTCGATGGCGATGCGCCCGCCGCGATGCGATACACCGAAGTTCGCATGGCAAAAATTGCCCACGAACTGCTCGCCGATATCGAAAAAGAGACCGTTGATTTCGTCGAGAACTACGACGGCTCGGAAAGCGAGCCCTCGGTTATGCCCACCCGGGTGCCAAATCTGCTCGTGAATGGCTCGTCCGGTATTGCAGTGGGTATGGCCACCAATATTCCGCCGCATAATCTGAACGAAGTCATCAGCGCCACCCTGGCGTTGATTGACAAACCGGGTATCGATGTGCCGGGCCTGATGGAGCACTTGCCAGGTCCTGACTTTCCTACGGCCGGTATCATCAATGGCGCACAAGGCATTTACTCGGCATACCGGACCGGGCGCGGGCGAGTGCACATACGTGCACGCGTCCACATCGAGGACATGGACAAGGGCGGTCGCGAACGTATCGTGGTTACCGAGCTGCCTTACCAGGTCAATAAAGCCCGCTTGATCGAAAAAATTGCAGACCTGGTGCGTGACAAGCGCATAGAGGGCATCAGCGAATTACGCGATGAGTCTGACAAAGACGGCATGCGCATTGCGATCGAACTGCGGCGCGGTGAAGTCAGCGACGTCATTCTGAACAACCTCTACAAGCAAACACCGATGCAGACGGTGTTCGGCATCAATATGGTGGCTTTGCACGAGGGCCAGCCCAAGCTCATGAATCTGAAACAGATTCTTGAGGCATTCCTGTCCCACCGCAGAGAGGTCGTAACGCGCCGTACGATTTTTGACCTGCGCAAGGCCCGCGACCGGGCTCATGTCCTTGAAGGACAGGCCGTCGCGCTGGCCAACATCGACAAAGTCATTGAGCTGATCAAGAAATCGGCGTCCCCGGCGGAAGCGAAAGAGGCATTAACCCTGCGCAGCTGGGAGCCGGGTGATGTTACGCAGATGCTTGAGCGTGCAGATAAAATGGACACCCGGCCCGATGCACTGGAAGACGGCTTCGGTTTGATCGACGGCGTGTACCGGCTGTCGCCGGTCCAGGCACAGGCCATACTGGACCTTCGATTGCATCGATTGACGGGTCTCGAGCAAGATAAAATAATTAATGAGTACAAGGAGTTACTAGGTAAAATTAAAGAATTATCTAGCATCCTGGCGGATCCCGACAAATTGCTCACCGTAATCCGTGAAGAACTGATGGCGCTGCGCGAGGCGTTCGGCGATGCGCGTCGCACCGAAATTCTGCAGGACCATTCCGATCTCAGCGTCGAAGATCTGATTCCGATGGAAGACGTTGTCGTGACGCTGTCACACGGTGGTTACACCAAATCCCAGCCGATCGATGCCTACCAGGCGCAGCGCCGGGGCGGCCGTGGCCGTTCGGCCACGAAGGTAAAAGACGAAGACTTCGTCGACAAATTATTTATAGCCAATACCCACGACACCATCTTGTGCTTTTCGAGTCGCGGCAAGATGTACTGGCTGAAGGTGTACCAGGTACCACAGGCCAGTCGCGGCTCGCGTGGCAAGCCGATCGTGAACCTGTTGCCACTCGAGGAGGGTGAGCGCATTAATACTGTGCTGCCGATCAAGGACTTCGACGACAGCAGCTTTGTGTTCATGGTAACCGCCAAGGGGACGGTGAAGAAAACGCCGCTGAGCCAGTTCTCAAGACCCCGAACCAGCGGCATTATTGCGATTGACCTGCGCGATGATGACAGGCTCGTAAACGCTGCCATAACCGACGGTGAACGCAATATCCTGCTGGTGGCAAGTTCGGGCAAGAGCATTCGCTTCCACGAATCTGACGTGCGGCCAATGGGCCGCGGCGCGGCCGGTGTCAGGGGTATCCGACTGGCTCCAGGCCACGAGGTGATTGGCTTGCTGATCGTTGAAGATGGCCTGGTACTGACGGCAACCGAGAATGGCTATGGCAAACGTACGCCAATCGACGAATTCCCGGTGCAGGGACGTGGCGGCCAGGGCGTCATAGCCATACAGACCTCGGACCGAAACGGTCGGACTGTGGGTGCCCAGCAGGTCCGCAGCGAGGACGAGATCATGCTGATCAGTTCGAACGGCACGCTGGTGCGCACGCCCGTCGATGATATCTCGATTGTCGGGCGCAACACGCAGGGCGTGCGGCTGATCCGTGTTGAAAGCGGGCAACGACTGGTGGGAATGGCAAAGATAGAGTTGATGGGCGACGAGGAAGAGTAGCGGGGCGCAACGACTGTTTTGAAATAAGGAAATGCAAATCGGGTAGTGCAATTGCATCGCTAAACCGTAACAATGCGCGCCTTGAAGCCCGCCATCGAGGCTACCCGGATCTTTTTTCACGCAAGGCCCCTAAGTCATGACTCGCGTTTTCAACTTCAGCGCCGGCCCCGCCGCGTTGCCACTCGACGTCCTCGAGCAAATCAGCCGCGATATTCCCAACTGGCAAAACACCGGCATGTCAGTTATGGAAGTCAGCCATCGAGGCAAGGAATTTATTGAACTCGCGGCTCGCAGCGAGGCCAACCTGCGGGAATTATTGAGAATTCCGAAAAATTACAGCGTGTTGTTCCCGCAGGGCGGAGCGACCTTGCAGATGGCGATGGTGCCCATGAACCTAGCGGGCTCCGGGTCCACCGCGGACTATGTGGTTACCGGCAGTTGGGGCAAGAAAGCAGCAGGCGAGGCGAAGAAATTCTGCAATGCCAATGTCATCGCGGATGCCTCCGACGAAAACTTTACCTACATCCCTGAAGAAAGCACATGGCGGCGCAGCAGCAAAGCCGCTTACCTGCACTACACGCCCAATGAAACGATCGCCGGTGTTGAATTTCACTTCGTTCCGGGCGGCACTGTGCCCCTCGTCGCAGACATGTCGAGCACGATCCTGTCGCGACCGATTGATGTGGAAAAATTCGGCGTTATCTATGCGGGCGCGCAAAAAAATATTGGCCCGGCCGGAATTACGCTGCTTATCGTACGTAATGATCTGCTCGAAGCCGCGCCGAATAATCTCGCGCACCTGATGACCTGGCGTTCCTACGCCGAGTCGGACTCCATGACCAACACGCCGCCGACGTTTGCGTGGTACGTGGCCGATCTCGTGTTTGCGTGGTTGAAGAAGCAAGGTGGACTCGAGGGGATGGCCGAGATCAACCGGCGCAAAGCCGGCAAGCTGTACGCCGCTATCGACGACTCGGGCTTTTACAGCAACCCGGTGCGCAAAGATTGCCGATCGTGGATGAACGTGCCTTTTATCCTTGCTGATGCGACGCTCGACAAGACGTTTCTGGACCAGGCCAATGCAGCAGGACTGACGAATCTGAAGGGCCATCGTTCCGTCGGTGGTATGCGTGCCTCGATTTACAACGCCGTTACAGAGCAGGCTGTCGATACGCTGATTGAGTTTATGAAAGAGTTTGAACGCAATGTATAAAATACAGACGCTGAATAACATCGCTGTCGCTGGTTTGCGGCGTTTGCCGCGCGAGCGTTTCGAGGTCGCATCGGAATTGGCGAATCCCGATGCCATTTTGTTGCGATCACACGACATGCACAGCATGGATATTCCGACAACTGTGGTAGCGATCGGTCGTGCAGGCGCGGGGGTCAATAATATCCCCGTTGACGCCATGAGTCGCAGGGGGGTGCCGGTGTTCAACGCGCCTGGCGCAAATGCGAATGCCGTTAAAGAGCTGGCCATTGCCGGACTACTGATTGGCGCACGCAATATCTGCGCTGCGAGCGAGTATGTAAAAGCGATTACCGCGTCCGGTGATGAGCTGAGTCGGAGGGTCGAGGCGGGCAAAAAGCAGTTTGTGGGCTTCGAGCTGCCAGGCCGTACATTGGGCGTCATTGGCCTCGGCGCAATCGGCGTTGAAGTTGCGAACGCGGCGCTGAGCCTCGGGATGAAGGTTATTGGTTTCGACCCGAAGATGACGGTGCGCAATGCCTGGCAATTGTCGGCCGGCGTGAAACAGGCGGATACGCTGGACGAGCTGTTTCGAAATGCGGATGCTGTCAGCTGTCATGTACCGCTGGTCGATACCACCAAAGGCATGGTGAACAGGGATCGGATCGCGCTCATGAACCCGGGTTCCATGTTGATCAATTTTTCGCGAGGCGGTGTCGTGGACAACGCGGCGGTGATCGCGGCGCTGGATAGCAACAAGTTGCATTCGTATATCTGTGATTTTCCAACGACGGAATTAATTGCGCATCCGAAGGTTATCGCATTGCCACATTTGGGCGCCTCGACCAGCGAAGCCGAGGAGAATTGCGCCATCATGGTCGCCGAAAACCTCAAGGATTATCTCGAAAATGGCAATGTGCGTTATTCGGTCAACTTTCCCGAAAGCCGTTTGCCACGATCGAACACTCATCGTATTACCATTGCCAATGCGAACGTCCCCAACATGGTCGGCCAGATTTCGACCTGCCTCGCGGACGCGGGACTCAATATCGAGGACTTGCTCAACAAGTCGGTCGGTGAACTCGCGTACACGATTGTCGATGTGAACGAGAAAGTATCCGCGGCGACATTGGACCGGTTGCGGGCCATAGAAGGCGTACTTGCTTTGAGAAATCTCGGTGCACCTGTAACCTGAGCGCATGGGAGCCCGCCGGTTGGTTACGGCGCGCCGACTCTTTTAAACAACAGGGTGTCGTAGAGATGGCTGCTAAGGAAACGGACGAGGTTCCGGATCTTGGACAGATTCGCCAGCGTATAGATGACATTGACGAGCGCATTCAGGCGCTGATCAATGAGCGTGCGCGTTTTGCGCAGGACGTGGGCGTGAGCAAGGGCGAGCTCGCGGCGGCGGTGGATTACTACCGACCGGAGCGGGAAGCCGATGTTCTGCGCCGCGTGAAGTCTCGCAATACGGGTCCGCTGCGCGACGAGGAAATGCTGCGGCTGTTTCGCGAAATCATGTCGGCCTGCCTCGCGCAACAGGAGCCTTTGAAGGTTGGATTCCTCGGACCGGAAGGAACGTTTACGCAAACGGCGGTGTTTAAACAGTTTGGTCATTCCGTGCGGGCCCTGCCGTTTCACACCATCGACGAAATTTTCCAGGAAGTCGAGAGCGGTGCTGCCGACTTTGGCGTCGTACCCATCGAAAATTCGACCGAAGGCTCGGTCAACAATACGCTGGATATGTTTCTTACTTCGCCGCTTAAGATCAGCGGTGAGATAGAGCTGCGCATCGAGCAACACTTGCTCGGCAGCGAAAAAGGTCTGGAGAAAATAGATCGTATCTGCGCGCATGAACAATCGCTTGCGCAATGCCGCGGCTGGCTCCGGGAAAACCTGCCTCAGGTGGAACTGATCGGCGTATCGAGCAACGCGGCTGGCGCGCGGCGTGCGCGTGACGAGCACGGTACTGCCGCTATCGGCCCCGATGTGGCGGCGGATGTTTACGACCTCGAGATCCTGGTGAGCAACATAGAGGATCGCGCGGACAATGCGACGCGATTTCTGGTCGTGGGCCGGGAGCTGCTTGCGGCGAGCGGAAACGACAAGACGACCATTCTCGTGTCAACGAGTGACACGGCCGCGGGCTCGGGTGTGCTGTTCAATTTGCTGCAACCACTGGCTGAGCACGGCATCAGCATGACGCGCATCGAGTCACGTCCGTCACGACGCAAAAACTGGGACTATGTGTTCTTCATCGACCTCGCCGGTCATGCTGCCGAATCGCCGCTTGCCGAGGCGCTGCAAGAACTCGAGTCGCGCAGTTCCCTGTTCAAAATTTTGGGCGCTTATCCGACGGCGCTGGACTGAAACGCGTGGATTTCCTGGTCAACCCATCGTTACTGCACAGCGCGACCGTGGCGGTGCCCGGTGACAAGTCGATTTCGCATCGCGCCTTGATGCTCGGCAGCATCGCCGAGGGCAGCACCAAGATAACGGGATTTCTGGCTGGTGAGGACTGCCTCGCAACACTTGCGGCATTCCGTGCCATGGGTGTCCGAATTGATGCGCGGGACTCGACGACGCTGCTAATCGACGGTGCGGGCCGGGGCGGGCTGCTAAAACCCGGGAGCGACCTGGATCTTGGCAATTCCGGCACTGCCATGCGACTCATGTGTGGCCTGCTCGCGGGGCAGGCGTTCGATTGCACGCTAAAGGGCGATGCCTCACTAAGCACCCGTCCGATGAATCGTGTGGTCGATCCACTGGTGAAAATGGGTGCGCGTATCGACAGCAATTCCGGCAAACCACCCCTGACCCTGTACGGCGGGCAGACCTTGCGGGGCATTGAATACAGGTTACCGGTCGCAAGCGCCCAGGTGAAATCCTGCCTGCTGCTGGCCGGTCTCTACGCGCAGGGCGAGACGCGCATTTTTGAGCCCGCCATCACGCGCGATCACACGGAGCGGATGTTGCGTGCCATGGGAGCCGACGTCGAGACAACATCCGGCTGGATTCAACTGGCCGCTAGCCAACTGCTTACGGGGACGGCGATAGAAGTCCCGGGCGACCTGTCATCGGCGGCCTTCATAATGCTTGCAGCACTCCTGGCAGACGATGCCGAAGTACTGATTGAAGGGGTTGGTGTGAACCCCACGCGCAGTGGCGTTATCGATGTGTTGCGGGGCATGGGCGCGGATATTGAATTGCTGAACTGTCGCGAACCTGGTTTTGAACCCATTGCTGACATTCGCGTGCGGTCGTCCAGGCTGGTCGGAGGCCCTGTCGATCCGGGACTGGTGTCGCTCGCAATCGATGAGTTTCCGGTGCTGTTTGTTGCCGCGGCGGCGGCGAGCGGCGTCACGCGCTTCTCCGGCATAGGCGAATTGCGGGTGAAGGAGAGCGATCGAATTGCCGCTATGGCGTCGGGGCTTCGCACGATGGGCATCCAGGTCGATGAAACCGCGGACGGCGCCACGGTAGTGGGCGGAACATTCGCTGGCGGCGAAGTTGATAGCTATGGTGATCATCGCATTGCAATGGCACTCACGATCGCGGCGATGAGCGCATCAGGTCCGGTGACGATTCGCGATGTCGACACCGTGGCCACGTCATATCCGGGATTTGCGGACCAGATGACGGAGATCGGCGCGAGCTTGCGTATTCTGCCGGCAGGGGCCACAGCATGAAACCAAAGGTCCCGGTCATCGCCATCGACGGCCCGAGCGGATCGGGCAAGGGAACCGTTGCCCGGCATCTGGCCGACAGGCTCGGCTACCATTTGCTCGACAGCGGAGCCTTATACCGGCTGACGGCCCTCGCGGCGAGCCGCCGCGGGATTTCCCTCGAAGACAGCGGCGCGCTGGCGAAAGTTGCCGCGGACCTCGACGTGCATTTTGGCAGCGACGCGCACGGCGAGGAGCAGATCTGGCTCGACGGGCAGGATGTGACAACAGAGCTCCGAACCGAGGAGACCGGTGCCGGCGCCTCGCGTGTCGCGGCTTTACAGCCCGTGCGCGATGCACTGATCACACTGCAACGTTCGTTTCGCAGGGCGCCAGGCCTGGTCGCTGATGGCCGGGATATGGGCACGGAAGTATTCGCCGATGCCGGGCTTAAAGTCTTCCTCACGGCGAGTGCCGAGGAACGGGCTCGAAGGCGCCATAAGCAGTTGAAAGGCAAGGGTATTGATGTTAGCCTTGCCGCCCTTTCGCGGGACATAGACGCTCGCGACCGGCGCGATTCCGAGCGCTCGGTGGCGCCATTGCGGCCCGCAGAGGACGCAAGAATGCTGGATTCGTCGGGTCAGTCGATAGCGGCGGTGGTGAATGCCATCCTTGGCTGGGCGAAGGAAATGAGCTAAGGAAATGCGCCAGTGAAATGAGCGAGGGAAATGGGCGAGGGAAACAGCCCATGGATAGCGTAAAGTACCCTGCTACGCGTTAGTTTCCGACGTAAGGAAAATGGTGGAACCGGATATGGAGTCCGGTTCTTTTTTTAATGACCGTCAGCCACAGGATTTGGTGCGACGATTTGGGTGAAGGCCCGGGGTGGACAGCCGCGGAGTCTTTTGAGTTCTTAAACATGTCTGAAAGTTTTGCTGAATTATTTGAAGAAAGTTTTGCGAGCCAACATATCAAACCGGGTGCAATCATTACCGGAACCGTTGTCGCAATCAATGACGACGTAGTACTCGTCAGTGCCGGCCTCAAGTCTGAGGCGGTTATCCCGATCGAACAATTTAAAGGCGACCTCGACCACGGTGAAATTGCTGTGGGCGACACGGTCGAAGTTGCACTCGATGCAGTCGAGGATGGCTTTGGCGAGACCCGCCTGTCGCGCGAGAAGGCAATTCGTGCGCGTACCTGGATCGACCTTGAAAAGGCATTCGAGAATTCCGAAATCGTCGAAGGCGTCATCAACGGTCGGGTCAAAGGTGGTTTCACGGTTGAAATCGACAGCGTTCGGGCGTTCTTGCCTGGCTCGCTGGTTGACGTACGCCCGGTCCGCGATCCCGGCTACCTCGAAGGCAAAAGTCTCGAGTTCAAGGTTATTAAGCTGGACCAGAAACGCAACAACGTAGTGGTATCGCGTCGTGCGGTGGTTGAGCAGGAGTACTCCGCAGAACGCGAGCAGCTGCTGGAGGAATTGCAGGAAGGCAATTCGGTCAAGGGTATTGTAAAGAACCTGACCGATTACGGTGCGTTCGTGGATCTGGGCGGCATCGACGGTCTGTTGCACATTACTGACATGGCGTGGAAACGCGTCAAACATCCGTCCGAGATAGTGAATGTCGGTGATGAAATCGACGTCAAGATACTGAAGTTTGATCGTGAACGTCAGCGTGTATCGCTAGGTATGAAGCAGCTCGGTGATGATCCCTGGAAGGATCTTGCGCGGCGTTATCCGCCACAGACCCGGATGTTCGGCAAGATAACGAACATCGCTGACTATGGCTGTTTTGTTGAAATCGAAGACGGTGTTGAAGGTCTCGTACACGTCTCGGAAATGGACTGGACCAACAAGAACGTAAATCCGGCGCGCGTGGTTGCGGTTGGCGAAGAAGTTGAAGTCATGGTGCTGGAGATCGACGAGGAGCGCCGTCGTATTTCGCTCGGAATCAAACAGTGCAAAGCGAATCCCTGGGCCGAGTTCTCCGCTACCTTTAACCGTGGCGACAAGGTTTCCGGGCAGATTAAATCGATTACCGACTTCGGTATCTTCATCGGCCTGGATGGCGGCATCGACGGTCTTGTACACCTGTCGGATATCTCCTGGGATTACCCGGGCGAGGAAGCGGTGCGCAACTACCAGAAGGGTCAGGAAATTGAAGCGGCAGTACTCGCGATTGATGCTGAGCGCGAACGTATCTCGCTGGGCATCAAGCAGCTGGAAAAGGATCCGTTCTCGGCATGGCTCGCGGAACATCCGAAAAACAGCATCGTGACCGGTACGATCACTGAAGTGGATGCCAAAGGTGCCAGCGTCGATCTCGGCGACGGTGTCATTGGCTCACTGCGTGCATCCGAGCTCGCGCGAGGTCGCATCGAGGACGCCCGTACTGTTCTGAAAGTCGGCGAAGAAGTGGAAGCGAAGTTCACAAACGTCGATCGCAAGAACCGCACGGTGGCTCTGTCAATCAAGGCCAAGGAAGTCCACGAAGAGGCAGAAGCGGTCAATAGCTACCACTCGGACGCAGGAACGGCCCCGGCCGGTACTACGCTCGGCGAGCTGTTGAAGGAAAAAATGTCCGGCGGAAGTGATTAATTACGTTAAAACAGTAGCCCGGACCGGCCGGTCCGGGCTATATTTGTCTTTACGAAACGGTAGGTTACGAGTCGCAGACATAATAAAGCCTGAAAAATGACGAAATCTGAACTCATAGAAGCTATTTCCCGCAAGCAAAAGCACCTGCCGGCCAAAGATGTCGAGCTTGCCGTCAAGCATCTGCTGGACCTGATGAGCGATTCCCTCGCGCAGGGCCAGCGTATCGAGATTCGCGGCTTTGGCAGTTTCTCACTGCACTTCAGGCCGCCGCGGATCGGGCGCAACCCGAAAACCGGTGAAGCGGTGGCCCTGTCCGGAAAGTACGTACCGCATTTCAAGCCCGGCAAGGATCTGCGCGAGCGCGTCGACAGCAGCCAGCATTTTCCGATCAAAAGCTGACGCTGGCTCCGCGGCCACAATGCGTCGGACGTCCGTAAATCCCTCCACAGCAGTGCGCTGCGCTGATACCTGGTTACCACAGCGAGGCGGGCGGACGTGCTAAGGCGTGTATTAATTGGTGCCCTCCTTTTTTTAATCGTAATTGCGATGTTCGTATTTGCGTCCGCCAACTCGGGTTATATCGAAGTTGACCTGCTGTTTGCCCGTGTGAAGACTTCGATACCGGTTGCGTTTGCTGTTACGGTGGCGATCGGCTGGATGTTTGGCCTGCTATGCACAGCGATCTGGGCATTGCGCCTCGTCAATGAACGGCGAGCATTGCGCCGGGCACTAAGGCTCTCAGAATCCGAAGTATCGAGCCTGCGCAAGCTGCCGCTGAACGATGCCGACTGAAGCAACATTCCTGTTGGCCGGCCTGTTCCTGCTGCTCGCTGCAGCCGGCTGGGCGATGGGGCGTTTTGGCGAGCGGGACGAAGTGGAACCACCTCCGCCGCTGAATATCGACTACCTGAAAGGCCTGAATTTCCTGCTCAATGAGCAGACCGACCAGGCACTGGAACATTTTCTGAAAATGGTCCGGGTCGATGACAAGACTATTGAGACTCACTTTGCCCTCGGCAACCTGTTTCGCCGCCGGGGTGAAGTCGATCGTGCAATCCGGATTCACCAGAATATTATCGCCCGTCCCGACCTCGCGGCAGAGCAACGCGACCAGGCCTTGCTCGCACTGGCAAATGATTATTTGAAAGCCGGGCTGCTGGACCGTGCCGAGAAACTGTTCGTCCGTTTGTCCGAAGGGTCACGCTACCAGGTCGATGCCCTCGACAAGCTCATACGAATCTACGAACAGGAAAAGGAGTGGCAAAAGGCCGTTGATGCGGCGCAGCAACTGGCGGTGCTCAGTGGACGCTCACTCGTGCTGCAGATAGCCCATTATTATTGCGAGCTTGCAGAGGCAGCCGCGCGCCACAAAGATTTTGACCTGGCACGCGAGTATGTCAAGAAAGCGCAATCCGGGCGGCCACGCACCTTGCGCGGCTCGCTGGTGCAGGCACACATTGCACAACAAACCGGGGACAGCGGCACCGCACTGCGGCTATACCAGCAAATTGTCGAAGAACACACGTACCTCATCAGCGAGGCCTTGCCGGCAACGGTTGCCATCTGCACGGATGAAGATCAGCTCGATGTCCTGGACCAGGCAATTCGCACAATGCTTGAAAAGAACCCTGAGATGCGCTCTCTGGTTGCGCACACAGCGGTTGTGAATGATATCGGCGACATTCCGATCATTGACGAATGCGTCGAAATGTATCTTGCTAGTGAGCCGACACTGGCGGAGTTTATCGATTTGCAGACCGTGAGCGCCGACGACGAGGAAGCGACCGCAAGGGTGCGACGGGCGCTGTCCAAGTTGGCCCGGTCGACGCCGCGCTATCAATGTCGCGAATGCGGCTTTTCCAGCCAGCGCCTGCTCTGGCAATGCCCGAGCTGCCGCAGCTGGGAAACACAACGACCCGCGTCACGAGTCCAGTTTGATACCGTGCTGCAGCACTCGATAACCTGATATTGATGATGCGACCTCGCTAACGACTGCAGCCGCGAAACCGCGCCATTGATTGCAAACGGCTTTTCGGGAATTTTGCGCAATTTCATGCAGCGCTAGGCTTCTGCTCCTTGCCTACCCTCAGCATTCCGCAATGTCGCGGAACACGTATCCAGGAAGGAGCAAAAAATGAGCCTGATCAGGAAAATTTTACCGGTCGCATTGTTGATGATCCCGTTGCTGGGCATCGCCGCACCCGTTGATATCAATACGGCAGATGCAGCTACTTTGTCCCAGTCGCTGAAGGGCATAGGACTCGCGAAAGCCGAGGCAATTGTCGAATACCGGAAAAAGCACGGACCGTTCAAGAACGCTGATGAGTTGACACTGGTCAAGGGGATTGGCGATCGCACTATCGAGTTGAATCGCGCCGATATCAAGGTGAGCCCCGACCGTAAGTAGGCTTGGCTTGTTCTGGCAAGGCGCCGCATTGGTCAACAGGCCGGCGCGGCGCCTGGCCGTGTGCTACTTGGGATTATGGAAATAACTTTATTGCTCTGAATTGGCTATGATGCGCGGCAGTAAATGCCACATGGAGCACCAATATGGCCAAAGCGGTTCGATCAGTTGTTTTCCCCGTCGCCGGGCGCGGCACGCGTTTCCTGCCCGCCACCAAAGCCAGCCCGAAAGAGATGCTGCCGATTGTCGATAAGCCGCTTATCCAGTACGCAGTGGAGGAGGCCATCGAGGCGGGAGCAACGCGCCTGGTTTTTGTCACGGGAAGCTCGAAACGGGCGATCGAGGATCACTTCGACACGGACGCGGAACTGGAGCGAGCGCTAACCGATTCCGGTAAGGATGAATTACTACGCTCGATCCAGGGTATTGTACCGAACGGTGTCACTTGTATATACATCCGCCAGGGTGAGCCGCTGGGCCTGGGCCACGCCGTGCTGTGCGCGAAGCCCGCCATTGGCGACGAACCTTTTTTTGTGCATCTTGCGGACGACCTGATTGCGGGCCAGCCTGGTTGCCTGAAACAAATGGCCGATGAGTACGCGCAACATGGAGGCAGCGTCATTGCGGTGGAAACGGTGCCACCCGAGACGACTTCCAGCTACGGTATTGTCGCAATCGATACGAATGATCGAAACCGAATTACGCATATTGTCGAGAAGCCGGCACCGGATGTGGCGCCGTCTAACTCGGCTGTCGTGGGTCGCTACCTGTTGGCACCCGAAATTTTCGCAAAGCTGGAGCGCACGGGAAAAGGCGCGGGCGGGGAGATCCAGTTGACCGACGGCATCGCGGACCTCATGGACGATGCGGCTGTCTACGCGTATTCGTTTGATGGCGTTCGCTACGACTGTGGCAGCAAACTGGGGTATCTGCAGGCGACCCTCGCGTACGGTCTGGCACATCCGGAGACTGGCGAGAAATTCAGGGCGCATGTAATGAGTCTCGCTGCTGAATTGCAGGGAGGCCCTGGCTAGCTATACTTGATTACGTTCGAACAAACTCGGTTTATAACAACAGAACAAAAACAATTATCGTGGGGGATAATCATGAATCGACGAGGGTTTGTAAGGTCCGCGCTGGCGGCTGCTGTTGCCGGAAATATCGCCAGCCGAAGCGCATTTGCGGCTATTCTCGGCGCCACGAACAAGGTGACCGCAGATATAAACGCGCGCACCGGCGACCAGCAGGAAGTGACGCTGAAGATGGCGTCCGTGCAGGAGCTTGGTGACAGTATTCGCGGTAACCTGTTGTTACCGG
This sequence comes from Proteobacteria bacterium UBA1844, assembly GCA_002338615.1. Classification (GTDB taxonomy): domain Bacteria; phylum Pseudomonadota; class Gammaproteobacteria; order Steroidobacterales; family Woeseiaceae; genus UBA1847. The sequence goes on along the minus strand of DDIS01000185.1, from coordinate 21,884 downwards.
GAAACGAGGCATACGATCAGGCACGACGCGTACTCAATCCAACATTCGACAAGCATCCCGCGCTCATTGTGCAACCGCTGGGCACGGCGGACGTCAAGGATGCGGTGGACTTTGCGCGGGAATCCAATCTGCTGGTGGCGGTGAAATGCGGTGGCCACAGTCCATCGGGCAAGTCCACCTGCGATGGCGGCATGATGATCGATTTGAGCCTGCTGCGCAGCACCCGCGTGGATCCGGTCCATAAGACCGTGAACGTATCCGGTGGCAGCTGGTTGGGGGATATGGACCATGACACGATGGAGTTCGGGCTCGTAACCACCGCGGGTACGGTGTCGCACACAGGCGTCGCTGGCTTGACACTAGGTGGTGGGTTTGGACGACTCGCGCGGCGCTATGGACTCGCGATTGACAACGTACGTGGCGTGGAACTGGTGACCGCGGATGGCAAATTTGTGCGCGCGTATCCGGACGAGAATCCTGATCTCTATTGGGCGGTGCGTGGTGGTGGCGGTAATTTCGGTGTGGCGACCAACTTTGAATTTCAATTGCATGAGATGGACAGGACGGTCTATGCGGGTCGTATCGGTTTTCCCATGCAGGAAGCCAGACAGGTACTCAATGTTTATGCAGAGTATTCGGCCGCCGCGCCAAATGAGTTGTCGATCGATGGCGGGCTCATGAGTATTCCGGATCAGTTCACGGGGGTAGCGTTCGAAGTCTGTTACAGCGGCGATCCCAAACAGCTCGATCGACTGCTCGCGCCGCTGCGTAAAGCTGGCACGGTACTGTTTGATACCGTTGCGCCGATGGACTACGTCGCAGTGCAAAAGGCCGGCGATATCTCGGACCCACGTGCGCGCGGCACGTACATGAAATCCGGCTTTGTCTCGACTATCACGCCCGCCATGGTGGACGCGATCGTGGATGGATTTGAGCCGGACCCGGAGCGTGGACTGTCCGTAATCTGGCAGCACGCTGGCGGGCGCATCAGTCAGGTCGCACCTGATGCTACGGCGTTTGCGCACCGCTACGTCGCGAATGACACGTTATTCCTGATGGACTGGGCGATGGGCACCGACCCCACGGCGCATATCGCGTATCTCCGGGAATACTTCGCCACTGTCGAACCGTTCACGCGCGGTATCTATGTGAACGATCTCATGGATGAGCCACAGGCGCATGTCAATAAAAACTATCTCGGAAATTACGATCGCCTGGTGAAGATCAAGAATCAATACGACCCTGACAACCTGTTCCGACTCAATGCGAATATTGTTCCTGCCGCGGCGAATAAGGCCGCTGCCTGAAGCAGCGCGGTGTCGCCTTGCAGTAATGCGAGGCGACGCTTCGACCCCACCTGAATTGTGGCTATGTTCCGCTCTTTACACCGCGCAGGAAATCAAGCAGACCTTTGAAATAGGTCGTTTCATCGTCCCACATATCGAGGTGTGAGCCATAAGGACAGAGCAGGAACTGGCCGTGTTTGACTTCGGTCGACATCCACTCCATGTGACCGGGGTCCATCGTATCGAAGGTCGCACCGATGACAAGTGTTGGGACAGATATCTTGTGCAGGTCCGCAGTGCGATCCCAATGGGCAAGCCGTCCGCTGGCACCCAGCTCACTGGGGCCTTGCATCGGAATGTAGACGTCGGGATTGATGTGTGCCAAGAAGCGATTCACTGCATCCGGCCATTCATCGGCCGGCATGCGCAATACGTGGTCGGTGTAATGGTTTTCCATCAACAAATCCATGTAGCGCGGATTGGAATAGTCCTTGTTCGCCTCGATCGCTTTCAGCTCAGCGAGCACTTCCGGGTCCATGTCCGCCATCAACACTTCGCTTGCGTATTTATTGTAGGCGGGAATACTCGCCATCATATTGGAGATGATCAGTCCTTTCAGCTGCTTCTGATGGACCAGCGCATACTCGATTGCAAGAATGCCGCCCCAGGAATGGCCCAGCAGGTAGAAATTGTCCGGGCCCAGCTTAAGGGCCTTGCGAACCTGTTCAACTTCATCAACGAAGCGATCGACCTCAAGCAGACGTGGATCGTCTGGCTGATCCGAAAACCAGGAGCCGAGCTGGTCGTAATAAAAAAATTCGATGCCCGCAGCGGGGAAGTGGCGGGCGAATACTTCAAATGCTTCGTGGGTGCCACCAGGACCACCGTGCAACAGCAGTACCTTGATGTCGGGATTATCCCCAACCTGTTTCGTCCAGACTTTATATTCACCGAATGATGTCTTGATCGGGATATATTTACCTTCGCCAACGACCGGAATTCTGAGTTCGGAATTGCCAGCGGGTGCAACCGGGTCAGCAACAGTAAATTGTGTTGCGAATAATATCAGTCCCAATAATGAAACGATGAATTGACGCATGTTCGGCCTCGTCGATAGTTGGATAGATCAGTGCATTACCGTGCTTGGACTTTACCGAAAATCAGCTCGCATCGGATCATCGATAATTGCTTTTTGTGGGTACTCGACTGTGCGCGACCCTTCCTCAAAGCTGTCAATTGAGTGTGGCCAGTTAAGATCCGGCCAATGCAATTCGAGGATGCCGTCACGTGGCCGGTAGGCGGCAGTATACAAGGTACTGAAGCCTCGCTCTACGTCGACGGCGTACAGCGGTGGTTGCATAAATGCGCCAATGAAATCGTCGGCCGTACCCGGATCCCGGGTCAGTTTACGCAACAGAAAAGCCTCTCGTTCCGCAGATACCAGTGTCCCGGCCTGGTGAGTGAATCCAGGCTGTCGCTGTTGGTTGGTTGCGACCGGGGAATGGGTGACGAGCGCGGGTCGGCCCGGATGGATTAACACAGTTCTGTGTCGCTGTGTCTTGTCGAGTACGGTTACATTGTAAGCCATGTGGCTGGGCACGCGCTGCAGGACATCGGCTGCTTCGTCAACATCGCTGCAGGTCTCGAGCACGTAGCGTAAGATGATCGGAATGCCAAATCCGGCACCGACTGCTCTTTGTCCGCCGAAGGTGAGTGATACGGCAAGCCCGTCCTCATTAATGCCGTCAAGCAAACCGATCAGGCAGTCGGACATGCCAAGTACTTTGCGTCCGAGCCACTCCGTATGCAGCAACAGCGCATCAACGGCTCGTGGATGGTAGTCGTAGTTACGCACCAGTAACGGCATTCCGCCCGACCAGACGGCCTGCGAACAGCCAGCCATGTAGGCCGGTGGCAAATATAGCGAAAGAAACCGCGATGCCTGGTCGGAATTGCCGGCGAGACCGCACAGCCGCTCATAGACCGGCATCAGCTCGGGCATGTGTTGTATTAAGGCCGCCCGGCATTCGCGCAGGCTCGGTCGTTTGTTTGCACCTTCCGACCGCCACCAGCGTCGATAGGCCGGCCATAGCTTCCGGAACAGGCTGCGCCATTTCTCGTCCGGCATGGCTTCGCCAACGGCTGTAAAGGTCAAACGCATGACAGTGGAGTCAATGGAATCATCGAAGCGCGCGGAATAATCGGAGAATACCGGTCACAGCATTTTGAAAGCCGGTTCCACGATTGCCGGTGCGTCCGTCGCGGAGGTGAGCGGCGTCGCGGCGTACTGGTTACGAATCCCCGTTATCCATTGTTTTGCCCGGCTGGTCAGCTTGAAATTATTGTCCATCAATCGGCCGCGCGTCACCAGGATGCCGAGATCAGCGCCTTCGTAACGATAGTCGCCTGGCTTCTGGATGCGCAGGAAGAACGCCTCGTTCTCGCTTTCGACCGCTCGCCTGTGATAATCGAATCGGTCAAAGCTGACGGATCCATCCTTGTGCATTTCCCAGATACCACTTTCGGGTGCATCCGTCAGCAGATCGACCGTATCTTCTGTGTGCTTGATTACAAGTTGCGACCAGCTGTCAATGTTCTCCGGCTCCGCCCAGCGCGCATTCAACTCGTCAATGTCGAGAGCAAACGGCACACCAGAAAACTCAAGTAAGTGAAACAAGAAAAGCGGCGCGTCTGCGTGCGCGAACGCCGCGTGATTAGTCATGGAGCTCGCCCCGGTGATGCGCGGATTCAACTCGCCGAGATAGATGTCGCCGGTTTTCTTGTCGATGAGGAAATCGAGCTCGAAGTAGCCACGGTAGCCTTCCTTGACCAGTTGCTGGCCAAAGCGCACGGTGTACTCGCGGGCTTGCGAACGTATCTTGCGTGAGAATGCATCGCCAAAGATTTCATTGCCACACCAGCCACCGCGATAGGGTGTGAGTTCAGGAAAACCGACGAGTTCCGTCATCAAAGGTCCGACAATGGTACCGTGCTTGGTGGCGCAAGCCTCGATAGCGGAGCCGCGGCAATTGATCCGCTTCATTATCTTGATTTCGCCTTGTCCGACGATCTCATCTTCGTGACTCTCATAGTCCTTGCGGTTCTTGATAAAAAAGGTCGTGTGTCCGGAGTCGCCGTACGCCGATTGCAGCACCAGGTCCGTGCCCAACCCGGCCTTTTTCGCGGCCGCTTCCAGGTCTGCGTAGCTGCCTATTTCCGCCAGCGTATTGGGCACACTGGGCACGCCTGCCTTGTTGCCGATACGTACGGTTTCTATCTTGTTGTCAACCCGGTTGCGCAACGATGCTTTTGGGAACCATATCTCTCCGCCAATGGACTCGACAATTTGCTCGGTCTGCTCGTCAAACATCAGGAAAACGAACTTCGGGTCGCCGCCACGGCTCTTGACCCGGTCGATGACTTCCTTGTGTTGCAGCAAGAAATTATTGATGTCTTCGATAGATTCAAATTGTGCGTGTTCTTTTTCGCCCGGCACAAATACGTTCGGGTGCTGGCCGTCAAAGCAATCAATGTAGTTGATGTACTTGAAGTGACGCACCCACTCGTCCAGGCCCAACAGGTTAAAATTGGTCGCGCTCACAAAATAGATTGGGGTTTCGTTCCTGTGAAAGTAGCGACGAATCTCGGAAATATTCTTGAGCTTCTTGTGCTTGGTAGCCATTGCTTGCTCCCCTAAGATTGAATTCGGTTCGACGCGAATGAGGCGACTGCCTCCTCGGTGAATACGCGTAGCCCCAATTCGGCGCGATAGCCGTGAATCTCTTTGACATCGAGCTTGCGCATGAAATCGAGAATTTCCGATGAGACTACCTGCCCGGGCACGAGTATCGGAAAGCCCGGCGGATACGGGATTATGAACCCCGATGATACGACATCGCGACCGCCGGCCATGACCTTGTCGATTGCGCTGTCATGGAGCCGGAAATACTCACACCGGGATTCATCGTAAGCGTAGAAGTAAGCCGCACGCAGATTTCCCGCGGGCGTGCTGTCACCATGTGAACGGAAAATGTCGTGAAAGCGCGAAAAGTCGGGCAAGTCGGGCAATTCCTCGTTCAGGGAGTGAACCCGGGCGTCGAACGCCTTTTGCTCCATTGGACTTGCGTCTTCGTTTCTTGTGTCGAGATCGCGTGCGATCTGCACCAGCACTTCAATCAGGTAGGCCACCGATGACCGCGTGGTGCCGATATTCGTCATGAACAACACGGTATTGCGTGAAGTCTTGTTTACCTGGATGCCGTACTTGTCCATCAGGTACTGATTCTTGAACGTATTGCCGTCGATGCCGGCATGGCCGGTGGTGAGCGTCACGCGAGTGGGATCGATAACAAATTCATCCTCTATCCAGGCATCCCAGAGCTGGTTCCAGCCATGCTCGTCGTCCCAGTAAACATCGATTCCGCTTGTTCTGAACGATTCGGGCACCATGTCGCCAACGGCGAGCACTTTGAAATATTTTTTTAACAAAGGATGCATCGAGATTGCGCGGCGCATCGTCATCGCCGCCTCGATTTGCTTTTGTACAAACTCGAAGCCCTCGAGCTCGACCTGGCGACGGCCGACATCCAGCGACGCGATAATCTGATAATTCGGTGACGTCGACGTGTGCGTCATGTATGCCTCGCGAAATTGCTGTTCTACTTCGCTTTTGAAGTCCTGATCATGCACGTGAATCATCGAGCCCTGGCGCAAGGATGTCAGTGTCTTGTGCGTGGACTGGGTTGCGTACACTCGTACACGGACTTTGTCGGGATCCGGCAGCAGCGGATTCTCCAGCATACCCTCGGAGTCAGTCGGCGCCGTGGCCGCCCATTCCCGGTACTGCTCGCGATATTCGTCGCATCGATAACGTTGACGGAGCTTATCTGCGCAATGCATTGCGGTACGTTGACGGTAGGTTGGCGAAAAGCGCGCAAACGCGAACCAGGCTTCATCCCAGAGAAAAACGAGATCAGGCTTGATCGCGAGGCATTCCTGCATGACTCGCTCAACGTTGTACACCAGGCCGTCGAAGGTGCAATTGGTCAGCAGCAACATGCGTACCTGGTCCAGCTTGCCAGCGTCCTTCAGGTCGAGCAATTGCTGCTTGATGTCACGAAGCGGCACTGCGCCGTACATGGACCAGGCGTGCAGCGGATAGCTATCAAGGTACACGACATCGGCGCCGGCCAGCACCAGGCCGTAATGATGTGATTTGTGACAATCGCGGTCGACCAGCACAATATCTCCAGGCTGGATCAGCGCCTGTACGACAATTTTGTTGCAGGTCGATGTGCCATTGGTGGCGAAGTAGGTATACCTCGCGCCAAATGCACGTGCTGCAAGTTCCTGTGCACGCTTGATGGGCCCGGATGGCTCCAGCAGGGAGTCCAGGCCACCGGACGTGGCCGAGGTCTCGGCGAGAAAGATATTGGGTCCGTAGAAGGTGCCCATATCCTGGATCCAGTGCGAGCGGGCAATGGATTTGCCCCGACTGATGGGCAAGGCGTGAAAAACACCGGTGGGTTGTTGCGAATAGGCCTTGAGCGCATTAAAAAACGGTGTCTCATACCGGGCCGAAACACCACGCAGGATGTTGAAATGGAGCTCCGTGAAATCCTCTGCGTTATAGAATACCCGTCGGCAATTACCGAGCTCGCATCCTGCTATTTCCTCGACACCCCGGTCGGTTACGAGGTAAACGTCGAGCTCTGGCCGAACCTTGGCCATCAAGCGGCACAGTTCGATACCGTAGTTATGTGGTTCGAGATCATCCAGGTCTTCATCACCGATTGGGCTCAGGTATTGCGTCAGAATGTTCAGCGTGCAACGTGTACGGAGCTCGAAACCAAAGCGAATAATAACCGCCTGAATGTTGAAATTGACCATGACGGCAATCAACGCATCCTCAAGTGAGGCTGCCGTGATTGCTTCGTACGTAAAGGGATCTTCACGTCGACGCATGGCATGCAAACTGGCGCGCAAGGATTTGGCTTGAGGCGCGGTCATATTATCGACGAACAAGGTTTCAAAGTAGGGCCGTGCATAAGCGCGCGCGTCGGGACTTTCTTCATCCTCGCCGGGCTGCTCACTGTCCAGTGCCTCACCGGTGAGTGGTACGGACCGCCGGCGATAGAAACCGCTGGTCGTCGCGCGGACGATGCGGCGCACGACATGCGCTAGCTCTTCGCATTGATTTTCATGCAGCAGTTCTTTGAGGCGCCCGAGAATTGCATGGCCGGGAAAGGCCCAGAACGGTTCAATTGGCTCCAGCGAACGCACGAGCTCGTCTGCTTGCTTGCGAAGTTGCTCAACATCCTTGCCAGTGCGAAGCGCTTTGGCCAGGCTCTGGGTAACGTCCTGCAGGGAACTCCAGCGATCGGCGCGCAGCTGCGTGGCGTTGTAGGGATTGTCTGCAATGGCCGCTGCTTGCACGCGCGGTTTGATTTTATCCGCAGCTTTTGTCATCAGTGTTCTCCAATTACAGTGTACGGCATCCCGCGGACGGCCGTACGGCGCCATCGCTCACACCGCAAACCAACCTGATGATGCGTCCCTTAGTCGGGTTTTTCAGGCAGGTTTTCGAGATTGGGCGGCGCCGGCGCGCCGATACCAGCGCGCGAGCCTCGTTGCGGCAGTTCCAGGGGGCCCAGCGTGGCAAGGAAAGACGATGCCTTATTGCCAGGATCGTAAATCGGAAAATTCAGTTGGCTGTCGCGAAAGCTTTTCAACGGTTGGCCAAGTCCGCGGAGTCCGGTCTCTCTCTGGCGCCGGACTTGTTCCAGGTTAATCTCGATCGGTATGGTTTCCTCGCTGCCGCCGGCCTGATAAAGCACCACCCCAGAGGGGTCGACCACGGCGGAACGGCCAACACCGCCCGCGCCGAGTCCGTTGACATCAAATACAAAGCACTGAAACTGTGCGGCGGTGGCCCGCGCAATGGCGAGTTCTATTTCCCGGTCAACGGTGCCGGTCAGCACGGGATGCAACAGTACCTCCGCACCCATGGCAGTCAACGCCCGGGTTGTTTCGGGGAACCAGATATCGTAACAAATGGAGGCTGCAAACCGACCGACTTCGGGGATATCGAACACACAGAATTCGGAACCGGCTGTGACGTTGATTTCGTAGGGCAGAAACGGAAACAATTTCGTACAGCGGGCAACAATGTCACCCTGCGGGTTGATCACCGGCATCGTATTGTAGATTCTTCCGTCAGCAGCCGTCTCATAAAGGGATCCAGGTAATAGCCAGATGCCGTGTTTCGCAGCCGCTTTGCGATAGGCATTTTCGGCCGGACCGCCAGGCGGTTGCGCATGATGCGTCAGGGGGCCAAAGGAGGCCAGCTCACTCAATAGCACCATCTGTACCCAGGGGTAGTGGGCTATTGTCAGGTCGAGCTTTTGAAGGAGCGCGTCAACATTACTGTGCGTTGCCGCAACGTGGGTCTGAATACCAGCTATCGAAAAAGGTACCAATTTTGCTCCAACAGTTTAAAAGGCGACGGGAAACAACTGGCCGCCCGGATGGCTTAGGATCGCCCTGAGTTCCCATATTGCCTTGCTCGCTCGGTAAAAGACAGGCCGTTCGGCTGAGTGCCCGGTCCGGCAGGTGGGTGCCGACTCTGGTGAAATTGCTTTCTGGCGCCTCGTCAATTATGCGCGCAGCGGTTGGAGAGCGGGTATCATACGTACAGCAACGAACAAACCCGCAGGACCCTGACAGCCAGGGCCTGCAAAGCATGAGGTCATCAAAGCATGAGTAACGCACACGCGCGAGAAAGCCACGCGAAGAAAAACCTTGCCAGGGAAAGTAATGCCGACTGGCAGGATCGTAAAAATTCCGCTATCGCACGCGGTCAGGGCAATGCAGCCGCAGTGTATATAGAACGGGCCAGCAACGCCGAGATGTGGGATGTTGAAGGCAATCGCTACATCGACTTCGGCACCGGTATCGCCGTTTGTAATACCGGCCACAGTCATCCGAAGATTGTTGCGGCCGTCAACGCGCAACTCGAGCGCTTCAGTCATACCTGTGTCATGGTGACACCCTATGACAGTGCGGTCAGGCTCGCCGAACATCTTAACGTTCTCGCACCGGGTACATCGCCAAAGAAATCCATGTTCGTTACGACTGGCGCAGAGGCCGTCGAGAATACGATAAAAATTGCGCGTGCGCACACACAGCGGCGCGGCGTCATTGCGTTCAACGGTGGCTTCCACGGCCGTACCTTGCTGACCATGGGTCTGACCGGGAAAATTACACCGTACAAGAACCATTTCGGTCCGTTTCCTGCCGAGGTTTATCACGTACCGTTTCCGATCCCCTATCACGGCGTTACGATCGAAAATTCCTTGCAGGCGCTCCACACTCTGTTCAAGGTCGACATCGCACCTTCCGATGTCGCCGCCATGATCATCGAGCCCGTGCAGGGCGAGGGTGGCTTTTATCCCGCTGCGGATGAGTTCTTGCAGGCCCTGCGCGAGATTTGCGATGAGCACGGCATTGTCCTCGTTGCGGATGAAATTCAGACGGGGTTCGGGCGTACGGGCCGCTTCTTTGCATCGGAGTACGCCGGTATCGAACCCGATCTGATCACCACTGCGAAAGGCCTCGCGGGTGGATTTCCACTCGCTGCGGTCACCGGCAAGACCGAAATCATGGATGCGCCGCTGCCGGGTGGTCTCGGCGGCACTTTCGGCGGCTCGCCTATTGGTTGCGCGGCGGCCCTTGCTGTTCTTGAGGTGATTGAGGAGGAAGATCTCGTCAATCGGGCTACCGAGATCGGGTCACGCGTCAAAACCCGGCTGGAAGCCATGCAACGCCGGTATCCAGCCTTCATTGGTGACATCCGTGCGGATCGTGGCGCTATGATCGCTATCGAACTTGTTCATGGGGGCAATGCACAACAACCTGCTGCGGCAGAAACCAAAGCACTGGTAAGCAAAGCCTATGAGAAAGGCCTGGTACTGCTGTCCTGCGGCGTCAGCGGCAATGTAATACGACTGCTGCCCGCTCTCACCATCCCTGATGCAATACTCGACGAAGGGCTCGATATTCTCGAGAAATGCATCGCCGCAGTGGCTTAGGGCAACCACGGTCCTGCGAGCTAAAGCTTTGTCAAATGATTGGCCCCTGGTCCGTGCTCGGACCAGGGACCAATCGTTCAACCGCCACTCGTACCACAGATCCTACATTAGTTGCTCCCGCGCATGTTCCGCGCGCGATGCTCCGATTGCCGTTTTAACGTTCTTCACTTCCTCCGGGGGTGGCAATACTGCCGGCAATCCCAACGCGTCGAGCCAAAGTTCGCGCAAGAAGCCGCGCGTGTGATAAAGATGGTGGTCTTCCTGGTCTTCAATTTCGTCATGGGCACTCTTTAGAATCCTGGCGGTGTCACCCCTGGCAGCTTCAGCAACGTGACCAATCAGTTCCCAGTTCAGGTGGTCTTTTGTTTCGGCAAGCACGACGCACTCGGCAGCAACGAGTTCCGCGGCGGCGCGGCCGCCTGATTCCAATGCTATGCGCATGGAATCGACCAACGATTTGCCGATGTGGTGCACTACGTCACGGCCTGTCGACTGGACCGTCGAATCCAGGCCGAGTTTTTCAAACACGTTACGCAAGATTTTTTGGTGGGTCCGGGTTTCTTCGAGGTAAGCTTCCCATTCTTCCTGTAGATCCTCATTGATTACGCATTTCAATGCCTGCTTATAAACCTGTTCACCGCCTAACTCCGTTTCAAGCGCCTGGTACAATAGTTCGCGAAGCTGGGTATCATTTATTTCACTTTTTTGTGACATGTTTCAATCCTCCTGTCAGACAAACGCTGTGCGAGATGCACGGCAACATGAGTCAATGGTTTGCAGCAGAGGATCAGCAATATTCGTGCCACCTGACAGTCCGGGGATCGGTCATATAAACTTCAGCCAGCAAGCCTTTGTCCGAGTTAGAAAATATCCAGGCATAGTGGCCACCGAGATTTGTATCGCTGACCAATAGTCCGATATTGATGGCGATCAAACATCGGAATTGGATGAAATTGTGGGCATGCCTTACATCAAGTTGTAACTCTTTCCGCGTCTCAGTCCGGATCAGCTTTGTTCACAGAACGGAAAAAGCCTATGCAGGCCAAGGCCCCATTGAATTCGCGTTCCCGCGTGTTGGCATAATTAAACTGGCATATTTCTTGAATACTCCTGAATCAGGACTTTGTGCATTCCTGCATAAAGTTTGTGACTAACACTCAGAGTAAGGAGTACAAAATGCATCTATCATCCAGCAGTCTATCCGGAACGGAAATACGTAATCCAAAAGGCGACAAGCTTGGCAAGCTCGAAGAATTGATGATCAATACAAAAACCGGTGAAGTCGACTACGCCGTCGTTTCGTTCGGCGGGTTCCTCGGTATTGGGGACAAGCTGTTCGCAGTTCCGCTGCAGGCTATGAAGGTCGACACCGGTGACAAGAAACTGGTGCTCAATGAAACCGAGGAGCGTCTAAAGAATGCGCCAGGGTTCGACAAGGATCATTGGCCGGATCATGCGGATTCGAAGTGGTCCCAGGAAGTGCACTCTTACTACAGTCTTTGATAAAGAGGCCGCTGGTGGTGACGGCGGGGCTCTGCCGTCACTTTCGTTCAACTGGATAATACGCGTACAGCTTCAGTAGCGGTGAAACGGTAGTGCCGTGGGTGACAATGGACACGGCCTCGACCGCGAGTACGACGGAAATAGGCTGCGATGGTCATGGCAAGAAAGTTGCTCTGAAATTATCTATAGATTCTGCTCAACGACTATTAGGAGTGTCGAAAATGACTGAACGATCAAAGTTTGACGACAAAGAGGTACTGTCCAGCCCGGAACTCTACTTCGAATCACCGAAAGCCGTGCTGAAACTCAACAAGAGTGACGAGGAGAAGGTCGCAATCCTCGAAAACTGGGAACGAAGTATTCGTCAACTTATGGTTGCGAGCGGGGAAGGGATGCCGTCCGGCGGAACCCGAACCACTGATACGGCCGAGCTTCTGCAAAAAGTGCACCATGTACTTGAGCTGCTTGGTCACCCGCACGATGGGGAAAACAGTCAAACTGATGTCGCCGGGAGCGTGGCTGAGAAATAGGTTCGGCCGACATCAGTCGCAGATGCGGACTAAAAGCATCTGTCACGCGCTTTTATCAAAATCGCCATGTGACCGCGAGGGAGCCGAACTGGTCTCCTTCCGGTTGTTGCTTGAATTCCTCGCTGGGCGACGTCGATGTGCGGCATAGAATCAGCGCCAAGTCGCAACATGTCCATTTGCACCAGTTGGTGCCACTTGCGCTCTACGTGATTTCAGTTTTGACCTTCCGGTCAAGGTTGAGGGACGACGCAGAGTTCGTGCCAGTTGTGAGCATCACAGGCGATTTACTCGCGTATACTACTATTCCGTGGAAAGTCCGGCGTGCGAATGGATTCAAGTACCAAGAACGACGCAGCGGCGTCCTTTGAGCGTAGCGTCGAGGACCGCTTTGGTATTCTGCCAAACTTCTTCAGGCTGACGCCCGAAGCGCCGGCGATTACCCGGAACCTGTGGGGTTTCGCAGAGTTTGCCTATCTCGATAACCCGCTCCCTTCGCTGTTCAAGGAGCGGCTCTTCGTCTATTTGTCACAATTCTGTGAGTCTCGTTACTGCATCTCTCGCCACATCGGCTTTTTGACGGGGCTCGGACATCCCGCGGGCGACAGGGATGTCGCACCTGAATCCGTGGAGCAGATCGTAAGGCTCCTGCAGCGATCGCTCCCGGCAGGCAAAGCGCTGGACGCGCATGTCAATTTCTGTCGACACCGTTCCGCGCCGTTATCCGCGATGCCGGAGCCGGGAACCGCCGCCGAGGAGTCTGTGTTCGCGTGTGCAAGCCATGTCTTCTTGCAGGACGCTGACGCGCCTCGCTCACTGCAAGCGCTGAAAGTCGCCCTCGATAGCGCCGACTTGCAATATTTGCTTGCGTTTCTCACATTCGTCCGAACGGCGCACTTCTGGTCGAAAGTCCATCCTGACCTCAGGCTCGAAGAAGATGTTGTAGAGCTGTTGGGTGTACACGAAGCGCTCAATTCCTGTGTCCTCAAGAATCCGGTTCTGGCCAGTAGTGATGCCCTTCAGACGCTGCGCAACGAGCTCGACGAACTGCACAGGGAAGAAGCGGATCTCCGCAGCCGTGCCGGAGAATCGCGTTTCCTCGCGTAGATCATCGAATCCTCCGACGATGCGATCTACAGTAAGACACTGGACGGCGTTATCCAGAGCTGGAATATCTCCGCTGAGCACCTGTTTGGTTACACCGAAGAGCAGGCGGTGGGCCAACATGTGTTCATGCTCGTCCCACCTGACCGCTTTCAAGAAGAGGAACAGACTCTAGCGCAGGTGGCTACTGGGAAGCGGGTCAATCACTTCGACACTGTGCGGCTGAACGCCAATGGAGCGCGTATTTCCGTAGCGGTGACCGTGTCGCCGATCAAGGACGAGGCAGGCAACATCATTGCCGCTTCGACAATCGCCCGCGACATCACGAATCAAAAAGAAACTGCGAGGGCCCTCCTCGAAAGCGAAGGCCGTGTCCGCTCGGCACTCGAAGCCGCAGAGCTCGGCACGTGGAATGTGGTCGATCCGGAAACCATGGAACTGCGAAGCGACAAGCGCTTCAGGGAAATTTTCGGTAGCCACACTGATGACGACCTTGATTTCGACACCGCCCTGGGCACGATCCATCCCGACGACCAGCGGCGCGTACAGGATGCAGTCGACGCGGCCATCAATGCTGACAATCCGGTGCCGTATGAGATCGAGTATCGGGTGGTCTGGCCCGACGACTCGGTGCACTGGGTGTTTGCGAAAGGCCAGTCACGGTTTGAGTCTATTGACGGCGTACGTCGGCTGGTGAGCTTTGACGGCACCGTCATGGATATTACTGAGCAGCGAGCGCTGCAGGAGGAACTACGTGAAGCCGTAGCCAGGCTGTCGGAAGCGGACCGACGTAAAGACGAGTTTCTGGCGACCTTGGCCCACGAGCTGCGCAATCCCCTGGCACCAATCCGTACGGGTCTGGATGCGTTGAGATTGTCGGGTGACGATTCCGATGCTCGTGAGCGAATCTTGCAGATGATGGTCGGGCAGGCCGAGCACGTTGTGCACCTCATCGATGACTTACTTGATGTCTCACGCATCACGCGCGGGAAAATGCAGCTTCGTCGGCGCCGGGTAGACCTTGCGGCCATTGTGCGCAAAGCAATCGAGGCGACCGAATCCATAATAGTGAATGCCGGCCACGAGCTGACTGTAAAGTTGCCGGAGGATGCCGTGTATCTCCATGCGGATCCGACGCGCCTCCTGCAGATATTGTCGAACTTGCTTAATAATGCAGGGAGGTATACGGAGCCATCCGGTCATATCTGGCTCACGGTGCATGCGGGCAACGAAGAGGTTGTTATTTCAGTGAGAGACAATGGCAAGGGCATTCCAGCCGGTCTGGAGACAAGAATTTTCGAGTTGTTCGAGCAGGCCAGTCGCTCTCAGGACGAGGAGTTTCAGCCCGGTCTCGGTATCGGGCTGACGCTGGTGAAAAATCTGGTCGAAATGCATGGTGGGTCCATTGAGGCTCGCAGTGACGGCATTGGTAAAGGCAGCACATTTACGGTTCGCCTACCCAAGGAAGACCCACCGGTTCACGAGACGAGTGACAGAACGCCTGCCAGGCAGGCGTCAGCATTACGTGTCCTGGTCGTTGATGACAACAAGGAAGCTGCGGAAACGCTGGCCATGCTTATCGAGATGTTTGGCAATGACGTCTGTACGGCATACGACGGTGAGCAAGCGTACACACTTGCGGCTGAATTCCTACCGGATGTCGTATTTATGGACATTGGTATGCCGAAGGTAAACGGTTATGAGGCCGTCCGTAATATTCGAGCGGAACCCTGGGCCGAGCATATGAAACTTGTAGCCTTGACCGGGTGGGGTCAGGTCGAAGAAAAGCGGCGAACCAAAGATGCTGGCTTCGATGCCCATCTCGTGAAGCCGGCGGACAGCAAGGTAATTAAAGATCTCCTGGCCAAATACAGCGCTTCTCGCTAACAAGATAACAAGCCGGAAATTTACGGTGCATCGACCGCGGTCTTTAACAATCCTCCGCAGATCACTCTCGAAATTGCTTTAAAAGTTGTGACCCAGTCGCTTATGGCTGAAGAGGGTATGGGGCAAAGATAAGGTCTTTGAACTCACTCTTGGAAAGCTTGCAAACAGATAGTGATGAGACTGGTGCCAAGATTCGTTCTCGCTTTGCTGCTGCACTGCTGCGTCGCCGCGGCGACGAACACAGACTACGACAGGCCCGGAATCTCCGATGAGCAGGCCACTATGCCGATTCGACTCCCGGATGGCGTCCAGCTGTTCGATTTGCACGATCCGGAGCTGGGCAGCAACTGGCCAAGCTTTCTGGCAACTACCCCAATGCTCAACAACCAGTTGCTTCCGGTATCGCTGCAACAACGGCTGGCCGGTGTAGTGAATACCTATCGGACTCTAACGCCGGTGGGCGATCCGGCATTTTTCGTCGCAACATACTTTGATCTACTAAGCGAACGTCTTCTGGCAAAGGAGGTTCCTGTCGACGATGTAATTCAGCCACTGCAGGTTTGTTCAGTATTCGCGAGTGGTGCAACCGCATCGGTAGGCCAGTTACTTTCTGTGGCCAGCGGGCTCTCCGCCAGGTTATTCGTGAATGCGCCAGGGCGGCAGGATCGCTACCGGTATCTTTTCCTGCAAACAGAATTTTCTCACTGTCGATTTCTCCGAACAGTAAGTGCGGCAGAAGGTCCTGCTGTGTCCGATCGACTGGGCGGCTTTGACAGGCGCAATGTTCCCAACATCGCATTCAGAGTGGGCAGGCAGAACTACAATGCGTTTGTGGGTTCTACCGATGAATTGCGTGCCGTTTTGGAAACGGTGGGCGACATCGATGCAATAATGTCTTTCAGAACGCAATGGCCGATTGACCAAACAGTGAGCGAGGCGGATGTCCTCTGCTTCGTACGTTTGCTGTCACTGCTCGCAACGGAGAGCCAAAACGGTTATAGCGCAATTCCCGTGCTTTTCCCCATGTTGAGCGCGCCAGGCGAACAGTCCGGTCATCCTGTTCTTCTTACAGTTGGCGATGCAATGGAAGTGGCCTATAGACTCAGAGCGACATTTCGTGAATGGGTGCCATACGGTATTCATGATACCAACGATCTTCTGCGCGCGAAGCTATCAGTCATGCAGGGTTTGGCCGACGCTACGACAGCCTCGCGAATAGACGCGGAAGTTAGTAACTTGCTGGAGCAGTTCGTGATCGGATCCGATCTTTTGCTGACGCCGAAAGCGGCGCCTTAAAAAAAGTGCCGCTGACAAAGCGTCAGCGGCACAGGCACTAATTCGCTATGCAATTTCAGGCACAGCTTACATCAATGGATATCACGGATTACTGGCTGATAGCATCATTGACGATCTGCGAATAGGTTCCATCCCAGGGGTCTATATCGCGCTTTTTCTGCAACTGTTCTTTCGACAGCATGGTTGACAGGCTTTCGTCGCCCGCCTTTGTCAGATCCTTTAGCGGGATCGCGACTTCTTTCATATTTACGCCAACTACGCCTTCAAGTCCCACAACAGCGAGAATCTCACCCGTTGCGCGGTCAATGCCAAGGCGGTCAATCGAACCGAGTTCTTGACCGTTGTTAACGATTTCCCAGTCCTCGATATCGTTCAGCTCCTCGACGCCGAAGTTACTCTGTAGTCGGAGCACTTCTTGCTTGTTATCCGCTTTAGCGGAGTCGTGTTGCATTGCGGATTTGGGCTTATCGGCATCCATCGCTTTGTTGTCGTAGGCGCCCGTGTCCTGCGCAAGCGCTATGCCGCCCGATACTAGGGCAATGACGGTTGCGGCCGCACTGACAATCGAAGTGTTTCTCTTAAGTTTTCTCATTCCAAAACTCCTGATATTTAGGTTCAAGATATGCCGGGTTAAGTGCATTGAGTCCAACGAATCTCCGAAAGAGCTGGTTGTCCCAGGTTTTGGTGTTCCGCGGTTCGTGTAGATGTGTCCGTGTCTAACCCACAAGTGTCAATGCAATCGGCATGCCAAAAGCAACAGTTCTGCCCAAACCCGTTTAATCGCAGGCCTTTTGGCTTTTGTTTGCCGTTCTCTCGGGAGCAATCGAGAGTGATTTTCGGCCAAATTTGCTTCGTGAATGAAAAATATTCAATCTGAAGGCGTTTGCAGGAATGGCTATTCGTCGAGACCGTCGCTTACAAGGCCCGGTTGACTGCGTTTACGTTAGCCTTGATTCGCTGGCATGAAAGCTGCATTGAGTTCGTAGACATGCACGTTGTGATCACTGGATGAATATCCCGTAAGCAGTCACGACTGGTAAATCCAAAAGCAAGCACACACGTCTTGCGTAACATATAGGCTACGGTATGGACTTTATACGAATTATTCTTTCTATCCTTGTGCCGCCACTGGGTGTATTCCTGCAAGTAGGTATCGGCGGTCAATTTTGGCTGAACATCCTGCTGACTTTGCTGGGCTATATACCGGGCGTCGTACATGCAGTCTGGATCATCGCCACCCGCGGCAAATAGCGTTGAGCGAACCTGCGGCGGATGATGCTGAAGTCACAGCTGTCGATGAGGAAATCGAAGGTAGAAGAAATCAGCGCCCCTTTTCAGGGAGATTGCGCAAGGCGCTGATTATTCTAGGAGAATTTGGCTCCCCGACCCGGACTCGAACCAGGGACCAATTGATTAACAGTCAATCGCTCTACCAACTGAGCTATCGGGGAGTAGCCGCACCATGAGCGCGGGCCGGAATTCTCGGCCACAGCACCCCCGAAGTCAAGCTACGAGCGCTCGTTTGATGCGCTTTACGGCCTCTTCGAGTTGGCCCATCGAGCAGGCAAATGACAGGCGCACATGGCCCGGCAATCCAAATGCGCTGCCGGGCACACAGGCAATATTGGCCTCGTTCAGCAAGTGCTCGACGAGTGCCGCATCGTTATTGAGTTCCAGGGCGGCGATTGCGCGCATTACTTTTGGGAAAGCGTAAAAGCTTCCTTCACCGGGCCGGCACTCGACGCCGTCGATCATATTCAATGCCGTGACAAAATAATCATGGCGGCGCTTGTAGGCTGCGCACATCTCGCTGACGCAAGACTGATCACCCAGCAGCGCAGCTTCGGCTGCGGCCTGCGAGATGCTGCACGCGTTCGACGTGCTTTGACTTTGAATCGTCGTCATGGCGCGAATCAGGGTTTCGGGACCGCCCGCATAACCGATACGCCATCCGGTCATGGCGTAAGCTTTCGAGACGCCGTTGATCGTTACCGTGCGCCCGAGAAGCTGCGGGCATGCTGCAGCGAAGCTCGTAAACGGGTCGCGCGCCCAGTAGATGTGTTCGTAAATCTCGTCGGAGGCGATCACGATCTCGGGGTGGGCTGCGAGCACTTCGCCGAGTGCGGCGAATTCCGCCTGGGAATAACTTGCGCCGGTCGGATTGCTGGGGCTGTTGATAATGACAAGACGCGTACGCTCGTTGATTGCATTGTCGAGCTGTTGTGGCGTGACTTTGAAATTACTCTCGAGGTCTGTTTCGAGAATAACGGGGTCGGCGCCAGCCAGCCGCACCATGTCCGGATAAGAGACCCAGTAGGGGGCCGGAATGATTGCCTCGTCGCCGGGCCCGAGCAACGCCAGGCACAGGTTAAAAAGCGACTGCTTGGCACCTGAGGAAACCAGTATTTGCCCTGCTTTGTAATCGAGACGGTTGTCGCGCGCGAATTTTTGCCGTATTGCGTCCTTGAGGCTCGCCGTGCCGTCAATCGGTGTGTATTTCGTGGCCCCATCGGCGATCGCCTGTACGGCAGCATCCTTGATGAATCCGGGTGTGTCGAAATCCGGCTCACCGGCGCCGAGGCTGATGATATCGCGGCCTTCGCGCTGCAGCCGTGCGGCCAAAGCCAGCACGGCCCCGGTCGGCGATGGCTGCACGCGAGCCATGCGCGCGGAAACTGGTAAACTCACTCGATTAACTCCGATTTACGGAACAACGATGGTACGTGATCCCAGCAGCTTGCCCAAGAAGTCCAAGAACGAGGACCGCGACAGGCTGACTCTCGTGTCCGTGTACCAGCCTGCGGGCGACCAGGTCACTGCCATTGCGGGTCTGATGGAAGGTCTCGATGACGGGCTCGCACGCCAGACCTTGCTCGGCGTGACCGGCTCGGGCAAGACCTTTACCGTGGCCAACCTGATCGATCGAACGCAACGCCCGGCGATTGTCCTTGCGCCAAACAAGACGCTGGCCGCGCAGCTGTACGGCGAAATGCGGGAATTTTTCCCGCGCAATGCCGTTGAATATTTTGTGTCGTACTACGACTACTACCAGCCCGAAGCTTATGTTCCCAGTTCGGATACCTACATCGAAAAAGACGCGTCGATCAACCAGCACATCGAGCAAATGCGACTGTCGGCGACCAAGGCGTTGATTGAGCGCCCCGACGCCATCATCGTCGCAACTGTATCCGCGATTTACGGCCTCGGTGACCCCGATGCCTATTTCAGCATGATCCTGCATCTCGTCCGCGGCGATCGCATCGACCAGCGTACGATTCTGCGCCGCCTGGCTGAGTTGCAGTACACGCGCAACGAGCTCGATCTTTCGCAGGGCACCTATAGGGTCCGTGGCGACGTTATCGACATCTTTCCGGCCGAGTCCGAGCGCGATGCCGTACGCGTGGAATTATTCGATGACGAAATTGCGGCCCTGTCGTATTTCGACCCGCTGACGGGCGAAGTGTCACGCCGCGTCGCACGCCTGACCGTGTTTCCGAAAACGCACTATGTGACACCGCGCGAGCGTCTGCTGGAGGCGGCTGAGCTGATCATGATCGAATTGCGCGAGCGGCTGGCCTACCTCAGGAAAAACGAGAAACTCCTTGAAGCACAAAGGCTTGAGCAAAGAACCTTATTTGATCTCGAGATGATAAAAGAGCTCGGTTATTGCTCGGGGATCGAGAACTACTCGCGCTACCTGTCGGGCCGCAACCCCGGCGAGCCACCGCCTTGCCTGTTCGACTACGTACCGCCGAATGCGATGTTGATCGTCGACGAAAGCCACGTCACAGTGCCGCAGCTCGGTGCCATGTACAAAGGTGACCGCTCCAGAAAAGAAACGCTGGTCGAGCACGGCTTTCGCTTGCCCTCGGCGCTCGACAACCGGCCGCTGCGATTCGACGAATTCGAACGCCTGTCGCCGCAAACCATTTACGTGTCGGCGACGCCGGGCGATTACGAGCGTGAACACTCGGACAAGATTGTGGAACAACTGGTACGACCAACCGGCCTGGTCGATCCGGAAGTGGAAGTGCGGCCGGCGCAGACGCAGGTGGACGATGTCCTGTCGGAGATTGGTCATCGCACGGCTGCCGGCGAACGGGTTCTCATCACCACGCTGACCAAGCGCATGTCCGAGGATCTGACGGACTATCTTGAAGAACACGGCGTGCGGGTGCGCTACCTGCATTCGGACATCGGGACGGTAGAACGTACCGAGATTATTCGCGACCTCAGGCTCGGGGAATTCGATGTGCTGGTCGGGATCAACCTGCTGCGCGAAGGCCTCGATATGCCCGAAGTGTCGCTGGTCGCGATCCTCGATGCCGACAAAGAGGGCTTTCTGCGTTCGGAACGATCGTTGATCCAGACGATCGGGCGCGCGGCCCGCAATATCAACGGGCGCGCGATTCTGTATGCCGACCGGATTACCGGGTCCATGGAGCGTGCGATGGGGGAAACGAAGCGGCGGCGCGAACGGCAAGTCGAATACAACCGGGTCCACGGCATTACACCCGCCAGTATCGTCAAGCAGGTTGCGGACATTATGGAAGCGGGTTACCCGGCACCGCGGGGCGCGAAGCGCAAAGCTGCCGAGGACGCGCCACGTTACGATCTCATGACGCCGGAACAACTCATGCAACGAATCCGCAAAATGGAGAAACGCATGCTGAAAGCCGCAAGAGACCTGGAGTTCGAGGAAGCGGCACGTATTCGGGACGAAATTCATGACGCACGCGAGGTGGGGCTCGGATTGCCAAAGAGCAGGGCGGGTTGAAATGGGCGAAAATTGCCCGCTTTGCTATTGCGGCAAGGCGGACGTTTGAGTATCTTGTGCCGCCTTTCGGGGGTGGACAGCCAAATCACGGACCATTCTGGAAGCCTGTCTCGACACGAATTTTGAATCAGTGAAAACTGACTGTTTTGAGCCAGTTGGAAGATTGGGCGATTAGCTCAGGGGCACTCAAACGAAGGCACCGGAGATTGTAGGGCGATTAGCTCAGGGGCACTCAAACGAAGGCACCGGAGATTGCAGGGCGATTAGCTCAGGGGCACTCAAACGAAGGCACCGGAGATTGTAGGGCGATTAGCTCAGGGGTAGAGCGCCACGTTGACATCGTGGAGGTCGGTGGTTCGAGACCACCATCGCCCACCAGATCAAAAATGCTTCGCGGCGGGACGCCGCTCCTACG
>DDIS01000038.1:244-3333 GCA_002338615.1 Proteobacteria bacterium UBA1844 | reverse complement strand
GGCCGCCGCGACCACTGCCTGCGCCAACGGGTGTGCCGAGCGCGCTTCCAGTGCGGCAGCGACCCGCAACAATTCGTCGGCGTTCATGCCGTCGGTTGGCTCTACGTTGGTAACCTCCGCAACTCCGCGAGTCAAGGTGCCGGTTTTGTCCATCGCCACCACCCGAATTTTCGCCAGTCGTTCGAGATGCACGCCGCCTTTGATCAACACACCTTGACGCCCGGCCGTGCCAATGGCGGCGACCAGGGCGATTGGGATCGAGATCACAAGGGCGCAGGGTGCCGCCGCGACGATGAATACGGTGGCACGACTCAGCCACTCCTCCCAGCCATAGCCCAACAGTCCGGGTACCAGCACGATGAGGACACCGGTCGCCAGGACGGCGGGGCTGTAACGACGGCCAAAGCGTTCAATGAAACGTTGCGTTTGGGCCTTGCTGCCCTGGGCTTCTTCGACCAGCTCGATGATGCGAGCGAGGGTGTTATCCGCAGCGGTCCTGGTTGCCATTACCGTCAGCGCGCCCTCGCCATTCAGCGTCGCAGCAAAGACCGTGTCCCCCTCGGCTTTCTCCACGGGGATGGATTCGCCCGTGACCGGGGCCTGGTTGATGCTCGAAGTACCGCTGACGATCTCACCATCGGTGGGGATGGCCTCACCCGGACGCACAACGAATTGATCGCCGAGCACGAGTTCCTCAATCGATACCTCTACCTCCTGGCCGTCGCGAATCACCCTGGCTGTTTTGGGTGCCAGGTCCATCAATGCCCGGATTGCGCCGCGTGCGCGTTCCTCGGTGTAACTTTCTGCTGCCTCCGAAATGGAATACAGAAACACCAGCATGGCGGCTTCGCCCCACTGCCCGAGCAAGCCCGCGACAATGGCTGCGATACTCATCAGGAGTTCGATCCCGATCTCGCGTTCCTTGATGAGCTCTTCGAGCGCCTCGCGACCAAAGAACCAACCGCCGACGAGGACCGCCGTGACGTAAATGATCGTCTGAACCGTTGGCGTGATGCCCAGGTACCCGCCAACAAAGCCCAATACGAGCAGTAATCCGGAAATGGCCGAAGTCACCACCGGCGGATTCCGCCAGGGTGCGGCGCTTGGCCGGGAAAGGTCCCTCGTCGTGCAGCCGTCGGTCATACGGCTTCGGACTTCAGTGCTTCTGTCAGCACGCCGACGCGGCAACGGCCGCCTTTACGATGCTTCAACCGCCCGCTAAAGCGCTTGAGGTCGTCGCGGTAGATGTGCCTGGGGTCGGGGAGCGTTTCAATGATGTCAAACAACGCCGACAAATGCGTCGAGCCTGTTACCAGCCGGTGGTAAACCCAACGCCCCTCTTTTTCGCACTCGAGTAATCCCGCATTGCGCAGGATTTTCAGGTGCCGGGACAGTTTGTACTGCGGTTCCAGCAAGCTATCGACCAACTCGCACAAACAAGCCTCTTCCTGGCTGACCGCCAGCAAGCGCACGACACGCAACCGCGTCGCATCGCTCAGCGATTGAAAGGCGTCTTCTATCGGAACTTCGAGTACTTGCATAGTTGCAGTATAGTGCAACTATCTGCAATTACAAATATCGCTAAGATCACGCATCTCAACCGGTAGCGGCGCATGCAGTTTTCGGCCAACACACGCGGGCTCGGGCGCGTTATATCAACTACCGTCCTGCATTATCGGATTGCTCGAGTTCCCGGCCGACCCGGTGCGGGCCAATACGCCTGATTCAATGCAGTAGGTCGATTACGTGGTACCGACGAGGCGGACGGTCGTGTCAACAATCAATGACGAGCGTCAAGAAATGCGCCACTCTTCCAGCGGGATCCGAGTCGGGCAATCCCTAATAATATTGTTTGTACTGAATTCGTACTGAATCAGATCCTCGAGAAATTCAGTGGCGTCAGTGCACGCTAACGTCTGCTCCTCTAACTTGACGCCGAACAAATAGCAGAATTACTGCCGGAAGTAGAATCCACTGCAAGAGCGGCAGTAGCCCCGTCCCCAATATCGGCAATCGGGGCATGTTCGCTGCATACTGCCAGCGATCAAGAGGCCCTGTCGCCAGCCATTCCATGACAATGGTTATCCCTATGCCCACTGCCCAAAACATCAGAACGGGAGTCGGGGTCAGAGATTGGAACCATAGGCGCGATCCCACGACTGCGGCGGCGCTCCAGAAGGCCAGCAAACTAATTACGCCATCCCCGATGCTCGCCTGGGTACAGATACGTACCGCATTCATGTGATCCATTCTGGATAACGACTCATAGAACGGCACTTGCCACATTTCCCAGACGAAATTTACCAGGAACGAAAACAGCAGTACGTTCGCTTCCGGGCTCGCGGACAGGCGTTTGAGCCTACTCCCGTTCATCGCGTGTTTTGTTTGAACGCAGATATTTCCAAAGGGCCGCCACAGCCATGATCAGGACGGCCACTACCAGAAGCCCGATCAATCCCATGCCTATCATCATTCCTGTGCCCATCGTGCCTCCCATACAATTCGTCATGTTAGCCAAACTCCCGGGGTCATCAACTTTGTACTCGCGGAAAGGTCACACGACCCACTAAAGCGAGATGGCGACCCGGTCCACGGCGCAGTGGTGTCAACCTTGATGCTCATTGGGATTTTTCCACCCGCTCGCCCACGTGGATAGCGTTGGCATCATCGTAGCCATCGGCGAACCTGGACAAACTCAACTCGTCGGTAATCGAATTCATGGTCACAGGCAGGCCGTCTCTAGAGTTCCGCGCGCCGCAATCGCAATGCGTTACCGATCACCGACACCGAGGACAGGCTCATCGCCCCGGCGGCGATCATGGGATTGAGCAGCAACCCGGTCAGCGGGTACAGGATGCCAGCGGCGATCGGTACGCCCGCGGTGTTGTAGACGAACGCGAGAAACAGGTTCTGGCGTATGTTGCGCATGGTGGTTTCGGACAACCGCCGAGCCTTGGCAATGCCGCGCAAATCGCCTTTGACCAGCGTAATGCGGGCGCTTTCCATCGCCACATCGGTGCCCGTGCCCATGGCTATGCCGACCTCTGCCAGCGCGAGCGCGGGCGCGTCGTTGATGCCGTCGCCGGCCA
>DDIS01000038.1:0-146 GCA_002338615.1 Proteobacteria bacterium UBA1844 | reverse complement strand
TCGTTGATGCCGTCGCCGGCCATGGCGACTTTACGGCCTTCACCCTGGAGTTTTTCCACCAGCGCGTGCTTGTCCTCCGGGAGCGCGCCGGCATGCACTTCGTCGATGCCGAGCTCGGCCGCCACAGCTTGCGCCGTCTTCTCGTT
>DDIS01000154.1:7844-10144 GCA_002338615.1 Proteobacteria bacterium UBA1844 | reverse complement strand
GGCGGCGTCTATACGATAACCAAGGGTTTGCACAAAGCGTTTCGCAGCAAGCGTGTGTTCAACACCTTGCTGGACGAGACCATTATTGTCGGCCTGGCCCAGGGCTATGCCAACATGGGTCTTCTGCCGATCCCTGAGATCCAGTACCTGGCCTACCTGCACAACGCGATCGACCAGCTTCGCGGTGAAGCGGCGTCGCTGCAGTTCTTCTCCAATGACCAGTACCGCAATCCGATGATTGTGCGCATCGCCGGCCTCGGCTACCAGAAAGGCTTTGGCGGACATTTTCACAACGACAACTCGATGACCGCCTTGCGCGATATCCCGGGCCTGGTGGTTGGCTGCCCGAGTCGCGGTGATGACGCCGCGATGATGTTGCGAACCCTGGCCGCGCTGGCAAAGGTCGATGGCCGGGTCAGTGTTTTCCTGGAACCCATCGCGCTGTACATGAGCAAGGATTTGTACGAGACGGGCGATGGTCAGTGGCTGTTCCCGTATCCGTCGACGGACCAGGCGATTCCGCTCGGCGCAGCGCGCGTGTATTTTCCGGAAGCGAGCGACCTGGTCATCTTCAGTTACGGCAACGGGGTGCCGATGAGCCTGCGCGCGGCGCGTGACATCGAGGGGAAATACGGCTGGCGCGTGCGCGTGGTCGATCTGCGCTGGCTGGTACCGCTTAACGATGCGTTGGTTGCCGAACACGCACGGGATGCACGGCGCATCATCGTCGTCGACGAAGGACGCCACAGTGCGGGCGTTGGCGAAGGTATCATCACGGCAATCGTCGAAGCCGGATTCGGCGCCAGGCCATTGCGACGCGTCGTCGGCGCCGACACGTTCACGCCGCTGGCGGATGCAGCCCGGGCCGTACTGCCAGCCGATTCCGATATCGTCGACGCTGCCGCGGATCTAAAAGCTTCTCACTGACCGTTTCGTGATCCAGCGCGTCGCAGGAGCGCGAGTCCTGTCGCGCTTCGCGAAGCGGGTAACGAAATTGAGTGGCGTATCTTTCAGTCTCGCGTCAGGTATTGCACGCTGAAAAGTTTGTCGGCGTCGGTCCACACCTTCGCAACCCGGAAGCCGGATTTCTCCGCCATGGCGGCAAGTCCGGCGAGCGTGTACTTGTGTGAATACTCGGTGAGGATTCTCTCGCCGCTCGCGATCGAAATCGTCTCGCCACCGATGTGCACGACCTGGTCGCGTGAACTCAAAAGACAAATCACCACGCGACCCTTGTCGGGGTCGTACTTTGCATGGTGCTCGAATGCGTCGAGATCGAAGTCAGCATCAAAGTCGTTGTTGATGCGCCGCAACATGTTGAGGTTGAATTCCGCGGTGACGCCCGCGCTGTCGTTGTAGGCGGCAGAAATGATCTCGGGGTCCTTTTGCAGGTCCACGCCAATCAGTAAAGCGCCGTCGGCGCCCGCGACCCTGTGCATCACGCCAAGCAGAGCCAGTGCATCATTGTGTTCGAGGTTGCCGAGCGTGGAGCCCGGAAAATACACGATGTTTCGCAGCGGCATGACAGTGGGCGAGGGAAGGTCGAAGGTCCTCGTAAAGTCCGCGACGACCGGTAACACCTCGATGTGTGGAAACTCCTCCCGGATCTGCCGCGCCGACTCGAGCAACTGTTCCTCGGAGATGTCGACGGGCACATAGGCTGCTAGTGATGTCAGGTTTTCCAGTAATACGCGCGTCTTCGTGCTCGAGCCGCTGCCGAACTCGATCAGGCTTGCCTCGGGGCCGACGAGTTCTGCGATTTCAGCGACGTGCGACTGCATGATGTCGAGCTCGGTGTCCGTCAGGTAGTACTCGGGAAGACGAGTGATGTCATCAAACAGCTGTGAGCCGCGTTCGTCATAAAAGAACTTCGGCGAGATCTTTTTCTGCGTGGCTTTGAGGCCCGCGATAATCTCGGCCAGTTCGTTCTTGCTGCCGTTCATGCAACGCCGTCCCTGGCGAGCCGCAGCCCCAGGAATTGCCAGCGTGCATCGGGGTAAAAAAAGCTGCGGTAGCTCGCCCGGATATGATCCGCCGAGGTAACGCAGGAACCGCCGCGCACTGTCATCTGGTTGCACATGAATTTACCGTTGTATTCGCCGAGCGATCCGGCCAGTGGCTTGAATCCCGGGTAGGCCGCGTAGGCCGAGGACGTCCACTCCCAGGCATCACCAAAGAACTGCTTGCCGGACGATTGCGGCACGGGCTGCAGGAACCTGCTGTCGAGCAGGTTGCCTTCGACGGGCGCACCGCCCACGGCGCTTTCCCACTCGAATTCCGTCGGCAGGCGCGCGCCTGCC
>DDIS01000154.1:7506-7746 GCA_002338615.1 Proteobacteria bacterium UBA1844 | reverse complement strand
CGTCGGCAGGCGCGCGCCTGCCCAGCGTGCGAAAGCATCCGCTTCGTAAAAGCTGATGTGTGCGACCGGCGCGGCGGACTCTATGTCACGCAAGCCGCCAAGCGTGAACTCGGACTCGAGGTCGTCCTGCCAGTACAGCGGCCGGTTCCAGCCACGCTCGTTGATAACGGCCCAGCCATCCGACAACCAGAGCTCGGGTCGGGTATACGCCTTGTCGCGAATGAATTCGCGGTACTCGCC
>DDIS01000154.1:2905-7414 GCA_002338615.1 Proteobacteria bacterium UBA1844 | reverse complement strand
GAATGAATTCGCGGTACTCGCCGTTGCTGACAAGCCGGTCGGCAATACGATGCTCCTGCAGCAATGCCGTGTGTCGCGGTGTTTCGTTGTCGAAGCAAAAACGCTCGCCCGTCGCACCGAATGCCTGCACGCCGGACTTGCCGGGACTGAACGTCATCGATGGGGCGCTGCCACCTGGTACTGCAGGCAGGTCAGGGATCACGGCCGGCATCATCGGGTTACAGGAAAAAACGTGCTTGATATCGGTCAGCAACAATTCCTGGTGTTGTTGTTCGTGATTGAGACCGAGCGTCACCAGTGCTGCAAATTCCATCTCGCCCGCACGCGACTCGATCAGTTCCAGCATTGCGTCGTCGACATGTTGGCGATACTGCAATACCTCGGCGAACGTCGGTCGTGATAACAGGCCGCGCTGCGAGCGGGCGTGCATTTGTCCGGCAGTGTAGTAATAGGAATTGAACAGAAAGTCGAAGTCTTCGTTGAACACGCGGTAGTCACGCACGTGCGAGAGCAACACGAAGCGTTCGAAAAACCACGTGATGTGCGCGAGGTGCCACTTGGTGGGGCTTACATCCGGCATGCTCTGTATAACGGTATCTTCGGGCGCGAGCGCCGCACAAAGATACACGGTCAGTGCGCGAATACGTGTGTACCTTGCAACGAGCGGCGCACTGGAGGTGTGTGTGAAAATTTTGGCGCTGGACGCCATGCGAGGACCTGGATGAATTTACGCGCGGTATTAATACCGTACCTTATTCGCCTGAACCGGGCTAGCAATGCATGTCTAACGCAACGGCAGTTCGGTTTTTTTCTGCACGGTGCGAATCGCGACACTTGAGTTCACGCGTGCAACACCTGGCAAGCGTGTCAGGAAATCTTTGTGCAGTCGTTCGAAATCCGCCATGTCCGCAACGGCGACGCGCAACAGGTAGTCGAATTCGCCGGTCATGAGGTAGCACTCCATGACTTCCGGAATGCCGCGCACGGCTTCCTCGAAGGCCGAGAGTTCGCTGTCACCCTCGCGTTGCAGGCCGATGTGTACGAAGACGTTGCCCGGCAGGCCGACCTTGGGCTGGTTGACCATGGCGACGTAGCGATCGATAAGGCCCGATTCCTCGAGCGCCCGCACGCGCCGCAGGCACGCCGACTCCGAGAGGCTCACGTCGGCGGCGAGCTGCACATTGGTGGTGCGCCCGTCTTTTTGCAGGGCGCGCAGGATGGCGCGGTCGAATCGGTCAAGAGCCATGGTGGAATCCGCCAGAAATATCAGAGCATTTAGCAGAAAATGCCACAAATCGCGGAAGCAGTCACTGATTTCGCAATTCTTTGGCAATCTGGCGGGAGTATTCTTACCAGTCTATGTGCGGCAATTTTGCCCCTGGAGAGACCATGAAAGTCGGCGTACCCAAAGAAATAAAAACCCTAGAATTTCGCGTCGGCATGACGCCCTCCGGTGTGCGCGAGCTCGTCGATGACGGCCATGAACTGTTTGTCGAATCCGGCGCGGGCGAAGGTATTGGCATGCACAACGCCGATTACGTCGCGGCGGGTGCCACGGTACTGGACAAGGCGGCGGATGTGTTTGCCGCTGCCGACATGATCGTCAAGGTGAAAGAACCGCAGTTGCAGGAATGCGCGATGCTGCGTGAGGACCAGGTGTTGTTTACCTACCTGCATCTCGCCGCGGACCGCGCGCAAACCGAAGCGCTGGTGAAATCGGGAACGACCGCAATCGCTTACGAGACCGTTACCGCCAAAGACGGATCGTTGCCGCTGTTAACGCCGATGTCGGAAGTTGCAGGACGTTTGTCGATCCAGGCAGGCGCCTTTGCCTTGCAGAAAGCAAACGGTGGCCGTGGCATTTTGCTGGGCGGCGTGCCGGGTGTGCGACCGGCCAAGGTACTCGTTGTCGGTGGCGGCGTTGCCGGCGCGAATGCCGCGAAGATGGCCGTGGGTCTTGGTGCGATGGTCACGATTCTCGATCGCTCGCTGCCGCGCTTGCGACACCTCGACGATATTTTCGGCGGCAGTGTGCGCACTGTTTACTCCACCCGCGACATTATCGATGAGCTGAGTGCCGAGTCCGATCTCATCATCGGCGCCGTGCTGGTGGCAGGTGCGGCCGCACCGAAGCTGGTCACCGCACAGAACGTGAAGGACATGAATGCCGGTGCGGTCATGGTCGACATTTCGATCGACCAGGGTGGTTGCTTCGAAACCAGTCGCCCGACGACGCACGCGGACCCGACCTACGTGGTCGACGATGTCGTGCACTACTGCGTGACGAACATGCCGGGCGCCGTGCCGCGCACCAGCACGTTCGCGCTGACCAACGCGACCCTGCCGTTCGTAAAAAGCCTCGCGAAGCTGGGCTGGCGCGCAGCGCTTGCACGCGATGCACACCTTGCCAACGGCCTCAACGTACACGCGGGCCAGGTCAACTACGAAGCCGTTGCCCGCGCCCTGGGCTACGACTACCGCCCCGCCGCAGACGTCCTGAAAGCCGCCTGAAATTGGGGACAGTTAGCTGTCCCCAATTCCGCGCCGGCAATCCGTCGCGAGCAGCAACTCGTTTAAGTCGTTGAAGCGCTTTGCATCATGGCCCGTCAGGTCCTTGATGCGTTCGAAGCGTGCGTAAATCGTGTTCGGGTGCACGCCAAGTGTCTTGGCGGCCTGTAACAGGTTCATGTTTGCCGCCGCATAGCCACGCAAGGTGTCGGTAAGCACGTTGCGCCCTTTCTTGTCCGCGGCCAGCAGCGTGTCGACCCAGGCTGGCAAGGTTCCCTGCATGCGCTCCTGTGCGTGATGCACCATCATGTGACGGACAGGAATCCTGGAATGCAGGACGACTCGATCCCGGACGCTGGCGAAATCGAGCGCGATGCGGGCCTCGTGCATGGCCCGCGGAATATGCGCTGTCGAAGGTGCGTCCGAACTCAAGCCCATAATTGCGGCCGGGCCAATACGCAGGAGCGCCGGTAGCAGCCGATCCGCGAGCAGCGATTGCGCGGGCGTCCAGCCCGACTGGCGGCGTGTGTCTGACAGTACGGCAACAACCAGGTTGTCGCGCACACCAATCATTTGCCGGCCAGGCAAGGTGCGGGTGGCTTCCGCCAGCGAGTCGGCCAGGCGACGGGCTCTCGCTGCACTGCGCATTTCCCGCGGGTCGGCCGACTGGGCGACTACGACGCAATAGGCCTGGCGCTGTTCGAGGTAGCCGGCTCGGCGCAAAAGGTTCGCGACGTGGCTATCGGATTCGTCGTAACCGCTGAGCAACATATTCAGCAATTCGCTGCGCTGGTCGCCCTCGACCTCTGCGAGCAGGCGGGTTTGCAGGACGTACTCCGAGGTGGCCAGCGCACCGACCGCATTTACGTACTCGTTGTTGAAGGCCGTCACGGCGGCGACCACCTGTGGAACGTTGGCGGAATTCGGCGCGGTTGTGAGCGCCGCATCCCGAATCCAGGGCAGGAAGACCTGGCGCATGCAGCTGAAAGTCTGCAGGACGGCCTCGAGCGGAAAGTGCTGGGTGGCCCGGCGGCGCGCATGGAGCGACACGAACTCGAAGGGCCCGGGAGCGCCACCACCGAGCAAACGCAAGACCTCGCCCTGGTGGCGCTGCATGTGCTCGTCGAGCTCGGGGCGGATTTCCGGGTTGCCCGAATCGGTATAGGCGGGTATCTGATCCAGGACAGCCACGCGAAACCTGTCGAGCACCCGCTCGGCCTGCTTGCCGAGCGCCGTTGGGATGGCCGGCACGATGGCGAGGCCGCGCAGCTGCTCGAGTGCTCGTCTGAGCGCAGGCTGTTGGTGGCCGTCTTTATAGTTGTCGCGGATCATTGGTGGCGGTTACGAAATATCGTGAAAATTCTTCCCGGATATGGGTGGGTGTCCTTTTTGGGGTCGGATATTCGTGGCTGTCCTTTTTGAACTATTACGGAATATCGTGAAAACATCACCCCCGGGTGCTTGTGGCTGTGCCTGTCACGAGAATGGTGGATGTCCTTTTATTTGGTGGGTGTCCTTTTAAGGTGGGTGTCCTTGTTGTTCCGAAATTGTGGAGTCTACACAATCGAATGTCGGAATATTCACAAAATTCGCCAATGTGCCGGTGCCAGATTGTAGATATCCTCTATCTTCGTTCAATCATACGCGGGAGAGTGACATGGCGAAGTACCTGTTTGTGTATCACGGAGGCAAGCATCCGGAGACGGACGCCGAGGTGAAGGAGGTCATGGATGCCTGGGGCAGCTGGCTGGGTTCGATGGGCTCGGCGGTTATCGATGGCGGCAACCCGGTGGGCAAATCCACCACGGTCCACCCGGGTGGGCGGGTGACGAACGACGGTGGTTCGAACCCCGTGAGCGGCTACGGGCTTTTCGAGGCGGATGATGACAAGGACGCGATCGCCAAGGCGAAAGGCTGCCCCATTCTCACGGCTGGCGGCACCATTGAGCTGGCCGAGGCATTCGATATGTAGTGAATTTGGGGACAGTTAACTGTCCCCAA
>DDIS01000154.1:2034-2808 GCA_002338615.1 Proteobacteria bacterium UBA1844 | reverse complement strand
ACAGTTAACTGTCCCCAAATTCTCTAGCGAACCACCCTCGCGCGTGGGTCCAGCATCCCGACACCCGTGACGGTCACGTTGAACTTGATCGGGGTGCCAACCTCGAGGTCCCCGGGCACGCATACTTCCAGCTGGCCGCCTTCGTTTTTGAACGTGCCATCAACTTCCAGCCAGTCGAGGTCAGCATCATCCGCATCGACGGTTACGGTGGCGTCGCTGAATGCAACGGGCCCGCTGCTGCCGGACTGAGGCATCAGTTTGAAGCGCCACTCATAGCCGGCACCAATCTCTGACAACGGCAGGACGATCAGGCGCGAATCGCCGTAATGGATGCCGGTCCACGTGTAGCCCTTGTTGCCGCAGGCGTTCGGGACGTTGTCCGTGATCAGCTTGCCCTCTTTTGCGCAGGCTGACAGCGCCAGCAACATGGAAATCAGGATTAATTGCTTGTGCATGGTCGATCCCCCTGATGTTGTTTTTGTACACTAAGGATAGTGTTTTCCCACAGCTTTGCCCGAAAACCGCTGCAAGGCTCACTCGGCATTTAGGATCGCGACGAAACGCGGCGTGTCCCGGATCTGCTCCAGCAAGGGATCCGCGGCCATCAGCTTCAGCGGGTAGCCCGTGCTCGCGGCCTTCTCAAGCGCATCCATGGCGCCGGCCGTATCACCCGCCCGCAATTTCACGAGCGCATCGTAGTACCAGGTGTAAGGGTCGTCGGGCGCCGCCGCCCGGGCTTTCTCCATCAGCGCGCCGGCCTTGTCCTTGCGGCCC
>DDIS01000154.1:0-1942 GCA_002338615.1 Proteobacteria bacterium UBA1844 | reverse complement strand
GCCGGCCTTGTCCTTGCGGCCCAGCGTTGCTTCGATCCAGGCGAGATCGGTCATCGTTGCCGAGTCCTGCGGGTTCACGCGCAGCGCATCGCTCGCAAGTCCCTCGGCCGTCTCGTAGGCTTGCCGGGCTTCGTCGGTGCGGCCCGCGACCCAGAGTGCATCACCCAGATTGGACCAGTTGAGATGGCTCTTGTCCCCGAGTTCCACGGCCTTCTTGTGATCCCTGATGGCAGCATCCAGTTCGCCAAGGTAAAAATGCATGAGGCCGAGATTGCTGTACGCAACCTGCGTCGGTGCGATGTCGATCGCTTTCTCGTACGCATCGAGCGAACCCTTGAAGTCCCCGGTCATCATGCGGGCCGCGCCGAGATTGGAATAGCCGTCCATATCATCGGGTTCCAGCCCGACGGCATAGGCGTACTGGTCGGCCGCCATGTCGAAGCGGCCCGTGTAGTAATAGAAGTTGCCGAGGCTGCGGTACGCCGTGGCATCGCCGGGGTGCACGTCGGTGGCGCGCGTAAGCACGGCTTCGGCATCCGCAACACGATTCTGGCTCAGGTACACGTCGCCGAGCCCCGTGAGCGCGGCCACGTTGGACGGATCCACGGCCAGCGCACGTTGATAAGAAGTTTCGGCGTCCGCGTTGCGCCCGGTAGCGGCATACAGTTCCCCGAGCGCGGCGTGCACCACCGGCAGGTTCGGGTTCAGCTCCAACGCGGCACCGCAGGATTGCTGCGCAAGGTCAATGTAAGCCGACTCGCGCAACGTAAAGTAGCCCGAGAGATACACGGTGCACTTGCCCGCGTACGCGGCCGCGTAACCCGGGTCGACGGCCAGCGCCTGGTCGAACCAGTCAAGTGCAGCGTGAATGGTCTCGATCGTGGTGGGCAGGCGGGAGGTGTCCACGCCGCGCCGGTACAGGACATAGGTATCGAGTGTCGGATGGTCCTCGGTTTTAAGGCTCGAAACGCGGGCCTCGGGCGGCAAGGCTGCGCGAACATTCGCAACCGTGAGACTCGTAATCTCGTCACGAATATTAAAGATGTCCTCGCTGTTGCGATCGAAGGTGCGTGAGAGCAAATGAAAACCCGTGGCCGTGTCGATCAGCTGCACGATGACCCGGATCTTGTCGCCCGAGCTGGCGACACTGCCTTCGAGGTATTTTTCAACGCGGAGGCGCTCGCGCACCTTGCGTGACGGTGTGTTCGGTTCCAGCGTGAAGGAATCACCGCGCGAAGACACGCGCAGGCCGGGCACGGTCGAGAGACGCGTTATGACATCGTCGACGAGGCCGTTCGCAAAGATCTGTGTCTGCTCGCTTTCATCGACGTTGAAAAAGGGCAACACGGCGAAAGAGTTTTCACGAATGGGCGGCAGCTCGCCGATCGAGCTTTCCGGCAGCGTGTCAGCCCCGATCGGCAAGCCGTAGTTCCAGTCATAAAGAAAGACCGCAATCGAGGCGAGCCCAAGCGCCGCGATCACCGAAAAATAGGTGCGGCTGAAGCGACGCTTTCTCGCATCGGCCGGCGACAGTTCATCGAGCACCGCGCGACCGTCGCGAAACTCGAAAAACCAGGACACGAGCAACACGATGGGAAAGCCGAGTATGACGAGGACCGTGACAAAGGTGCCGGCCCAGTCCGGCACGTGCAGCTGGTCAAAAACGATGTCGGCGACCTGGATCAGCAACCAGCCGACCACGGCGTAGGCGACGGCGGCCTCGATAACGCCGCGCCGCTTCAGGTTCTGGAACCAGCCGAGGTCGCCGCCCGGTATGTTCTCCTCCGGATCGAACATCGTGGACGACAAATCGTTCGCCACGGGCACGGGCGTCACCAGCAGGCGGTACCCGCGCCGCGGCAGGGTCTGAATGAACGTGGGCTTGTCCGGCTGATCGCCCAGCGCATGCCGGATATTGCCGATCGCGTGTCTCAGCGCGTCG
>DDIS01000129.1:11283-12894 GCA_002338615.1 Proteobacteria bacterium UBA1844 | reverse complement strand
CTCGGCAAATGCCAGCGACGCGGCCGTCGGCACGAGCCGCATCGCGCGACTGCCGGCCGCAATACGCGCGTCAATCAATCCCGCGGTCAGCTCTGGCCAGGGCGAGACGGCCACGGATTCGATATCCGCAGCCGATGAGCCGGTCAGCGGCGCTCCTTCACCCCACAAGCTTGCGCTCGGGTGAATATCGAATCGAGCGCAGCGTGCCTCCAGCTCGTCGCTCACCTCGTCTACCTTGAATACGCTGCCCGAGCCATCCAGGTTGGCAAGATCGCCACGCACGAGACGATTCCAGTTCCCGGCCGCCACCCGCCGCGACAGGATTTCATTAAACAGCCAGGAGCGCGCCGCTGACAGGCAAATGCTGCGCTGCGCGCGCCGCACCCGCTTGCCCTTGAAGATATCCCGTGCAAGACCGAGGTTGCTATTGTTGCGACCAAATCGTTGCGGCCCGAAGTAGTTCGGCACGCCCAGCTCTGTGATGCGCTGCCAACGTGTCAACACCTCAGGCTGCATCGTATCGATATCGGCTGCGCGTACTGCGATGCGAAAATAGTTGGCCGAGTGAGCACCGCGACGAAGTTTACGATTGTGTCGCAAAATGTCGAGTACACGGACACCTTCGGCAGTAAAGTTCGACCAGTCTGTGCCTTCGCGTCCGGGTCGTCGCACGCTGAAATACTGCGTTGTCAGTGCATGTCTGTCCTTGCGCCCTGCATAGCCGACGTCAACACTTTTCACCCGCGCGTGTTGCGCCAGCTGGCGCGCCAGCCACTCGGTATTGACGCCGGACTTCTCGATTTTCAGGAGATCGTGCTCGCCCTCACCCGACGCATCGAAACCGAGTTCTTCATCAACCTGAAACTCCTCGGGGGCCGTACGGATCGTCGCGTCCAGCAAGCCACCACCGTGCGCGCATAGCCAGCTGCCGGTCAACGTCCTTGCTGCACCGTTCGAATCTTCGCTCACGATTGTTTATGAGTCCGGCTGGTATCCGGTCTCTTTAGTTCGGGTCCCTGGCAACTGAGACGACCTGGTAGAACGTTTCGTTCTCGCCGATCAGGCCGAGATCCGTGCGCGCACGCTCTTCGGCCGCCTCGCGACCTTGCTTGAGGTTCATCACTTCGGCATCCAGGGCGAGGTTACGGGCACGCAGTTGTTCGTTCATCTCTTGCTGTTCGTTTACTGCCTCGCGCAGTTGCACGGTTTTCTGGTAGCCGTCTGCAGAGAACATGAGCCCACCCAGCAAAAACACCGCGATACTGGCGAGTATCACTATCATCCAACGCACTGCGTGCAACGTGTTCCCCTGTGTAACGACCGCCAGCTTGTGGCAAAAAGGCTACTGTAAAAAAATCAAAAACCTAACCGATACTAACCGAAAAAGCCGCAAGGCCGGCGTAGCGTGCGCGCTGGCCCAGTTGTTCCTCGATGCGCAGTAACTGGTTGTACTTGGCAACCCGGTCCGAGCGTGACAATGAACCGGTCTTGATCTGCGTCGCTTCCGTACCGACCGCGATATCAGCGATGCTGGCATCCGACGTTTCGCCGGAGCGGTGCGAGATCACGGCCGTATAATTTCCGGCTATTGCCATAGTAATCGCATCAAGA
>DDIS01000129.1:0-11185 GCA_002338615.1 Proteobacteria bacterium UBA1844 | reverse complement strand
TAGTAATCGCATCAAGAGTTTCCGATAAGGTACCGATTTGGTTCGGTTTTATCAATATTGAATTTGCAATATTTCCCTGTATGCCGCGCTCGAGTATGCGCGTATTGGTCACGAACAGGTCGTCGCCCACCAGTTGTACCCGGCCGCCAAGGGCATCGCTCAAAAGCCGCCAGCCCTCCCAGTCGCTTTCATCCATGCCGTCTTCAATCGTAATGATCGGGTAGTTGTCAACCAGGTCGACCAGGTATTGCGTAAATCCGGCCGCATCGAAGCGCCGCTCTTCCGAGGCAAGGTCATACACCCCGTCCTGGTAGAACTCGGAACTCGCCGCATCGAGTCCAAGCCAGATATCTTTACCTGGTACAAATCCGGCCGCCTCGATTGCCGTCATAATCGTGTCGAGCGCGGCCTGGTTTGATGGCAAGTCCGGCGCGAAGCCACCTTCGTCACCCACCGCGGTGTTCAGCCCCTTGGCATCAAGAACCGATTTCAGTGCGTGAAAAATCTCGGCACCGTAGCGCAGCGCTTCCGCGAAGCTGGGTGCCGCTGCCGGCAGGATCATGAATTCCTGGATATCAACGTTGTTATTCGCGTGTGCGCCACCGTTGATGATGTTCATCATCGGCACCGGCATTACCGTACTCGCGCCAAGGTGCGCGTAGAAAGGCAATCCTTTTGCTGCAGCTTCCGCCTTGGCGGTGGCGAGCGACACAGCGAGCGTGGCATTCGCGCCGAGCCGTGATTTGTTGTCGGTGCCATCGAGACCCAGCATGCATAGATCGACCGCCCGCTGGTTTTCAAACTCCTGTCCGACGAGTGCATTTTTTAGCTCGCCGTTCACGTTGGCAACGGCTTTTAACACGCCTTTGCCGAGATAACGCGACCGATCCCCGTCACGTAATTCCACCGCCTCGCGCGTGCCGGTTGAAGCACCGGAGGGCACCGCGGCGCGTGCGGCGCTGCCACCTTCCAGGCTTACATCCGCTTCGATCGTCGGGTTTCCGCGCGAATCGAGAATTTCGCGCGCACGTATGTCGCTGATCCTGATCATTGCTGCTCCGTTTGCGTCTTACGTCCTGAATCGTTTGCCTGATTCAATTGTCTGAGTCATTCGCCAAGGCCCAATGCGGCTTCCAGGTAGGGACGTTGCTTTACACTCCGATCGACCGCAACCAGTGTTTCAAGAAGCTCGCCCAGCATGGCGAGTGGCATCGCGTTCGGTCCGTCGCTCAGTGCCTTGTCCGGCTCGGGATGCGTTTCCATGAAAAGGCCCGCAACTCCGGCGGCCGTCGCCGCCCGCGCCAGTACCGGAATAAACTCGCGCTGGCCACCCGAAGCACTGCCCTTGCCGCCCGGCAACTGCACGGAATGGGTCGCGTCGAACACGACCGGACACCGCGTGCCACGCATGACGGCCAGGCCCCGCATGTCGGATACGAGGTTGTTATAGCCGAACGAGAACCCACGCTCGCACACCATGATGCTTTCGTTGCCTGTGGATTTCGCCTTGTCGACGACGTTTTGCATTTCCCAGGGCGAGAGAAACTGGCCCTTCTTGATGTTGACCGGTTTCATGGTGTTCGCGACGCGCAGGATAAAATTCGTCTGGCGGCACAGGAATGCCGGAGTCTGCAGGACATCAACAACATCGGCCACCTCGTCCATCGGGGTGTCTTCATGCACGTCGGTCAAAATTGGCACGTCCAGTTGGCGGCGAACCTCCGACAGCACCCGCAAGCCTTCTTCGATGCCCGGCCCGCGAAAACCCGTTCGCGAGCTGCGATTCGCCTTGTCAAACGATGACTTGTAGATATACGGGACACCGAGCGCGCCACAGGTTTCCTTGAGCGACCCGGCGACATCAATGGTCATTGCTTCACTTTCGATCACGCAGGTGCCCGCGATCAGGAATATGGGCTGGTCGTTACCAACTTCGTAGCCACATAAATTCATGCCTCGGCCGCCTTTGGAATTTCGCCGTCGTGATGGCGTCGCGCCGCCGTGATAAAGCCACTGAACAAGGGGTGTCCATCGCGCGGATTCGATGTGAATTCAGGATGAAACTGGGTCGCCAGGAACCAGGGGTGCCGCGGCAGCTCGACCACCTCCACCAGGTTGTCCACTGACAAGCCGGAGAATCTGAGCCCGGCTTTTTCCAGCTGCGCGCGGTAGTTGTTGTTCACTTCGTAACGATGGCGATGGCGCTCGCGAATGGACTCGCTACCATAGGTGGTCGCCGCCAGGGAGCCCTTTTCAAGAAAGATCTCCTGTGCGCCGAGGCGCATGGTACCGCCGAGTTCCGATTCTTCATTGCGCTGTTCGCGATCGCCACTCAAGTCCTGCCATTCGGTAATCAGGCCGACTACAGGATGTGGCGTGGACTTGTTGAACTCCGTGCTCATCGCGCCGTCGAGATGCGCAAGATGGCGCGCCGCTTCGATGACCGCAACCTGCATGCCAAGACAAATACCAAGGTACGGCACGCGTCGCTTCCGGGCGTACCTGACGGCTTCAATTTTGCCTTCGATACCCCGGTCACCAAATCCGCCAGGCACGACGATGCCGTCGATGTTGTCGAGGCAAGCGGTGTCGCTGTGCTCGATATCCTGCGCTTCCATGTAGTGAATGTTCACGCGCGTGCGCGTGTGGATACCGCCATGCAGCAAGGCCTCGACCAGCGAAATATACGAATCGCGCAAATCGACATACTTGCCGACCATCGCGATATTCACTTCTCCACTCGGATTCTGCTTGGCGTGCACAAGCGCCTGCCACTCGTGCAGATCGGCGGGTGGCAGCTCGAATCCGAGCTGCTTGACAACGATGTCGTCAAGTCCCTGGTCGTGCAGCATCGTTGGAATCTTGTAGAGATCATCGGCGTCGTACGCGGAAATGACGGCGGCCTCCTGCACATTCGTAAACAAGGCAATCTTCTTGCGCTGTTCGGCCGGCAGCGGCAACTCCGAGCGACACACGAGGATATCCGGCTGAATACCGATCGAGCGCAGTTCCTTGACCGAGTGCTGGGTCGGCTTGGTCTTGATTTCCGCGGACGTCGCGATATACGGCACCAGCGTCAGATGCACGTAGACGACCCGGTCGTGGCCGAGCGTTACACCCATTTGCCGAATCGCTTCCAGAAACGGCAGCGACTCGATGTCACCCACCGTGCCACCAATTTCAACCAGGCAGATATCCGCATCGCCCGCACCGCGCTGCACCGACTCGCGAATTTCGTCCGTAATGTGCGGAATAACCTGTACTGTGGCGCCGAGATAGTCGCCGCGGCGCTCCTTGCGGATTACCGACTCGTAGATACGGCCGGTCGTGAAGTTACTATTGCGGCCCGTGGTGGTGCGTACGAAACGCTCATAATGACCGAGGTCAAGGTCGGCCTCGGTACCGTCATCGGTGACGAATACTTCGCCGTGCTGGAATGGGCTCATCGTCCCCGGATCCACGTTCAGGTACGGGTCCAGCTTGATCATGCTGATCGAAAGGCCACGCGCCTCGAGAATTGCACCGAGACAGGCTGACGTAATGCCCTTGCCCAGAGACGACACGACGCCACCTGTAATAAAGACATACGATGTCATAGGGATACTCGGTAAGCGATGACGAGAAATGAGAAAGGGCTGGAAGAACAGCACATTGCGGTGCTCTTTTCCAACCCTTCGAATGCCGCGCCGTCGTTGGACAAAAGACGGTGTTAGACGTTATCAGATAGGGCTACAGCAAACAATGCAATCACCCACTTGTTCGCTCACTAAATGAATGGCGGTCGGCCCTCCCAGCGCACGATATAGCCCTCATTCGCGACGGCTGATGCGTCCATCCAAAGATCGGCGACAGCGACCAGACGATCGCCCGCGTACAGCAACGGCAGGCGTTTGCGCAGCCACGGCGGCACGGCATTCTCTTGAAGTAACTTCTTGAGTTTTCTCGTATGTTGTTGACCTAACGGCTTTAATTTCTCTCCGCCTTGCCGCAGTTTTAGTCGCAAGCCCGATTCCACCAGCGCCGGCTGGATGCCTGGCGCCGAGGTTCGATCGAGCGTCAGTCGCCCAAGACCCGGGCCCAGTGCGACGGCGTTGCTGCCTGTCAGGATTGCGCCGCAAAAGTCGCTGGCCGGCATTTCCGGCAGCAAGAAAAGATGATCGCGGAAGCGCCTGGCTTCGACACCGCGCCAACGAACGGTCGGCTCGGCATCGCGACGCGCTGCAACGAGATCGGCAAACAGGCTATCGAGCCCCGTTGCCGACGGTCGCGGCAAGCCGAGCCGTTCGCAGGCCCGTCGCAATGCATTCGCGGCACGGGGTCGCGGCAATGCATTGAGCCCCGTCAGCGAGAGCCTGTCCGGCGACTCACCAAGGCTGGCAAGATCTGCATCCGCAAGTTCGCCGAGCAATTGACTCGCTTCGCGATTGAGTTCGGCGCTGCGCGCAAGTCGCGCAACCGGATCGGACCAGTGCGTTGCCAGCAAGGGCAGAATTGAGTGCCGCAGGAAATTCCTGTCGAAGCGTTCATCGCGGTTGCCGGGATCCTCGAGCCAGTGCATCTGCGCGCTTGTTGCATAGGCGTGCAGCTCGGCACGCGGTACGCCGAGCATGGGCCGGACGAGTTGCCCACCGTGAAAATCACGTACGGCCCGCATTGCCGCGAGCCCGGTCGGCCCGCTGCCACGCAACAGGTTCAGCAACAGGGTCTCGGCCTGGTCGTTCTGGTGATGCGCACACAGCAACCAGTCCCCCGGCTGTATTTGCGTCGCAAAGGCGCGGTAACGTGCCGTGCGTGCAGCTGCTTCCGGGCTTATCCCCGGATCCGCTGCGACCCGGACCGTCAGGCACCGGAACGCAACGTCGAGACTCCCCGCAAAAGCTTCGGCCGCGAGGGCCCAGTCAGCTGAATCCGGGTGCAGGCCGTGATCGACATGGACGGCAGCGAGCGGCCGGGAATGTTCGCTACGCTTCGCTGCAAGCGCATGCAGCAGCACGCTTGAATCGAGCCCGCCGCTGAGAGCAACCACATAGCGCTCAGGCCGCCCATGCAAAGCTTCGAGTTGCCGAAGGCTCGCGAGCAGCGTATCCGGCGTAAAGCTCACGCTTCCTTGAATCTGCCGAAGCTGGAGAGCCGTTGCTGGCGGTTTGCCAGCAGCTGTTCGGCCGAGAACGCATCGAGCTCCTCGAGATGACGGATCAGGGCTTTCTTGATGACGTTGGCCATCGCCGCAGGATTTCGGTGCGCGCCGCCCAACGGCTCTTCGAGGACTTCATCGACGAGACCGAATTTGTTCAGGGAACTGGCCGTGATTTTCATCGCTTCGGCCGCTTCTTCGGCGCGCTCGGCACTCTTCCAGAGAATCGACGC
The DNA here is from genome assembly GCA_002338615.1 of Proteobacteria bacterium UBA1844. Taxonomy (GTDB): domain Bacteria; phylum Pseudomonadota; class Gammaproteobacteria; order Steroidobacterales; family Woeseiaceae; genus UBA1847. The sequence goes on along the minus strand of DDIS01000129.1, from coordinate 5,818 downwards.
GCAACCTTCGGGGGAGATCACCGCGTAGATACTGTATTGCAGCATCAGCAACCGATCGCCTACGCCAATCGCAAGCGCGCCGCCCGAGCCGCCTTCACCAATGACCACGCTGATGATCGGGGTCGCAAGCCCCGCCATCTGGTAGAGGCAATACGCAATTGCCTCGCTTTGGCCCCGTTCTTCGGCGCCGACACCGGGATACGCGCCCGGGGTATCAATAAAGGTGACAACCGGCAACTTGAATTTTTCTGCCATGCGCAGCAGCCGCTGGGCTTTGCGATAACCCTCGGGTTTCGGCATGCCGTAGTTGCGCCGTACGCGATCCTTGGTATCGCGACCTTTCTGGTGACCGATAAACAATACCGAACGACCGTCGAGACGCCCGACACCGCCGACGATAGCGTGATCGTCGCCAAACATTCGATCGCCGTGCAGTTCCTGAAAATCAGGTGCGATAATTTCCAGGTAATCGAGCGTATAGGGCCTGCTCGGATGGCGTGCTACCTGCGCTATCTGCCAGGCCGTCAGCTTGGAAAAAATACTGCGGGTCTGTGACTCGCTCTTGCCACGCAGGCGAGCGACCTCTTCATTGATATTGACTTCCGAGTCGTCACCGACGAAGCGAAGTTCGTCGATCTTCGCCTCAAGCTCGGCAATCGGTTGCTCAAAATCGAGAAATTTCAGGTCCATAAACGTGTCGATTCGTACCGGGGCCCAAACCTTACATGATTTCCCGGCCGGGTGCGTACAGCAGCCTGACATTATTTGCGCCTAGCAATTCACCCAGCTTGTCGCGCAGCTCACGGCTCGGACGCACAGACCATTCCGGCCCCAACAGGAGTCGTGCCGCGGCGTTGTCGCCGACGTACTGAACCGAGACGTCGCATTTCCCCTCGCGATATGGCAGCAACAGGTCATGCAGCTGCACCAGCAGCCGCTCGCCCTGTCCATTCGGGCGGAGTCGCAACAACATGCCGCTGGCACGGCTTTCGATGACGCGGTCTATGTGCGTTACCGTTTTCGCGTTGACCGACCAGGCAGCGATGAAATCATCGTAACGGAGTGCTCCGCTTACCACGACAATCTCGTCTTTGACGAGTAGCTCCCGGTGCGCCTGGAACGCTTCATTGAACAGGCTCACCTCCATGCGCGCCGTATCGTCATCCAGCACGACACTCACCCGATTGCCGCGCTTGCGAACCTCCATGATGAGCCCCGCAACGGTCACTTCGCGCCGCGCTTGCGCATAGTTGCGCTCACCCGCGACGCTTTGTGGTGGAGTTTCCAGTGCAAGGTCGCCGAGACTCCCATCCACAAAATACTCCGCGTCGGCGCGTACCGCGTGAAACGGGTGTCCACTCAGGTACAAACCGAGGGCCTCTTTCTCATACTTGAGAAACTCGCGTTCCTGCCATTCACTCACTGCAACCGCCACAGTGGCTGACGCCGGCGCAGCTGGCTGTGTGAGTCCGAACATATCGTTCTGTCCGGCGGCGCTGGCTCGTGCATGCTGATCCGCACCTTGCATTGCGTCGGCCAGTTGCTGCATCAGACCGCGCCGTGTAACGCCAAACACGTCCATCGCACCCGATCTGATCATGGCTTCCAGTGACCGTCGATTCAGCTTTTCGTGGTCCACACGGCGGCAAAATTCGGCAAGGCTGCTGAACGGACCATGTTGTTCACGCTCGCTCACCAGCGCTTCGACGGCACCGCGACCCACGCCCTTGATAGCACCAAGCCCATACAAAATAGTCGCACGGTCAGAGACACTGAAATGATACGCGGATGCATTTACGTTCGGCACCTGCAACGCGAGGCCGAGTTGGCGGCAATCATCCTTCAGGGTCACCAGCCGATCTGTGTTATCGAGGTCGGCACTCATGACAGCGGCCATGAATGCGGCCGGATAGTGCGCTTTCAGGTAGGCCGTCTGGTAGGAAAGCACCGCATAGGCTGCCGAGTGTGACTTGTTGAAGCCATAACCCGCAAACTTCTCCATCAAGTCGAAGATGCGCGTCGCTGTCGGCCGTGCAACACCGCGTTCGGTTGCGCCGCTGATAAAAATTTCCCGTTGCTTGGCCATTTCTTCCGGCTTTTTCTTGCCCATGGCACGACGCAGGAGGTCAGCGCCGCCGAGTGTGTACCCGGCCAGCACCTGCGCGATCTGCATGACCTGTTCCTGGTACAGGATCACGCCATAGGTTTCCTCGAGCACGTTCTTTAAATCCGGATGCAGGTAATCTATCTCTGCGGGATTGCTCGCGTGCTTGCGAGCAATGAAATCGTCAACCATGCCGGACTGCAGCGGGCCCGGCCGAAACAGCGCAACCAACGCGACGAGGTCATCAAACTGGTCAGGCCGCATGCGCTTGATCAGGTCACGCATGCCACTGGATTCGAGCTGAAATACAGCGGCCGTGGTCGTACGCTGCAGCAGGCGGAAGGTTTCCGCGTCATGCATCGGCAGCGCCTGGATATCGAGCTTGGCGTCCGGCTGTTCCTCGTTAATGTTCTTGACGGCCTGGTCGATGATCGTCAGCGTTTTCAGACCGAGAAAGTCGAATTTCACCAGTCCGACCGCCTCGACATCGTCTTTGTCGAGCTGCGTGACCAGGTTCGAGCCGCCATCCTCACAGTACAGTGGTGTGAAGTCGCTCAAATCGCCGGGCGCAATCACAACGCCGCCGGCGTGCTTGCCCGCGTTGCGGGCAAGGCCTTCGAGCGACTTCGCAAGATCGATCAGCGCGGCGACTTCCTCCTCGTCCCGGTAGATGCCGGCAAGTTCATCGGATTGCTCCAGCGCCTTCTCGAGCGTCATGCCAATTTCGAAAGGAACCAGCTTCGCGATCCTGTCGACGAAACCGTACGGTTGCCCAAGGATACGACCAGTGTCACGAATCACGGCGCGCGCTGCCATCGTGCCAAATGTGATTATCTGCGCGACGCGGTTGCGCCCGTAGCGGTCGGCAACGTAGTCGATGACCCGATCGCGCCCCAGCATGCAAAAGTCGACGTCAAAGTCCGGCATCGACACTCGCTCGGGATTCAGAAAGCGCTCGAACAGAAGATCGTGCGCCAGCGGATCGAGGTCCGTAATGCCCAGCACCCACGCTACCAGCGAACCCGCGCCGGAGCCGCGTCCCGGACCGACCGGCACGCCGTTGTCACGTGCCCAGCGAATGAAATCGGCGACGATCAGGAAGTAACCCGGAAATCCCATGCCCTGGATGACGCCCAGCTCACGCTCGAGACGTTCATAGTACGGCGCCGCAAGCGCGGCTTGCTCGCCTTTTGACGTATCGTTGTCGGCGAAGATCTTCTTGAGCTTACTCGCAAGCCCCTGCCGCGCTTCGCTCTCCAGGAACTCTGCTTCGCTTTGCCCCGCTGGTACCGGAAAAGCGGGCAACACGCTCGTGCCGAGTTGCAGATCCAGATTACAGCGCTTTGCGATCTCCACGCTGTTCAGGATTGCCGCCGGCAGGTCCGCGAACAACTGATGCATCTCGCCGGGAGTCTTCAGATATTGCTGGTCACTGTATATTTTCGGCCGCTCGGCGTCGGCCAGGCTTCGACCTTCGCGAATACAAACCCGTGCCTCGTGTGCGTAGTAGCCATCCGCCTCGATGAAGCGGACATCGTTGGTCGCAACGATCGGCACGCCGTGTTCGTGCGCCAGCTGCACCGATGCCTGGACGCATCGTTCGTCGCCGACGCGGCCGGTGCGGAAGACTTCCAGGTAAAAGCGATCTGCAAAGGTCTCCGTCCAGCGATCAAGCCGCCGGCTTGCGACTTCCGGGTGGCCGTGCAGGAGCGCTTGTCCCACGTCGCCACGTGGCCCCCCGGACAGGGCAATGAGTCCGTCGCAGGATTCTTTGTGCAGCCACTCGCCACGCAGAATCGGCACGCCGCGCTGCTGCCCTTCGAGATAGGCGCGCGACAAGAGCCGTGAAAGATTTCGGTAACCATCGTTGTCCTGGCAAAGCAACACGAGCGAGGACGGGCGTGTGGAATCGTCGTCATTGGCAATCGACACCTCAGCGCCGATGACCGGCTTTACGCCCGCAGCGATTGCTTTTTTGTAGAACTTTACGAGGCCAAACAGGTTGTTTTGATCTGTCAGCGCAACGGCCGGCATGCCACTACTGGCGCAGGCCTGCATCAGTCGCGGTATGCGAACGGTACTGTCGATCAGCGAAAACTCGGTGTGCACGTGCAGATGGACAAATACGGGCTCGGCCTCCGCAGCTGGGCAGGCGCTGCTCACAAGACGCTCCGGACCGGGGCAAAACTGCGCCGGTGTTCCGCACAGACACCGATACTTTGCAGCCGCTCGCGATGCAGAGCAGTCGGGTAACCTTTGTGTCGTCTGAACTCGTAACCGGGGTAGAATGAATCCATATCGTGCATGATGCGATCGCGCGTGGTTTTGGCCAGGATAGACGCGGCGCTGATGGCTGGCACGCTGCCGTCGCCGCGGACAATCGCTTCGCCTTCGATCACCTCGCCGTGATACTTCAGGTTCGGCATCCGGTTGCCATCGACAGCCACAAAATCAGGACGAAATATCAGGCCGGTAACGGCCCTCTGCATGGCCAGCAACGTCGCTTCGAGAATATTCAGTGCGTCAATTTCAGCACGGTCGGCCCAAGCCACGGACCAGGCAAGCGCCTGGTTCCGAATCTCGAACGCCAGGTGCTCACGCCGCGCCGCACTCAATTTTTTTGAATCCGCGAGACCCTTCGTTTCCTGGCCGGGCGCAAACATCACAGCAGCTGCAACCACGGGTCCGGCCAACGGGCCGCGCCCCGCTTCGTCAACACCTGCAAGGCGTCTGTACCAGGCTGTTGTGCGTGTGTGCATGATTGCTCGAGAATGATCGACAAGTGATCGACTGATTATCGGCTATTGCTCGACTACTGATCGACCAGGGCCAGCACAGCTTCGGCTGCGCGCTGATTCGAGCCTATCGCAAGCTCGTTCTTTAGTTTAGCAAATCTGGCGCTGATCGATGCGCGTCGCGCGGGGTCGCCGAGCAGGCTTCCAACTTCGTGTGCGAGAGCCTCCGCGGTCACCTGCCACTGGATAAGCTCCGGTACGAGCGGCTTTTCAGTCAGCTGGTTCGGCAACGTCACTGACGTGACTTTCAACAGGCCGAAGATCCTGATGATCCATGCGGTACTCTCCGCGACGCGGTACGCTGCCACGGTCGGCTTTTGCAACAAGGCCGACTCCAGCGCGGCGGTTCCGGATGCCAGCATGACAACGTCGGCCGCGCTCATCACCAGTCGCGACTGGCCCTCCTGCAGCAGGAATGAATCGCTCACGCCAGCGCCCGCGAGAGCCGCGACTATCGGCGCCCGTAGCTGCGGCGCAGCGACAGGACAAACAAACCGGAGATGCGGGTCAGTGTCGCGCAAGCGTGCGCATGCCTCGGCAAATATCGGTGCATGACGTGTCACCTCAGTTACGCGGCTCCCGGGCAGCACGGCGACGACGGGTTTGTCACCGTCAAGCCCGAGTTCTGCGCGTGCTGCCCGGGTATCGATGAAGTCCGGCGTGCTGTCTGCAGTTGGATGCCCTACGAATACCGCGTTCACGTCATGCTTGTCGTAGAAGGTCTTCTCGAACGGCAATATGCACATCACGCAATCCGTAGCGTCCCTGATCTTCCGGACGCGCCCCTGGCGCCAGGCCCATACCGAAGGGCTTACGTAGTGTGCGACGGGAATACCCGCACGTTTCAGCCTCAATTCCAGTCCGAGATTAAAATCCGGCGCGTCGATGCCGATAAAAACATCGGGCGGCGCCGCCCGCC
>DDIS01000207.1:30576-45734 GCA_002338615.1 Proteobacteria bacterium UBA1844 | reverse complement strand
CGAGGCGAACCGAGGCCGGGTCGCCCACTCGGCCGCCCGGCCGCTCCGTGCGACCGATGAGTATGCGGCCACCAAGAAAGGTACCAACTGTCAGTACGACACTCGCCGCCTTGAATACCGCGCCGTCGTCGCATACCACGCCCGCGACGCGCTGCTGTTCAATGACAAGGTCGTCAACGCTGTGCGCGACGATCGTCAGGTTCGCCTGCTGCTGCAATATGTCCTGGATCGCCGCACGGTACAGCGCGCGATCCGCCTGCGCGCGCGTTGCGCGCACCGCCGGGCCCTTGCTCGCATTCAAGGTGCGAAACTGGATACCCGCCGCATCGATCGCCGTCGCCATCGCGCCACCGAGCGCATCGATCTCCCGGCACAGGTGCCCTTTACCGATACCGCCGATGGCCGGGTTGCAACTCATCTGCCCCAGTGTCGCGATGTTTTGCGTCAGCAGCAGGGTTCTCGCACCGCTACGCGCAGCCGCAAGTGCGGCCTCGGTGCCGGCATGACCGCCACCAACCACGATAACCGCAAATTCTCGCAACGCCTGCTGGTTCAAAAGGACACCCACCGATCTAAAAGACAATTTAAAAGGACACCCACGTACCGGGCACGTCGAAAAGGACACCCACGTATCAGGGACTTAAAAAGGACACCCACAATTCAGCTGCCACGGTCGCGGATTCTAAAGGCAGGCGACTTTACATGCACGGTACAAATGCCCAAGATAACCGGCCCTTCGCCCGTCGCCACGGACTCGCATGTTTCGACCCGGCCCGCTCCTCCTGACCCTTGTCGGCCTGCTGGCCCTGGTACAAAGCGCTGGCGCACTCGAACTCGAGGACTGCCGGATCAGCGCCGGGCCGTCATTTCCCGGTATCAAGGCCCGGTGTGGCAAGCTCTCGCGGCACGAAAACCCCGATGATGAAAGCTCTCCGCTTATAGAGCTCAAGGTTGCGGTAGTGCCGGCCTTGAACCTGAAACCCGCACCGGATCCCGTGGTACCAATTGCTGGTGGGCCCGGGCAGGGCACGGTGCAGTTTTATGCCGCTTACGCCAATGCGTTCGAGCCACTGCGCAAAGATCACGATATTTTGCTGGTGGATCAGCGCGGCACCGGTGAGTCTGCGCGCATGGACTGCCCGGTCGACGACGAACTCGTCGAAGGCCTGTATTCCACCGATCAGACGCTCGAGTTCACGAAAGAATGTCTGGCTTCCCTGCCACACGACCCGCGCTATTTCACGACCAGCATCGCGGTGCGCGATCTCGACGCGGTACGCGAAGCGCTTGGTTACCCGACGCTGAATGTTTACGGTATTTCCTACGGCTCGCGCGTCGCACAGCACTATGCGCGCCGCTATCCTGCCACCACCCGCAGCGTGGTGCTCGACGGCGTGGTCCCGCCGCTCCTGCCGCTCGGCCCTGACATTGCACTCGAAAGCCAGCGCGCACTCGACGACATCTTCGCGCGTTGCAGCGACGACGAAGCTTGCAAGGAGCACTTCGGCGACGTGGCCACGTCGTTCGATGAGTTGATGCTCAAGCTCGACGAAAAGCCTCTGAAGGTCAGGATCGCCAACCCTGTAACCGGGGAGTTCGAGAGTGTCCGCTTTGGTCACAATGAAATGGCCGCCGCGCTGCGACTGCTTGCCTATTCCCCGGGCACCGTAGCGCTTATTCCACTGCTGATCACTGAAGCCGCTAACGGCCATATCCGCCCGCTGGTTGCGCAGTTTCAAATGACAGTGAGCAGTCTGTCCGAGGCGATTTCGCTGGGCATGCACAATGCGGTCATGTGCACCGAGGATGTGCCGTACTACGATCAACTCGCGATTGACAAGGACGCGATCGGCGCGACTTACATGGGACTGCTGCAACTCGATGCATTGCAGGCCATTTGCAGTGTCTGGCCGGTCGGCGTTATTGACGACAACCTGCGCACCCCGCTCGCGACTGATATTCCGGTGCTGTTGCTGTCAGGCAGCGCGGACCCGATTACGCCGCCGCGCTATGCCGACATGGCCGCCCGCAACCTGATGAAAGCCTGGCTGCTGACCGGCAAGAACCAGGGGCATGGGCAAATTGCGGTTGGTTGTATGCCACGCATCGTCGAGGACTTTGTGGCGGCGGCCAGTCTGGACGGCGTCGATACAGACTGCATCAAGACAAGCTTCGTGATGCCGTTTTTCCTTGATTTCGCGGGTCCGGCGCCATGATCAGGGTCGATGACATCCACAAACACTTTGGCAAGGTGCATGCCGTGCGCGGCGTCAGCTTTAGCGCCCCCAATGGCCGCATAACGGGCTTGCTCGGCCCGAACGGGGCAGGCAAGTCCACAACGCTGCGCGTGTTGTACACCGTGTTAAAACCCGACGCGGGCGCCGCGAGTATCGACGGCAAGGATGTCGTTACAGAAAGCCTCGAAGCGCGACGCGTAACCGGTGCCCTGCCACACGGCTCGGGCCTCTATCCACACCTGAGCGCACGCGAGAATATCCTCTACTACGCGCGACTGTGCGGTGTGCCGCGCAACAAGATCGACGAGCAGGTGGATGGCATCATCGAACTGCTCGACATCAAGGATATTGCACATCGGCGCACGAAGGGATTTTCGCAGGGGCAGCGGACGCGCGTTGCACTCGCCCGGGCACTCGTGCATGACCCGCAGAATATTATCCTCGACGAACCGACCAACGGTCTCGATGTGATGGCAACGCGCGCATTGCGAAAATTGATTCTGACACTCAAGGACAACGGCCGCTGCATATTGTTGTCGAGCCATGTCATGCAGGAAGTCGGAGCGCTCTGCGACGATATTGTCATCATTGCGAACGGCCAGGTCGCCATCTCGGGCACCGCCGATGACATTCTTAACGACACGAATTGCGATGATCTGGAAGAAGCGTTTGTCACGGCAATTCAGCGCACGGGGTATGACGACTGATGCGCACCGTCGGCACCGTTTTTTGCAAAGAGGTTCTGGACAATATTCGCGATCGGCGCACGCTGCTCTCTGCGCTGCTCATGGGTCCGTTGTTCGGCCCGGTACTGTTTGCGTTCGTCATTAACCTGTCCATCGATCGCGCCATCTCCTCAGCGGAGAAGACGCTCGAGGTTCCTGTCGTCGGCGCCGAATTTGCGCCGAACCTGCAACGGTACCTCGAAAGCAGGAACATGACGGTAGTCGAGGGCCTGGAGTCTTATGAAACGGCGGTCGAGTCGGTGAAACTGGGCACGCACGATCTCGTACTCGTAATTCCTGCTGAATTCGGTGAACAGCTCAGGAACTCGTTGCCGGCCAGGATCGAGCTCGTGTCGAATGCGGCAGACACGGCCGCCGCCCGTGATGCGAACCGGGTACGCAGCGCCCTGCAAAGTTACAGCCATGAGCTTGCCTCGTACCGTCTCATGGCGCGCGGTGTAAGTCCGATCGTCGTGCGTCCGATCAGCATTGACGAAATCGACGTCTCGACGTCCTCGGGACGCTCCGCAATTCTCCTTGGCATGATGAGTTACTTTTTCATTTTTGCGATGCTCATGGGCGGCATGTATCTCGCCATCGATACCACCGCGGGTGAACGCGAACGCGGCTCGCTGGAGCCGCTGCTGGCTTTGCCGGCGACGCGTGGGCGCCTGATGTTCGGCAAGATACTCGCCGCCTGCCTGTTTATGATTCTTGCGCTGTTTCTCAGCATGGTTTCGTTTTACTTCGCGCTCCGGTTCATGCCGCTCGATAAACTCGGCCTGACCCCGAATTTCGGGCCGCAGGCGGTGCTGCTGGCCTTCCTGATGTTCCTGCCCTTTGTGTTGCTGGGCGCGTCACTGATGACGCTCGTGGCATCATTCACGAAAAGCTACAAGGAGGCGCAAACCTGGCTCGGCTTCCTGATGTTGCTGCCAACCCTGCCGATCCTGGTCGCGAGTCTCCTGAACCTGCGGCCACGAACCGAACTCATGTTCGTCCCGAGCCTGAGCCAGCACCTGCTGCTCATCGACCTCGTCAAGAACGAACCGATCAATCTCTTGTACGTCCTCATTTCGGTCCTCAGCACGCTCTCCCTGGGCGCCCTCCTGGCCTGGCTGTGCGCGAGGCTGTACCGACGCGAAGGTTTGCTCGGTTGACAAACGCATGGCTTCGCTCAAGATTGGGCCCCTAGCCCGGAGCAGTATCCACTATGTCTTTTTTCAGGGACCCCAGGCACCGCAAGCTGTTCGAGGCCGCAGTCGCCGTGGTGGTCGTGCTGGCGGCCATTGCGATGATCGTCATTCGACTATCGAATGAACGTGTAGCCGAGGAACCACCAGCCGCGCAGGTATTTGTGGCTCCGAGCGGCGCGCATGTCCCCGCCGAAATTCGCAGCTTTACGCTCGGGAACGGCCTCAAGATCATCGTTTGGCCCGATCACGACATTCCCAACGTCGTGATGTACAACTTCGTGCGCGCCGGCGGCCGCAATGAGTACCCCGGCATCACCGGGCTGTCACATTTTTTTGAGCACATGATGTTCAACGGCACCAGTGAACGGGCGCCCGGCGAATTCGATCGCACGATGGAGGCGGCTGGCGGTTCTAACAATGCGTATACCTCCAATGACCTGACGGTTTACCAGGACTGGTTTCCGAGGTCGGCCCTGGCCACGATTTTCGATCTGGAGGGCGACCGCCTCGCGAATCTCGCGTTCGTGCCCGAGGTCGTGGAAAGCGAGCGCGGTGTGGTGTATTCGGAGCGACGCAACAGCGTCGACAACGACAACACCGGCAAACTGCTGGAACAGGTCGTCGCAACCGCGTTCGTCGCGCATCCGTACCAGTTTCCGGTGATCGGCTGGCCGTCCGATATCGAAGCCTGGACGATGGAGGATCTGAAAAGCTATTTCACCACGTACTACGCGCCGAACAATTGCACGATGGTGTTCGTTGGCGACGTAACGCCCGAGGAGATCTACGCGCTGGCCGTGGAATACCTTGCGCACATCCCCGCACAGGACCCACCGGCAGCGATCCGCACCATTGAGCCCGAGCAACAGGGCGTGCGTCGCGTGCAGGTTGAGGCGGTAGCACAAACGCCGCAGTTGCACGTTGCGTTTCATGCCGGCAGCGCCGGCGACCCCGACTCACTGACGATGGAATTGTTGCTCAACATACTCGTGGGTGGCGATTCCTCGCGCTTGCACCGTTTGCTGGTGGAAGACGAACAGAGCGCGCTTTCCGTCGGCGGCTTTCAGCTGCAGGGCTTTGATCCCGGGCTCGTGTATTTCTACCTGGTCCTGCCCCCCGGCGGCGACAGCCACCTGGTTGAGACGCAATTGTTGCAGGCATTGGGCGACATCTCGGCACAGGGTGTGAGTGCCGCGGAGCTTGCGAAGGCGCGCAACATCAAGCTTGCGGATTTCTGGCGTGGCATGGCGACGATCGACGGCAAGGCGGCGGCCCTCGGCGACTTCGAAATATTTCATGGCAGCTACGAGACCCTGTTCGACCTGTCGAGCGAGGTAGAGCAGGTTACCGACGAGAAAATTCGTGCGCTTGCAGCGCGAGTCTTTCGGCCCGACAACGCCACCTTCGGCGAACTGGTGCCGTTGCCGGCAGAGGTCGAGGAATGAGCGCCCTGGCCAGGCGATACAGCCTTGTCCTGTTTGTTCTGTTCTGGCTCGGCGCGGCCGACGCGAGCGATGTCAGGTTGCCGGATGCAACCCGGGTTGAGCTGCCGAACGGTGTCGTGCTGATCCTCATCGAAAAACACGAGGTACCGCTGGTTGCAGTGCAGGCAATGCTGCGTGGCGGTGCCGTCACTGATCCGCCGGGCAAAGGCGGCCTCGCCAGTCTGTTTGCGGCCCTGCTGCAAAAAGGCGCCGCTGAACGCGACGCGGCCGCGTTTTCCGAGGCGGTCGATTCTGCAGGCGGTGTTCTCAGCGCTGCGGCCGGTCTCGAGAGCATCACCATAGAAGGCGAGTTCCTGGCCCGTGACAGTGCGCTGATGATCGAGCTGCTGGCAGACATGCTGCAACGACCGGCGCTCGACGCCGCAGAGCTCGACAAGCTGCGCGAGCGTTCGATCAACCTGATCCGTGCGGCGAAGGACTCCGACCCCGGCAATGTCATGCCCACTTATGCGAACGCGTTCCTGTTTGGCGCGCATCCGTACGGTAACCCGGTCGACGGCAGCGAATCCTCCCTTGCCCGAATCTCGCACCAGGACGTGGCGGATTATTTTGCCGGGCAGGTCGGTGCCGACCGCCTGGTCATTGCCGTGGCCGGCGATTTCGAAATAGCGGAAATGCTGGCGATGCTCCGTGTCGCGTTCACCAACTGGCGAGGAGCGGGCGCAGATCTGGCCGAGACGCCGGACCCGTCGATGCAGGCCGGCGGCCGGGTGCTGCTGATCGACAAACCCGGTGCAACGCAGACCTACTTCTGGATTGGCAATGTGGGCGTTGCGCGCAACTATGCAAAGCGCGCGGATCTCGATATTGCGAACACGGTTTTTGGTGGCCGTTTCACCTCGATGTTGAATACAGCCCTGCGCATCGACAGCGGCCTGACCTACGGCGCGAGCTCGCAACTGCGCCGCCTTTCCAAACCGGGTTCTGTCGCTATCAGTTCCTTTACACGTACCGACGCGACCGTCGAGGCTATTGATATGGCGCTTGGCGTGCTGGGGCAGTTTGAAGATGCGGGCGTCGCCGCAGAAATGATCGCCTCGGCCCGCAACTATGTGCTCGGGCAGTTTCCTACCAGCCTTGAAACAAGTGCGCAGCTCGCCGCCGAATTTGCAGAACTCGAATTTTTTGGCCTTGGCGATGACTTTGTCAATGACTACGCTGCGGATCTCAAGGCCGTGGACGTGGCGTCTGTGAAAGACGTCATCGCGTCCGTTTATCCGCCCCGCGACAAGCTCGTTTTCGTCGTGCTCGGTGATGCCTCATTGATACGCGATGCGGTACAAAAATACGGCGCCGTCACCGAGCTCTCTATCACGGCGCCGCATTTTCGAGTCGAGTAAACCGTTGCAACGGGGTCCTTGAAAAATCCGGCCTAGCGGAAGTACCAACGACCGGCCAGTCCGAACCTGGTCACATCATCGCCAATGCCCAGTTTCGCGCCGAGCGCAAAACTCCGGTTGAGCTGGTACCAGCCTTCGCCACGTATCGTGGTATCGTCACCACCATCGTCAAGATCGACGTAGTCGATATAGCCCGCAAGCTCGAAATTACCGCGCAACAAGCTGCGCGCACCGATCGAGATGCCAAAACCGTCGTCATCTGCCGAAAACCCGGCGCCACTTGCCTCGACATCCACGTAGGACAGGTTCGCGACGAGATCCACGTTCGGCGCAAGCGCCCGATGGTAACCACCGCCGACTGTCGTCACATCAAAGTCGACATCGAAACCGAAACCGGAGTCCAGCTCGGCCTTGCTGAAAGACGTAAAAACGTGCCAGTTATTTGCCACCTCGAGCGAGCCGGACAGACCCCAGCCATCACCGTCTCCGTCGATAAAATTGTCATCCACGTCGATTCGCTCGTACGTACCTTCGAGATAGTTGTAGCTGAAGCCTTGCGCCAGCGCCTGGCTTATCGGCATGCAGGCAAAGCTCATCCCGAGGGTAAAACAGGTCAGAAATTTACGCGTCATCGAACGCATCAGCGTCTCCTTGGTTTGTTGGTAATTCGGTAATTAAGTAATTCGGTGCCGGTCATAACTTGATAACTTATTGTTGTGGGCTTTGTCGCTACACGCATCGCCTTTGCCTGGCAATAAGTTATCAAGTTATGACCGGCACCATTATGTTTTATTTGCCGATACAGAACTCGGAAAAGATTCTACCGAGCAGTTCATCGGAGCTCATTTCGCCCGTAATTTCGCCGAGCGCGCGTTGCGCAAGTCGAAGCTCTTCTGCCAACAATTCGCCCGCGTGCGTATCGGTCAGCGCTGCTCTCCCGGCCGCAAAGTGGGCCGCGGCCAGCTGCAGGGCCTCGACATGTCGTTGCCGCGCTGTAAACGCGCCCTCGCCCTCGTGCCGGTAGCCCGCCAGCTGTTTGATTCGTTCGCGCAATTCGTCGAGCCCTTCGCCGGTCAATGCAGAAATGCACAGGACGTCGTTAACGCTGTCGCTATCGCCAGGCGCAAAGCCCGCGAGATCCGACTTGTTGCGCAACACCAGCACGGGCACATCGCCCGGCAAGTCTGCCGCCGTAGGATCCGGCTGGCTATCCGTTGCATCCTGCAACCAGAGCACCGCGTCCGCTTGCAGCATGGCCTCACGGGCGCGGCGGATGCCTTCTTTTTCCACCACGCCCGGGTCCTCGCGCAAGCCGGCCGTATCGACCAGCTCCACGGACAAGCCATCGAGATTGACAGTTTCTCGCAGAATATCCCGGGTCGTGCCCGCGATCCCGGTGACGATTGCCGTGTCCGTGCCGCTCAGGCGATTCATAAGGCTCGACTTGCCGGCATTCGGTTTGCCGACAATGACCAGCTGGAAACCATCGCGCAGCACCCGGCCCGCGCTGGCACCGCGCAACAGGTTTTCGAATTCCACGCTGCAGGCCTCGATGCGTGCCAGCAAGCTGCGGTCGTTCAGGAAATCGATCTCCTCCTCGGGAAAATCGATCGCGGCCTCCACGTGTACGCGTAACTTGGTCAGGTTGGCGGCCAGCAGGCCGAGTGCTTGTGAGAATTCACCGCTCAGAGTGCGCAAGGCCGCGCGCGCCGCCTGGCGGGTGCCGCTCGCAATGAGATCCGCGATCGCTTCGGCCTGCACAAGGTCAAGCTTGTCGTTCAGGAATGCACGTTTGGAGAATTCGCCCGGTTCAGCGCGCCGTGCGCCAAGCGCGATGGCGGCTTCGATAATCATCGCCAGTACGATCGGCCCGCCATGCGCATGCAACTCGAGGACATCCTCGCCCGTAAACGATGCGGGTTGCGGAAAGTACAATGCAATGCCATGGTCGATCCCGGTGCCGTCGGCAGCGCTTAGCACACGCAAACTGGCTACTCGTGGCGGCGGCAAGCTGCCAATCAGCGATGGTGCAAACTCGCGCACACCGGGACCGGAGATGCGTACGATGCCAACGCCGCCCGCACCCGGCGGCGTCGCGGCAGCTACGATCGTGTCGGTCAATGCGCCCATAGTCTAATCACAGGAAAAAGGACAAGCCACTATGCAGAATCATGACCCCTCGAACAACCGGGCGGCGCTTGCCGGCGATCTCGATGAAATCGTCGCCCGCACCGCCATCGATAGCTTCACCACCGAGGTTCTGGCGGCAGGCCATACTTTGACGGCCGATGAACCAACCGACGTAGGCGGCAACGACAAAGGTCCGTCACCTTACGACCTGCTTGCAGCAGCCCTCGCTACCTGCACGACGATGACGCTGAAGATGTATGCCGCCCGCAAGGAGTTGTCTTTACGCTCAGTGACCGTGCGCGTCACCCACGACAAGGTGCACGCCAAGGATTGCAGCGACTGCGAATCCGGTACTGGCAGAATCGACGAGTTCCGGCGTGTGCTGTCGTTTGACGGCGAACTCAGCGCTGCCGAGCGACAACGGCTGCTGGAAATTGCAGACATGTGCCCGGTACACCGCACGCTGCAGGGTGAAATCAAGATCCGCACCAGCGCCGCACCGTAAAAGGAAGTTGGGGACAGTTAGCTATTCGAGCGTCTCGTCGCTATCGTCGCCCGCCTTGTTCTTCTTTGGCTTTTTCGGTTTGCCGGCTTTGCGTGCCAGCGCTTCGGCGTGCACAACCTTGTTGATCTTCCACTGCTGTGCGATCGATAGCAGCGTATTGGTTACCCAGTAGAGCACGAGACCTGACGGGAAGAAGGCGAAGAATCCTGTGAACATGACCGGCATGATCTGCATGATGCGCGCCTGCATCGGGTCTGCCGGCGCCGGGTTCAATCGTTGTTGCACGAGCATCGCGGCGCCCATAATCAAGGGCAGGATGAAATACGGGTCGCGCGATGAAAGGTCGGTAATCCAGAGCGCGAAAGGTGCCTGGCGCATTTCCACGGATTCCACGAGCACCCAGTAGAAGGAGAGGAAAAACGGCATTTGAATCAGGATCGGCAAACAGCCGGCGGCCGGATTGACCTTCTCGCGCTTATAAAGATCCATCATCGCCTGCGACAGCGCCTGGCGATCGTCCTTGTAACGGTCCTGCAGGGCTTTCATGCGTGGTTGCAGCTCGCGCATCTTCGCCATCGAGCGCCCACTCGCCTCGGTCAGCTTGTAGAACGCAAGCTTGATCAAGGCAGTCACCAGAATGATAGCCACGCCCCAGTTGCCGATAAATGAATGTATCCATGACAGCAACAGGAACAGGGGGTGCGAGAGAATTGTTAACCAGCCGTAGTCGACACTCAAGGTCAGCTTCGGATGTACTTCCTTCAGCTGCTCTTGCAATTTCGGGCCAATGAACAGCGTGCGATCAAACACGGTCGACGCGCCGGGCGCGACGGTTTCCGGTGCGCTGATAACGCTCGCCGTCGACACATGATCGTCAACTCGTACCTGGTAAATATTGGTGGTGTCAGCAGCCGGGATGATGGCGCTCAGGAAGTGGTGCTCAATTGAGGCGTACCAGCCATTCTCCGCGGTAAAGCTGGCCGGTCCGTCCTCGAGCAAGTCGTCGCGCTTCAGTTTCTCGGCTTTCTCGCCGTTGTAGACCACTCCGCCCGTGTAGGAATACGAGTCAACATCAAACATCGAGCGTTCGTGTTCATACGACCGTCGCAACAATTGCGTTACCTGGTCGCCGCGCCACTCCGCATCGCTGCCGTTGTGCAGGATTTGCTGCAGGTCGATGACATAACTGCCGCGTTTCAGGGTAAAGCGCTTCTCGACGCTGGTGCCATCTGCATTTTCCCAGGTTAATGGCACCACGAGTTCGTCTTTGTCGCCCAATGCGTAGTTGCTGCTGGCCGCCGTATATACCGCGTTAGCGTCCGGAGCAGCCGCAGGGTTGGTGCTGTTGCGTAGCCAGCTGCGGATCAAGCCGAGATCTTCGGCACCGGTGTCGAGCAATACAATTTTCTTGTCCGGAAGGTCTTTGTGCACCGGGTATTTCAAGGTGCTTGCGTACTGGATGGTGCCGCCGCGCGTGTTGATCTTTAATTCCAGCACATCCGTACGAACCGTTATGATCGCCGCATCAGCGTCAACCAATGGCGTTGCGGCAGCAGGCTCGCTGCTGGTCGCGGGGGCACCGATCTGGGGAAGAGATTGATCATCTATGGCGAGATCGGCGAGTTGGTCAGCCTGGTCAGCTACATTGTTTCGGTCTTTGCTTTCGAGTGCGCCTTGCGCCGTGCTTTGGTTTGCCGGCTCGGACGGTGCTGACGGCGCGTAGTCCTGCATCCAGGTTTGCCAGGTGAAGTAGACAAGCAGGCCGAACAAGCCCCAGGTGATCAGTCGTTGGTTGTCCATTGTTTAGGGCCTGTTAACTCTTGTTTTTGCACAGCGTCGCCAGTGTTGCGTGAGGCTGGCGAACAGTTCCTGGCTGCCGGCGTCGCTTGCAGCGGCCTGGTTCATTACAACGATATCAAGACCTTCGAGCTCGTGTTGCTCCTGGCGAAAAGACTCGCGGATGATTCTCTTGATGCGATTACGGCCCACCGCTTTTTTGCAGTTTCTTTTTGATATGGCAAGACCCAGTCGTGCGGACGTCATTTCGTTATTGCGGCATAGCACGGTGAACCACTTATCCCGACTTCTGTGCGCCTTTGCAAAAACCTGTGAGAACGACGACGCGTCAAGCAGCCGGTTGTTTTTGGTGAACCGGTGCGAGCGAGAACGTTGCAAAATTGTCAGAGGTTCGGCGGCCGGCGATTTAACCGGGTAAACCTTACGGCGTCAGTCTGGCGCGACCCTTGGCACGACGGCGCTTGAGGACCAGGCGGCCGGCCTTGGTCGCCATGCGGGCACGGAAACCGTGGGTGCGGGCGCGCTTGAGTGTGCTGGGCTGGAATGTGCGTTTCATTTGCCTGTTACCTAAGGATTGTGACGGACGCGCTGTTAAGAACCGTCCAAACAAAGGGCGGCAAGGGTACGTTGGGGGCGCTTTGCTGTCAATAGAAAGCCGGCCCGCCAGCACGCCCGGCGCTCGCGGGTCCGGGAGCGGAACAGCTCTTGGGTCTGTGGCAGCGTTTAACAAAGCGGTATAGACTGCCCGGTCTTCCGTTCGCCTTATCAGCTTTGCCTTGCCATTGGGGATCCCGTTGCCGGCCGAAACATCGCTTTGGAACCGCTGCATCCGCAATTTGCAGGCGGAGCTGCCAGAGCAACAATTCAATACCTGGATCCGGCCGCTGCAGGCGATAGAAGATGGCTCGCAGTTGACACTGATGGCGCCGAACCGGTTCGTGGTTGATTGGCTGCACGAACACTACATCGGCCGGATTCTCGAACTCGTGGACAATGAGCAGAGCAACACGGCGGTCAGTATCGAGGTCGGGTCGCGCGATCGACCGGCACCCGCGCCGATCCGCAGTACGCGCGTTGCAGCACCGGATGATCAACGCCCACCCCCTCCTGTTGCGACACGTCTGAGCCCGGGCTTCACCTTTGCGAGTTTTGTCGAGGGCAAGAGCAACCAGCTGGCGCGCGCGGCCGCCAGCCAGGTGGGGCAGAACCCGGGCAGATCCTATAACCCGTTGTTCATCTATGGTGGTGTTGGTCTCGGCAAGACACATCTTATGCACGCAATAGGCAATAGCATTGTTGCGGAAAAGCCGGACGCGCGCGTCGCGTATGTTCATTCCGAGCGCTTCGTCGGCGATATGGTAAAGGGTCTGCAACACAACACGATTTCCGAGTTCAAGCGCTCGTACCGCTCGCTCGACGCGCTGCTGATTGACGATATCCAGTTTTTCGCCGGGAAAGAGCGCTCACAGGAAGAGTTCTTCCACACTTTCAACGCCTTGCTCGAAGGCCAGCGGCAAATTGTGCTGACCTGCGATCGCTACCCGAAAGAAGTAAATGGCCTCGAGGAGAGGTTGAAGTCTCGCTTCGGCTGGGGTCTTACCGTCGCCATCGAACCACCGGAGCTGGAAACCTCGGTTGCAATTCTGATGAGCAAAGCGGCGGCGGAGAACATTGAATTACCCGAGGAAGTTGCATTTTTTATTGCGAAGCGCATTCGCTCGAACGTGCGAGAGCTGGAAGGCGCGTTACGCCGAGTCGTCGCAAACTCTCGTTTTACCGGTCGGGCGATTAATCTCGATTTTACCAAGGAGGCGCTGCGTGACCTGCTCGCATTGCAGGATCGGCTGGTGTCTATCGAGAATATTCAGAAAACAGTCGCCGAATACTACAAAATCCGCGTTGCTGATTTATTGTCCAAGAAGCGTACTCGCTCCGTTGCAAGACCAAGACAAATGGCGATGGCGTTGGCAAAGGAATTGACCAACCATAGCTTGCCGGAGATCGGCGATGCATTTGGTGGTCGGGACCATACCACGGTGCTGCATGGCTGCCGCCGCATCGTTTCTTTGCGCGAGACCGAAAAGCGTATTGACAACGATTACTTGAATTTGCTCAGAACCCTGACAGGATAGGGGGGATAAGTGGTGTATAAGTCGTGTATGAATTGCGGGCAGAATGTTATCCACAGACTATCCACATGTCGTTGACATTTAACACATGAGTTCTTGCTTGCGGTTATAGGTGTTAAGTTATTGATTTGTAATGGATTTAATAAGTTATGCACAGGGCTTTGCGACCCTAATTATAATAATAAGTAATCTAATTCAACTTTTTATTAACAGGTGGAACCTATGAAATTGAGCGCTGCGCGCGATGTGCTCCTGAAGCCTTTGCAGGCCGTTATTGGGGTGGTCGAAAGGCGACAAACGATGCCGATCCTCTCGAACGTGCTGTTGGTTGCAAGAAACGGAGAGCTGTCAGTCACTGCCACGGACCTGGAGGTTGAGCTGGTAGCGCGGGCGGAGGTTGATGTCGAGTCAGGCGGGGAAATTACGGTGTCCGGTCGCAAGTTGCTGGATATTTGCAAAGCGCTGCCCGAGGCAGCGGTCGTGCAGCTGGTCGTTAGCGGCGAGAAAATGAGCATTCGCTCGGGGCGCAGCAAATTCTCACTTACGACCTTGCCGGCGGCAGAGTTCCCTACGGTTGACGACATCAAGGCGGGTCAAACGATTACGGTAGGCCAGGACGTGCTGGCCACATTGATCGAAAAGACGCATTTTTCGATGGCGCAGCAGGATGTGCGATATTACCTCAACGGCATGCTGCTGGAAGTTCGCGGCCAGCATTTAAAAGCGGTCGCAACCGACGGGCATCGGCTCGCGCTCTGCCAGGCGACCCTGGCTGGCGAGAAACTTAAGGAGCAGCAGGTTATTGTGCCGCGCAAAGGAGTACTCGAGTTGCAGCGCCTGCTTGGCGGGGACGGAGACGTCGGGATAGAACTCGGGGAGAATCACGTTCGCGTTGCGTTAGGGGGAATTCGCTTCACTTCGAAGCTGATCGATGGTCGTTTCCCGGAATACGAACGGGTAATACCGCAGGAATCGAGCAATGAGCTGCGTGCGGACAAGGAGCTGTTTCGCAGCGCCCTGCAACGAACGGCCATTCTTTCGAACGAAAAATACCGCGGGATACGGCTGATCATCAGGGATAGCGGGGTGGTCCTGCAGGCGCACAACCCGGAGCAGGAAGAGGCCGAGGAAGAGGTCGAGGTGCAGTACAGCGGCGATGACATTGAAATCGGCTTTAACGTCAACTACCTGCTCGATGCGATGGGTGCGGTAGACGGGGACGAGGTGACCTTGTCGGTCGTCGACAGCAATTCGAGTTGCCTCGTTCGTGAGCCGGGGAACGATGACCGCAAGTTTGTTGTCATGCCAATGCGGCTGTAAGGACATGCGGGATACAGGGCCAATCTTTTGTGCAAAAGGCAAGTTCGGGGGTACGGGGCACTGCTAGGGCGGCGTTTGCACCAGTCCTGGCGCGTCGCGAGAATTATTCCTGAATTCCCTGCCGGGCATTTCCTGTGACATTGAGGCTTTTCCGCGCGCAGGACTTCCGTTGCTTTGCAAAGGTAGAGCTGGAACCCGACAGCCGTTATAACCTGGTGCATGGCGAGAACGCCTCTGGCAAGACGAGCTTGCTGGAGGCGTTGGCGTATCTGGG
>DDIS01000207.1:29557-30485 GCA_002338615.1 Proteobacteria bacterium UBA1844 | reverse complement strand
TGGAGGCGTTGGCGTATCTGGGCCGCGGAAAGTCCTTCCGTGGCGCCCCGACCAGCAGCTTGATTCGGCACGGGGTTTCCGAGTTTCTGCTGTTTGGCCGGTCGGGAACCGATCAACACCTTGCGGCACTGGGTGTGCGCAACAGTCGGGATGGACTGGAAGTCAAGGTTGATGGGGTCTCGGGACTGGGGGCTTCCGCGTTGGCTGAGGCGCTGCCGTTGCAGCTGGTTGATCCTGAGGTTCACGAGCTGGTGAGTGGTGGGCCGGAAGGGCGCAGACGGTACCTCGATTGGGTTGCGTTCCACGTGGAACACAAGTTCCTCGATGAGTGGCGACGATTTCGGCGCGCCCTGAAGCAACGCAATGCGGCCCTGCGGGCGGGTCATGACGTTGCTGCCTGGTCGAGGGAGCTGGTTGATCTCGGCGGCCGGGTGGATGAGATCAGGCTGCGGGTGATGGAACGCCTGGTGCCCGGCCTCGTTGAGCGGAGCACGCAATTACTTGGCTCCGACTTCGGTTTCGAATATCGACGTGGCTGGAGCGCGGAAAAGACCCTGGGCGAGGCGGTCGATGATTCTTACGATCGGGACCTGCAGCTGGGTAGCAGCCAGGTTGGCCCGCACCGGGCGGACCTTGTTCTGGTTCAGAATGAGCGGCAAGCCAAGCGACTCGTATCCCGCGGCCAGCAGAAATTGCTGGCATGTTCCATGATCCTCGCGGCGACCGCGCTGGTGCAAGAGCACCTGGGCCGGCCAATGCTGCTGTTGCTGGATGATCCCGCGGCAGAACTGGACCGGCGGGCCCTGGCGCGGCTCTTGAGAGCTGTTTTTGCGCTGGATTGCCAGGTAATAGCCACGGCGCTGGAACCGGGGAGTCTCGAATTTCCGGCCGAACCGGCCGTGTTCCACGTGAAACAGGGCGTGCTGAC
>DDIS01000207.1:29176-29426 GCA_002338615.1 Proteobacteria bacterium UBA1844 | reverse complement strand
TCCCGCCGATCCGCGCGCAGCGTTGGCCCCTTCTTGTCGCTGCCGGACCCCGGTGCTGCGCCGCTTTATAGCCCCTTGAAATACCCCGCGCCGCCGCCAGTTTCGAGGGCCTCGCCCCGGTTGCCGTGCGAGGTCTTTATCTGACCCACCAGGCGCCCCTTTCAGGCCCGCTTTTGCTACAATAGACCGGTTACCGTCTGAGCAAAGTGAATGACTGACAACAAAGAATATACTTCCAGTAATATCAAGG
>DDIS01000207.1:9712-29077 GCA_002338615.1 Proteobacteria bacterium UBA1844 | reverse complement strand
GTAATATCAAGGTCTTAAAGGGACTTGAGGCTGTCCGGAAACGCCCGGGAATGTACATCGGAGATACCGATGACGGCACCGGTTTGCACCACATGGTTTTCGAGGTGGTCGACAACTCGATTGACGAAGCGCTGGCCGGCTATTGCGACGCTATCAGCGTCACGATTCACGCCGACGAGTCGATTACCGTGGCGGATGATGGTCGGGGCATTCCGGTCGATCTGCATCCGGAGGAAGGTAAATCGGCTGCTGAAGTCATCATGACGGTGCTGCACGCGGGCGGCAAATTCGATGATAACTCCTACAAGGTGTCGGGCGGCCTGCACGGTGTCGGCGTGTCCGTCGTCAACGCGCTGTCCGAGCAGCTGATCCTCACCATTCACCGCGATGGCAAGACCTACCAGCAGGAATACGTGCACGGCGAGCCGCAAAAGCCCCTGGCACCGATCGGGGAGACCGACCGAACCGGCACGACAATCCGGTTCAAGCCGAGTCCGAAGACGTTTACGAATATTGAATTTCATTTCGAGATCCTCGCAAAGCGGCTGCGCGAACTGTCATTCCTGAATTCCGGCGTCAAGATCCGGCTGACGGACGAGCGTGATGATCGTGAAGATGTCTTCGAATACGAAGGCGGTATCCGGGCCTTTGTGGAGCACCTGGGCCGCAACAAGACGCCCGTGCACCCGAGCGTATTCCATTTCAGTGTGATGCAAGGCGATGTGGGCGTTGAGGCCGCAATCCAGTGGAATGACGGCTACCAGGAAAACATGTTTTGCTATACGAACAATATTCCGCAGCGCGACGGCGGCACGCATCTCGCGGGTTTTCGCTCGGCGCTTACGCGCACGTTAAACAGCTATATCGAAAAGGAATTATCCGGCAAGAAGGACAAGTTCACCCCGTCCGGGGATGATGCACGCGAGGGCCTGACCGCCGTCTTGTCCGTCAAGGTCCCGGATCCGAAGTTTTCTTCACAAACCAAGGACAAATTAGTTTCATCTGAAATTAAAGGCGTGGTTGAAAGCGCGATGGCGGGGCGGCTCGAAGAGTTCCTGCTGGAACACCCGGCTGAAGCGAAAGCCATAGTATCCAAGATCATCGACGCGGCGCGGGCGCGGGAAGCGGCACGCAAAGCGCGCGAGATGACCCGCCGCAAGGGTGCGCTGGATATCGCCGGCCTGCCAGGCAAGCTTGCGGACTGCCAGGAGAAAGACCCGGCGCTCTCTGAGCTGTTCCTCGTCGAGGGTGACTCGGCCGGTGGCTCCGCGAAGCAGGGCCGGGATCGAAGAACTCAGGCCATTCTGCCGCTGAAAGGCAAAATTCTGAACGTCGAAAAAGCTCGTTTCGACAAAATGTTGTCCTCTGCGGAAGTCGGCACACTGATCACGGCGCTCGGTTGCGGTATCGGTCGTGACGATTTCGATCCGGACAAGCTGCGTTACCACCGCATCATCATCATGACTGACGCAGATGTGGACGGCTCACACATTCGCACGTTGCTGCTCACCTTTTTCTACCGGCAAATGCGTGAGCTTATCGAGCGCGGCCACATCTACATCGCACAACCGCCCCTGTACAAAATCAAGCGCGGCAAACAGGAGATTTATGTCAAGGACGATGCGGAACTGAATAGCTATTTGCTGTCATCGGCCCTGGATGGGGCGGAGTTGCACGTGAACGAAAGTGCCCCGGCACTGTCGGGCGCAGCGCTGGAGTCGCTCGCGGCTGAATTCAACGCGGTGGAAGCCATTATTGCGCGGCTTGCGCGCCGCTACGATGAGGTTGTACTGCGCGCCATCGCGAACCTGCCGCTCATGACCCGCGAGCGCGCCGAGGATCTCGATGCGCTCGAGGCCTGGACCGAGCAGTTGTCGGCAGCACTGCCGAAAGCACGCGGCGACCGCGTGCAAAGTGGTGACAGTGGCAGTTACACGGCGCAACTGGATCGCGGTGGTGACGATGGCGAAATTGTTCGTATCGGCATTACGCGCCTGCAGCATGGCATCGGTGCGACACGCTATCTGCAACGTGAATTCTTCGACACGAACGAATACAAACTCATCATGGGCCTCAAGGAAAAACTCGATGGACTGCTCGATGCAGGCGCGTTCATCAGGCGCGGCGATCGCGACATGCCAGTGCAAAGTTTTAGCGAGGCTATCGGCTGGCTCATGAGCGAAGCGCGACGCGGTCAGTCCATCCAGCGTTACAAGGGTCTCGGCGAAATGAACCCCGAACAGCTCTGGGACACAACGGTTAATCCCGAAACGCGTCGCTTGCTGCAGGTAAAAATAGACGATGGCGTCAAAGCCGATGAAATATTCACGACATTGATGGGCGACCACGTTGAACCACGTCGCGAATTCATCGAGAAAAATGCATTGACGGTTGCCAACCTGGACGTAT
This sequence comes from Proteobacteria bacterium UBA1844, assembly GCA_002338615.1. Taxonomy (GTDB): domain Bacteria; phylum Pseudomonadota; class Gammaproteobacteria; order Steroidobacterales; family Woeseiaceae; genus UBA1847. The sequence continues at coordinate 26,668 of DDIS01000207.1, read as the reverse complement.
AAGTGACGGACCGTCGATTGTTCGTGCACGGGGTCTTCCTTTGGCTGCTACCTGTGGTGGTCGCGGTGTGGGGCTGGTCCGTCGCAACTGCAGTCCTGGCCGTTGTCCTGATGCTGCTGTGGCGCTGGCTCATAGTCCTGAGTGGATTCGTCGCGCCCGAACGGGCGCCGCCGCTGGTCCTCGAGTCCATTGCCGCGAGTCACTTCGTGGAAAAAGTGCGCTGGAACATGGACGCGGCGGGAATCGAGTACGTGGAAAAGCCGGCCGGAGGCACGCTTGGCGCGTATTTTCTGGGTCGCACCGTGCCGCGCCTCAAAATTCGTACCGGCGCGGTACGCTCGCAGATCGGCAACTCCGCCGAGATCCTGCGCTATCTCTGGGGCGCCTACGCCGTATCGCCTGGCGCGAACGTCGCGCATCTCGCGCCGACACCCGCGCGGCTTGAGTTTGAGCAGCGCCTGGATCGATACGGCGTCAACCTCCAGGTCTGGGTCTACCACCACCTCCTGCAGGACCGTGAGCTGACGCTGCATGCCTGGGGCGCCGATAATAGCGCCGTGCCGCCCTGGCAGCGCTGGATCCTGCGGCCGCTGTTTCCAGTACTCGCATTTCTGATCAGGCGCTCGTTTAAAATCACACCTGCCAACTACAGCAAAGCGTGTGCCCATATAGAGAAGCTGCTCGCAGAACTCGATGCAACCCTATCCGATGGACGGACATCTATACTGGAAGGTGAGCAACGCAACTATACTGATTACGAGTTTGCTGCAATGACGGGTCTCTGGCTGCAACCGCTAAACTATGGCGGCGGCAAGGCGGACAGCTCGCGCATCGAGCGCGGCCAGACATCGAACCCGATGCGCGCGGACATCGAGCGCTGGATAGCGGATTATCCGCACGCGGTTGCCTGGGTGCAGAAACTTTATGCAGAGGAGCGCCGGTGATGTATCAGCGGGTAACAAAAAATCTGAAGCTGTTCGTGCTCAGTGCGACAGCACTCCTCGGCGCGTGCGCGACGGGCTACGATATGCAGGACGTCGAGGCCGTGCGCGATTACGTAGTCGCCAATCAACTGAAAGAAGTGGACGAATTTCGCTACTTCCGGCAGATCAACTACACCTATATCAACGACCAGTTCCTGGTGGTGCCAATCCGGACCGGTGACTACCTGATCGAATTCCGGCGCGGGTGTCGCGAACTTCGGCAAAGCGAGTTCACCTACGACATGGTCGACCGGCGTGACAGCCAAAACCGTATACGCGCGGGTTTCGATACGATACGCGGCTGCACGATCGACAAGATTTATGAAATCTCGGAAGCGCAACGCAAGGAGCTGGTTAACCTTGGCGATGCACCCGGCGATGAAGTGTATCTGCCCGACGACGACGATTAAGCAACCGCCAGATCCAGGGAACCGCCCCCGGGGCAGGCTGTCTATGAAAACTATTCTGCGGCCCGATTGCCGCAATATGAGGGGAAGTATGTGAGAAATACGACTTTTGGTGCACTGGTACTGCTGCTACTGGCGGGCTGCGGCCAGTCACACGACGAAGCGGCGGCCACGACAACGCCGGCCACGACAGAGGCTGCGCCTCTCAAGTCCGGGCTCGTTCTCGAGAACATGGACAAGAGCATCCGGCCCGGCGACGACTTTTTCATGTACATGAATGGCGCATGGATCGACAAGACCGAAATACCGGCGGACAAAGCCACCTATGGCGGCTTCGGTATCCTGAACGACGAAGCGCAGGAATACGTCAAGGAAATCATCGAAGAGTCCGCGAACGGCGACTTTCCGGAGGGTTCGCCGGAGCAAAAGGTCGGCGACCTTTACAAGTCGTACATGAACTGGGACAAACGCGACGCCCTGGGCGTTGCACCGCTGCAGCCGGAAATGGAGCGCATCGAAGCGATCTCGAACTACGACGAGCTGGCGGAATACTTCGCCGGAGCCATCGAGCGAGGCCTGGACGCGCCGCTTGGCATGACACAGTTTCCAGACATGAAGCGGCCGACACATTACGGCATTTACATGTTTCAGAGTGGTCTCGGTTTGCCCGACCGTGAATTCTATTTCAACACAGATCCAAAGTCCGTTGAGATTCGCGGGGCATACGTTACCCATATTGAGAAAATGTTCGACCTCGCCGGCTTGCCAGGCGCTGCGGCCGCGGCGAAAGCCGTCATGAAGCTGGAAACCCGGCTCGCGGACAAGAACATGAAAAAGGAAGACACCCGCGACTGGGCGGCGAACTACAACAAGGTCGCGCTCGGCGACCTGCCGGAGCTGATGCCGAATTTTAACTGGGACGTCTATCTTGAGATTGCAAAAGTCGAACCCGAACTGACCGATGGCCTCATTGTTATCAATACCGACTACATTCGTGAACTCGACGGCATAATCAAAGACACGGACCTCGATACATGGAAAACCTATTTGCAATGGGTGGCCGTCAATCACCGCGCCGGGATGCTCAACCAGGCACTCGACAAACAGAACTTCGAGTTCTACGGCAAGACGCTCTCAGGCACTGAAGAACAGCTACCGATGTGGCGCAGGGCTGTGACTGCGGTCAACGGCAATCTCGGCGAAGTCGTTGGCGAGGTGTATGTGAAAAAGCATTTTCCGCCGGCAGCGAAGGAGCGCATGATCGAATTGGTCGGCAACCTGATCAAGGCTTACGAGAAGAGCATCACGGAACTTGACTGGATGACGGACGAGACCAAGGCACAGGCTCTCGACAAGCTGTCGAAGTTCAAACCGAAAATCGGTTACCCCGATGTCTGGCGCGAGTATGATTTTGATCTTAGGCCCGATGACCTGTACGGAAACCTCGTACGCTCTGCGCAAGCTGAATACGATCGCGAAGTGCAGCGTCAGGGCGGTGAGGTCGATCGCAGCGAATGGAGCATGACGCCGCAGACCGTGAACGCCTATTACAATCCGACGATGAACGAGATTGTATTCCCCGCCGCGATTTTGCAACCGCCATTCTTTACTGCCGATGCGGACGATGCTGTGAACTACGGCGCGATCGGTGCGGTGATTGGTCACGAAATTGGTCATGGCTTTGACGATTCGGGGAGCAAGTTCGACGGTGACGGCGTCCTGCGTAACTGGTGGACGGACAAGGATCGTGCTGAGTTTGAAAAGCGCACCGACAAGCTGGTCTCGCAATACAACGCCTACGCACCATTCAACGACCTGCACGTGAACGGCGAATACACATTGGGTGAAAATATTGGCGACCTCGGCGGCATCAGCATCGGCCTCTTGGCCTACAAGATGTCGCTGGATGGCAAGGAGCCGCCCGTCATCGACGGCTTTACCGGCGTGCAGCGCGTATTTCTCGGTTATGCCCAGGTGTGGCGTAACAAGTACCGCGACGAGGCCTTAAGAAACCTTATTCAGACCAACCCGCACGCGCCCTCGATGTTCCGTGCGAACGGTGCGGTACGAAACGTGCCGGAGTGGTACACAGCCTTCGATATAGGGCCCGACGCGAAGCTGTACCTGCCGCCCGAGGAGCGCGTCAAAATCTGGTAGCCAGGCATTGGTGCCGGTCATAACTTAATAGCTTATGACCGGCACCAGCATGGTTACTCGGCCGGCGGTGGTGTGACTGAAATGCCGACGGCGTCGGTAATGGTTATGGCCACGAGATCTCCAACGCTCGCGCGCTTGAGGTTTTCCGGGTTCCTGGCAACAATTGTTCGCAGCGACCCGTCGGGCCCTCGCAAGGTTGCCGTATTATTGGCGAGGTCGATAGCCTGCACTACGGCGGTGACGACTGTCGCATCGATAACGGCGCCACCCGGAACATTGTCCTCTGTGTTGCGCGCGAGCACGGCCATCTCTGCGGTATCAGGTTCCTCGCTGTCATTGTCGTATACGTCGACGGTCAGTGTTTCGTCGACATCCAGCGTGACGAGGTCGCCAACGTTGATTTCATCGAGCCGCTGCACGGCATCGGTCACCACGAATGACACAGTATTGCCCTCTGGGCCGCGCAAGCTCACTTCACGCGTTTCATAGTCGATCGCTGTCACGGTCGCTGTGAGCGAGGTCGTGTCACTCGCAGAAAAGGTCATTTTTGGTTCGGGGTATTCGTGGTGATCCGCAAACGCCGTGCCGAAACCAAGAACGACGCCGACGGCCACGAGTAGTTTTACTGAATTCATCGATAATTCTCCTTGAGCTTATTGACTATTATTGTGCTGCTGATAATAAACGCTGATCTCGCGCATCGTTGATTCTATCCAGTCCTGCACGATGAGATTGGTTTCTTTGGCGGGTCGATTCGCGGCGTCGATTGGCGGGCCGATTACAAAGCGCACCGTACCCGGACGCTTGTTAAATGAGCGGCGGCCCCAGAAGTCGCCCGCATTGTGCGCCACCGGAACGATTGGCACGTTTGCGTCACGAGCAAGAGCCGCTCCGCTGGTGCCATAGGTGCGGGTTTTGCCCGGTGCCATCCGCGTGCCTTCCGGAAAGACAGTCACCCAGATGCCCTGGCGCAGCTTGTCGCGGCCCTGGCGAATTACCTGCTTGACAGCTGATCCACTCGCCTTTCTGTCGATCGCAATAGGGTCCAGTGCGAGCCCAATCGCCCAGCCAAAAACCGGCGCGAACAGAATCTCACGCTTCACAACCCACACCGTTTGCGGGAAAAAGCTCACCTGCCAGAGTGTCTCGAGCGTCGAAGTGTGCTTGATGAGCACGACAGACGGCGTATCGGGCACGTTCTCCGCTCCCTCGACAACGGTTTTTATGCCACAAAAAAAATCCACAGCCCACACCATCAGGCTGCACCAGGCCCGGCAGACTCCGTGACGAAAGCGGGGCGGCGCCCAGAAGGTGACGAGCAGCAGAGTCGCCGCGATCATCACGGTGATGAACTCAAACACATTGAACAGCAGAGAGCGGACAAAAATCATTTCTACCGCGCAGGCTCCTGTTACAACTCGGCAATCAGCGCATCCGCGGCGGCGCCCAGCTCATCGAAAATTTCGATGTCGGTGAATTCTTCCGGCAAGACGGTCTCGGTTTGCGCGCCGTTGCCGGTGCGTACGAGTATAGGGCGCGCACCAGCGGCACGCGCTGCTTCGAGGTCGCGCAAGGAATCGCCAATGACGGGCACGGCGTCGAGCTCGACGCCGTAGTTGTGCGCTAGCCGTATCAGCATGCCGGGCTTTGGCTTGCGGCAATCGCAACCGTCGTCTGGCCCGTGCGGACAAACCACGATTTCGCCAAGCAAGCCGCCTTCGCTGGCGACCAGTTCGCGCAGCCGTGTATGCATCGACAGCAAGGCCGCCTCGTCAAACAGGCCGCGTGCGAGCCCCGACTGGTTCGAGGCCACGGCGATGGTGAAGCCCGCGTGCGACAAACGCACGATCGCCGCGATGCTGCCGGGTAGCGGCACCCACTCTTCGAGGGACTTGACGAAGTCTTTGGACTCGCGATTGATGACGCCATCGCGATCGAGAATTACGAGCCGGGGTGCACGAGCAGGATCCATACCGTAAATACGCCCTAGTCGCCCACAACCAGCCGCGATATGTCGGCAACTTCGAGAAAGAGGCGCCGTAACCGACCAAGCAGTGCGAGCCGGTTGTCGCGCAGGGCGGTATCGTCAGCCATAACCAGTACCTCGTCGAAGAATTTGTCCACCGGGCCGCGCAGTGCAGCCAGCGCCGTGAGTGCCCCAGTGTACTGCGCGCTGGCGAGCAAGGGGCGCACAGTTTCATGTGCCGCCGAAATTGCCGCTGCAAGTGCAACTTCGGCGGCATCGACCAACAGCTTGTCCTGCACCTCGGGTACTTCGTCCAGACCCGATTTTTTCAGAATGTTCGCGATACGCTTGTTAGCGGCTGCAAGGCTCGCGGCCTCGTCGAGCTTCGTAAACGCCTGCACGGCGTCGAGACGCCGTGCAAAATCCAGCAGCGATCGGGGCTCGCGTACCAGCACGGCGTCGAAAGTTTCCGTCGTCAGTTCTGCGTCGCGATCTTTGCTGTACCCTCGCAACCGTTCTGCAATAAAGGCGTAGAACTCATCGTTGAGCTCCGCGATGTCCCGCTTGCCGGCCGGCTGCGCCGTGATCGCAATTGCAATCAGCTCTTTGAGGTCGAGCTCCAGCTCACCTTCAATAATTATCCGCACAATACCGAGCGCGGCGCGGCGCAGGCCGAACGGATCCCTGTTGCCGCTTGGCTTCTTGCCAGTTACAAAGATGCCGGCAATGATATCGAGCTTGTCCGCGATCGCGAGTACCTGGCCTGCCCCGCTGCCCGGCAGGGCATCGCCAGCGTAGCGCGGCAAATATTGCTCGCCGATAGCGCGTGCCAGCGCTTCAGGCTCACCATCCGCCGTCGCGTAGTACTGTCCCATCAGGCCCTGAAGCTCCGGAAACTCACCAACCATGTCCGTCAACAGGTCACACTTGGCAAGTAACGCGGCACGCTCGACGGTGTCCGCCGGCTGGCTCAACTGTGCGCAAATGGCTTCGCCAATGCTCGCGATCCGCAGCGCCCTGTCGTGCAGGCTGCCCAGCCCGCGCTGGTAAACAACGTCGCGCAGTTGTTCGCTGCGCGAGGCAAGCGAGCGTTTGCGGTCACTGCTCCAGAAGAATGCGGCGTCCGCGAGTCGCGGACGAATCACGCGTTCGTTGCCATCGCGCACCTGGTCGGGGTCCGTGCTCTCGATATTCGCAACCGTCACGAAGAGCGGCAGCAGCTTGCCGCGCACATCCGCGACCGGAAAATATCGCTGGTGCCCGGTCAGGGTCGAAATGACAACTTCCTTCGGCAACTCGAGGTATGCCGCATCGAAGCTGCCGAGTATTGGCACGGGCCATTCCACCAGTGCCGTAACCTCGTCATAAAGCGACTCGCCATCGACGATCACACCGCCTGCGGCCGCAGCGGCGTCGGCAACTCCCGCTACCACCAGCTCGCGCCGCCGGAGAAAATCCGCAATGACGTGGCCTTCGTTCTCAAGCGCGGCAAGGTAGTCGGATGCTTTGTCGATCGTCACCGCGCCGCTCGAATGAAAGCGATGACCCCTTGAAATGTTCGCGGATCGGATACCAAAAATATTTGCATCGACAACGTCCGTACCGTGCAGCATGACGATCCAGTGCACGGGGCGCACGAACTCAGCGTCATTGTCGCCCCAGCGCATGCGGCGCGGTATGGGCAGTTTTGCCAGCGCCGTCGTAACGAGTTCGGGTAACAATTCCGCACTGCTTCTGCCGTGTTCATGCAAGCTTGCCGTTAACCATTCGCCTTTGTCGGTGCTCTCGCGACCAAGCTCGCTTACAGCCACGCCGCACTTTTTAGCAAAAGCGATAGCAGCGGCTTGCGGCTGCCCGTCCTTATCGAATGCAACGGCGACGGGCGGTCCCTTTTGCGTGCTTGTGCGTGCGCGTTGCGAATCGGCCAGTGCTTCGATCAATACGGCCAGGCGACGTGGGCTGGCATAGGCGTGCACGGCGCCATGCGGAAGATGTGCATCGTCAACACCTGCGGTGAGGTTCTCGGCGAATGCATCCATCAGCGAGCGCAAGGCTTTTGGCGGCAGCTCTTCCGTTCCTATTTCCACCAGGAAGTCCTTGGCACTCACGACTTCTGCCTCGCAGCTTTGACAGAGGCCAGCATCGGAAACCCGAGTTGTTCACGGCTCGCGAGGTATGCCTCGGCTATCGCTCGCGCCATGTCGCGCACCCGAAGTATGTAGCGTTGTCGTTCGCTGACCGAGATCGCCTGTCTCGCATCCAGCAGGTTAAAAAGATGCGATGCCTCGAGCATGCGCTCATAGGCCGGCAGGGCGAGCCCGGCGTCAATCAGGCGCGAAGACTCCTGTTCAGCGCGATCGAATGCATTGAACAACGAGTCGATATCCGCCTCGTCGAAATTGTATTTCGATTGCTCGACTTCGTTCTGGTGGTACACGTCGCCATAGGTAATTCGTCCAAGCGGCCCGTCCGTCCAGACGAGATCGAAAATACTCTCAACGCTCTGCAGGTACATGGCGAGACGTTCAAGGCCGTAGGTAATCTCACCCGTTACAGGACGGCATTCGAGACCCCCCACCTGTTGAAAATACGTGAACTGCGTAATCTCCATCCCGTTCAGCCAGACTTCCCAGCCGAGGCCCCAGGCACCCAGCGTGGGCGACTCCCAGTTGTCCTCGACGAAGCGGATATCGTGCACATTGGGGTCGATGCCAATGGCACGAAGTGACTCAAGGTAGAGGTCCTGGATGTTATCCGGCGAGGGCTTGATAACCACCTGGTACTGATAGTAGTGCTGCAGGCGAAACGGATTGTCCCCGTAACGCCCGTCGGTGGGCCGCCTGCAGGGCTGCACATACGCCGCGCTCCAGGGCTCCGGGCCGATCGAGCGCAGGAAAGTCGCCGGATGAAACGTACCGGCTCCCATTTCCTTGTCATAGGGTTGCACGATCACGCAGCCCTGATCCGCCCAGAATTGCTGCAGGCAGAGGATCAGGTCCTGGAAACTTGGTGGGGTGGACGCGGCTTTCATGCGGTAATTCTACAGGGTATCGGGAGCGGCAAAGCCGCGCAGTATAAGGGGCTTTGGGCCTCGAAGCACCCGCGTATTGAGACTGGCGCACGGCGGCCGCGCTCCGGTGACTCCTGTCCCGAATAGCTCACGCCACTTTGCGACGCTGCGCTATATGTCGGGAAAAGGGCCCCCCTTGCTCAGTCACCCTTAACGCAGAGGAGGCGTCATTTTCCTGGTGCGAGCCAGGCAAGACTGCACTAGACTGGTGCGCAGGGCCCGATGTACGCACTGAATTGGTGCGCCTGTTGTGGCTCTTTGTTGATAAATAGTCTATTTATCAACAATTTACGTGAAGCACCATTTTGGCACAGAACCTGCAGTACACCGGCTACCTGAGGCTCGTGTTGGCGCGGGCCCGAATTTTTCGCATTTGCTACCGGAGGATCCATCATGAAGCCTGCAGAGGTAATCGATCTCATCAAGGACAATGAGGTCAAATTTGTCGACATGCGTTTCACCGACACGAAGGGGAAAGAACAGCACCTTACCGTTCCATCCCATATCGTCGACGAAGACCTGTTTGAAGATGGCAAGATGTTTGATGGTTCATCTATCGCCGGATGGAAGGGTATCAACGAGTCCGACATGATCCTGATGCCGGATCCCGCGACCGCGGTGGTCGACCTGTTTTCCGAGGAAACGACGCTGAATCTGCGCTGCAACGTGGTGGAGCCCGCGACCATGCAGGGCTACGATCGCTGTCCGCGCTCACTCGCGGAGCGCGCAGAGGCTTATCTCAAGTCTACCGGTATCGCCGACACGGCTTATTTCGGGCCGGAAAACGAGTTCTTCATCTTCGACCATGTTTCCTGGGGCGACAGCATGCAGGGCGGCTTCTACAAGATCGATTCCGACGAAGGCGCATGGAATTCCGGTCGCGGCGGTGACAATGAAAACACGGGCCACCGGCCGACGGTCAAGGGCGGCTACTTTCCGGTACCGCCGGTCGATTCATTGCATGATCTGCGCTCTGCCATGTGTCTCGCGCTCGAAGAGATGGGTGTCGAAACCGAGGTGCATCATCACGAAGTTGCAACCGCCGGACAGTGCGAAATCGGTGCAAAATTCAATACGCTGGTGAAGAAGGCGGACGAAGTCCAGATCCTGAAGTACGTCATTCACAACGTGGCACACGCCTATGGCAAAACCGCGACCTTCATGCCGAAGCCGCTGGTCGGCGACAACGGCAGCGGCATGCATGTCCATCAGTCTTTGTCGAAGGGTGGCAAGAACCTGTTTTCCGGCGATGGCTACGGTGGTTTGTCTGATACCGCGTTGTACTACATCGGCGGCACCATCAAACACGCGAAAGCGCTGAACGCGTTTACAAACCCGGCAACCAACAGCTACAAGCGGCTCGTCCCACACTTCGAGGCACCGACCATTCTTGCGTACTCGGCACGCAACCGGTCCGCATCGATTCGCATTCCCTACGTCTCGAATCCAAAGGGTCGGCGAATCGAAGTCCGCTTTCCGGATTCAATGGCCAATCCTTACCTCGCGTTCGCAGCACTCATGATGGCGGGTCTCGATGGCATCCAGAACAAGATCCACCCGGGCGATGCCATGGACAAGGATCTGTACGATCTGCCGCCGGAGGAAGAAAAGCAATTGCAGCTGGTCGCGTTCTCACTCGAAGAGGCGCTTAACAATCTCGACAAGGATCGCGCCTTCCTGAAAGCAGGAGACGTGTTCTCGGACGACCTGATCGACGCGTACATCGACCTCAAGATGGCGAACGTGACGCGCCTCAGAATGACCACGCATCCGGTCGAGTTCGACATGTATTACAGCCTCTGATTCTCAGAACTGTGACCTGGGCGACGTTATTTGCCGCCCGGGTCACTGGCTTCAACCGGGCCCCGATTGCTATGCTAGAGAAATGGACAAACGCCTCTTTTTCCTGCTCGCAGGATTGCTTGCTACCGGGCCACTATTCGCCGTGGCCTATCGCTGGGTCGATAGCGAGGGCGTCGTACATTATTCAGACCGGCCGGAACCGGGTGCGGAAGAGATCAGCCTGCCGGACGCCAACACTACGACTGTGCGCCGTTACACCCATACGGTGCAGCCCCAGGAAAAACCGAAACCTCCAGCCAGTCGCTACGAAAGCATCGAAATCGCGGCGCCAGCGGCCGAAGAAACACTATGGAATATCGAGGGCGTCCTGAAGGTCTCAGTGGCGCTCACCCCGGCGCTGCAACCCGGCCACCAGGTACGCGTGTACCTGGACGGCAAGGCGAAGAACGTGAGCGGCATGAGCTTCACGTTGCAAGACGTCTACCGGGGCGTGCACAACCTGCAGGCGGAAGTGCTGGACGAAACGGGCAAGACCCTGATCAAGAGCAAACCAAGCCGCTTCTACGTGCAACAGAACAGCGTGAAACGGTAAGCGCGGCTAGCGGGCCGCGCTCAGCATCGCCTAAAGCGCCCGGTTCGCCGTCGAACCCCGGCGCAATTGTGGAAAGCGATTCACGCAACGTTCTCGACAACCTGAGTTGCGCCGTTGTCCTCCTTGATCGTTCGCTGCTCATTAGCAGCCTGAACGCGGCCGCAGAAAATGTTCTCGGCATCAGCCAGCGTCGCGCCATCGGCGAGCCACTCCTGCAACTGCTTGGGGACGAGCCCGAACTGCGTGACATCCTGGCACGCGTTATCGAGACGGGCGAACATTACGCGAATGAACTTATTCTCGCGCCGACGGAAGCGCATCGTGAGGTGCGCACGATCGACTGCCGGGTGTCTCCAATCTCGACCGGGCGAGCCGTGTTGCTGGTTGAAATGATTGACGTTACACGCCGCGCAAAAATTACGCGCGACAACGCATTGCTGATTCAACACGGCGCTGGCCGGCAAATGATTCGACAACTGGCACACGAGATCAAGAACCCGCTCGGTGGCATCCGTGGCGCGGCACAGCTGCTCGCACGGCAACTGCCCGAGCCATCGCTCCACGAGTACACCGACGTCATTATCAGCGAAACGGACCGGCTCGCGGGCCTGGTCGACACATTGCTCGGACCGGGTGGACCGCCGCGCAAAGAGCCTGTCAACGTACATGAATTACTCGAGTACGTGGTTCGGCTTGTCAGTGCGGGTGAGCAGCGCCTGGTAACGATTCATCGCGATTACGATGCAGGCCTGCCCGATATTTCGCTGGACCGTGACCAGATCGTACAGGCAATACTGAACCTCGTGCAAAACGCGACCGCCGCGCTGGAAGGCCAGGGTAACATCACGCTGCGCACGCGGGCTGCAACGAACTTTACGATCGGCGACGTTCGGCATCGCGTGATCGCGAGCATCGAAATCGAGGACGACGGTCCCGGTATACCGCGCGAGTTACAGGACTCGGTATTCTATCCCCTCGTGACCACGCGACCCGACGGCACGGGTCTTGGCTTGCCCGCCGCGCAGGAGTTGATCAGCCGGCACGGCGGTCTGATCGAGTTCGAAAGCCGGCCGGGGCGGACGGTATTCCTGGTACGGCTGCCACTCGACCAACAAGAGGGCGTAGCGGTGTGAGCGAGACGGAACTCGAAGCCTGGGTGGTAGACGATGACCAGTCGGTACGCTGGGTACTCGAAAAAGCGCTGCGCCAGGCGAATATTACAACGCGCAGCTTCGAACGCGCCGAGCATCTGCTCGAAGCCATGGAGCACCACACACCCGATGTGCTCATCACCGACGTACGCATGCCGGGCATGAGCGGCATTGCTCTACTGGATCGGCTGAGCAGCACTCGCCCCGATTTGCCCGTCATCGTTATCACCGCACATTCGGATCTCGACAACGCGGTTGCTGCCTACCGGGGCGGCGCATTCGAATACCTGCCGAAACCTTTCGATGTTGATGAAGCGGTGGAGCTTGTACGAAAAGCGGCACGCAGAAACAGCGGTAATGGCCACGCCACAATCGACAATGACCCTGACCGTATTCCGTCGCTTATCGGCCAGGCGCCGGCGATGCAGGAGGTGTTCCGTTCAATCGGTCGCCTCTCGGGCTCCAGCATGACGGTCCTGATTACGGGTGAGTCGGGCACCGGCAAGGAGCTGGTTGCTCGAGCTCTCCACGAACACAGTCCGCGTGCGCAGCGTCAGTTCATCGCGTTGAACACCTCGGCCATCGCCGCCGAATTGCTGGAATCGGAACTATTTGGCCATGAAAAAGGTGCATTCACCGGCGCCGAGGCGCGACGCATCGGCCGCTTCGAACAGGCTGATGGCGGTACCCTGTTTCTCGACGAGATCGGCGACATGTCGCCCGCCCTGCAAACCCGGTTGCTGCGCGTGCTGGCCGAAAATGAGTTTTACCGCGTGGGCGGACAGACCTCGATAAAAGTCGATGTGCGCGTGATAGCTGCTACCAACCAGGACCTTGCACGCGCCGTCAAGGAGTCACGTTTTCGTGAGGATCTTTATCATCGGCTGAATGTCATGCGCATCAACACGCCGCCACTTCGCCAGCGACGCGAGGATATCCCGTTGCTGCTCAGGCACTACTTCCAGGCAGCTGCGGACGAGATGAAGACGCGCGCCAAGTCGATCGACGGCGATGCAATGGAGTTACTGCGTAGCTACGACTGGCCCGGCAATGTCCGGCAGGTAGTGAATGCGGCGCGACGACTGACCGTAACAGCGCCGGGCAACGTGGTCACGAGCGAGGACATTCCCGCGGACCTGGGTGGCGCCGGCAAAAGTCGCCAGGCGACTCAGGACTGGACCCGCAGCCTGGCTGCGTGGGCCGAAACGAAACTCGGCAAAGGCGACGCCCCGCTCCTCGAGGCGGCGCTGCCGGAGTTCGAAAAGACGTTGATCCGGGTGGCACTCGCGAAGAGCAACGGCCATCGCCAGGACGCAGCGAAGTTGCTTGGCTGGGGCAGGAATACGCTGGCGCGAAAGATGAAGGCTTTGCATCTGGATTAGGCGACCTGCCGCAAGGGCATAGCGGCGTTCATTACTTGTACCAGCTCTCGCATTCGTTTATAGCTGACGCTCGACCGCGTATCAATTTCAGCCGACAGGACACGAAGCAGACATGATCGATTTCACGGGCAAGGTGGCATTGGTAACCGGAGGTTCGCGCGGCATTGGCGCTGCCACTGTAAAAGCGATCGCGGCGGCGGGCGGATCCGTTGTAATTCACTATGGCTCGAACAAAGAAGCGGCAATGAGGGTCGCAAACGAGGTGGGCGATGAAAACTGTCACACCGTCAAATGCGATCTGAGTGTCCTGGCGGCGGCCAATGCGCTTTGGGATGATGCTCTCGCCTGGAAAAGCAGAATCGATGTTGTAGTCAATAACGCGGGCATCTATTGCGCCGAGAACCGCGCCGGGCCTGAAGCAGATTGGCACAAGGTCTGGCAACGTACCCTGCAGGTCAATCTGATGGCGACCGCCGATTTGTGCCGCGCGGCAATCAATCACTGGCGCAACAGAAAATCCGGCGGCGCGATCGTTAACGTAGCGAGCCGCGCCGCGTTCCGCGGCGACTCACCGGACCACTGGTCCTACGCTGCGTCCAAGGGGGGCATAATATCGCTGACAAAAACCCTGGCTCGTGCTTACAGCTCAGCCGGCATTTACACCTATGCCGTCGCACCGGGATTTGTCCTGACCGATATGGTCCTTGAGGAGTTCGAGCGCGACCCGGGAGCCCGTGCACGTGTGGTGAGCGAGATTCCCTATGGCGATATGGCACCTGCATCAGACGTCGCCAATGCCATTTGCTTCCTGGCATCCGGTCTCGCAACGCATGCCACAGGGCAGACGATCGATATCAATGGCGCTTCATACGTGCGGTGAACGACGCCAGGTACTGCCAGGAACGAGTTCCTGCGTGCATTGCCCCCTAGAACCGAAGGTGTTTCACGGATTCCCCGGATTCGGCCAGTTCGGAGATGGCATCGACGCCAATATCCAAATGCAGCCTGGAAAAGCTCGACGACACTGATTCATCCCCCGCGGCGGTTTTCACGCCTTCAGGAAGCATGGGCAGGTCGGAAACGAGCAACAATGCGCCGTGCGGGATCTTGTTGGTAAAGCCAACCGTAAAAATTGTCGCGGTTTCCATGTCGATCGCTGCTGCACGTGCCTGTCGAAGGTAGGACTTGAAAGCCTCATCGTGTTCCCAGACGCGGCGATTGGTCGTGTAGACAGTGCCTGTCCAATAGTCCTGGTGAAACTTTTTAATGCTATGAGAGACGGCCATCTGCAGGCGAAAAGATGGCAGGGCCGGGATTTCGCTCGGCATGTAATCGTCACTGGTGCCCTCACCACGTATTGCCGCAATCGGCAGAATGAATTCACCGACACTGATGCGCCTTTTTAGCCCACCGCATTTGCCAAGCAGAAGCACCGCCTTTGGATCAACGGCCGTCAACAAGTCCATTACCGTTGCAGCCAATGGACTACCCATGCCGAAGTTTATGATCGTAATGTCATTCGCCGTCGCTGTTTGCATCGGTCTGCCCAGACCACGAATCTCACACCCGAAACTGTCGGAAAACATTTGCACGTAGGCGGAGAAGTTGGTGAGAAGAATATAGCGGCCGAATTCGTCCAGACTGGTGTCCGTATAGCGAGGGAGCCAATCACTGACGATGTCCTGTTTCGTTTTCATAGATGCGCCTTGCAAGCCAGCTGTTTAAGTAACTCTCCCATACCAGTTCCCGCTATGCGAGCTCACCGTCCCTAACTGACCCGATCGCGCCGGGGACGGCGCTCCTACGGGCGGCGAGGCAACGCACGGATCGTAGGAGCGGCATCCTGCCGCGATCCGATGCCGCAATCGCGCCGGGGACGGCGCTCCTACGGGCATGCGTAAACGGGTTGGTATTGTTTCAGGTAAGCAGGGTACCTACGAGTTCGTTCACTGACGTGAAGGAATGTTGTTCAAGGTAAGCGGCGATTCCGGAGTTGATTTTTTTGCACACCAGCGGGTCATAAAACAAAGCCGTACCAACGCCGACAGCGGATGCGCCGGCGATCAGGAATTCGAGCGCATCTTCTGCACTGGCGATCCCGCCCTGGCCAATAATCGGCACGTTGTGCTCGTGCGCGACTTCGTACACCTGCCGGACCTTGAACAAGGCGATCGGTTTTATCGCCGGGCCCGATAAACCGCCTTGCTGATTACCGAGCACAGGCCGGCGCTGGTGAATGTCGATGGCCATGCCCATGAGCGTATTGATCACGGCAAGACCGTCGGTGCCCGCCTCGATACACAAGCGTGCGTTGTGGCGAATATCAGTCTGGTTCGGTGATAGCTTGGTAATAATCGGCTTCGATGTTTGCTTGCGGCACGCAGCCACCACGCGAGCCGACATGTCCGGGTCGTTTCCGAACTGAACGCCGCCTTCTTTCACGTTCGGGCAGGAAATATTTATTTCGATCGCGTCAATCGGCGAGTCGTCGAAGCGCCGCGTTACGCGCTCGTACTCCTCTATTGTTGAACCCGACACATTCGCGACAAAGCGTGTCTCGGAAAAATCGAGCCCGGGTAGGATGTCGTCCACGACTTTGTCGACGCCTGGGTTTTGCAAGCCAATCGCATTCAACATACCCATCGGGGTTTCATAAATACGGTGCGGCGGATTGCCAAGGCGCGCATCGCCCGTCGTGCCTTTTAGAACAACGGCACCAACATCTGCGTTCGAATATCCCTCGACTCGCGTGTATTCCTCGCCGAAGCCGACACAGCCGGAGAGCAGCACGATCGGCGAAGCCATGTCCATACCGCAAAATGTGGTCGCGAGTGAATTAACGTGGGGGCGCACTTGGTTGCTCATTGGAGCGGGATTCTAACCGGACTTGTCGGCGCCCGCCATGCAGGCCACACTGAGGAACCTTGGGCAACCGCATTTGCGCATGTTTTCGATCATTCTCTACGAGCCGGAAATTCCGCCGAATACCGGCAACATTATTCGACTGTGCGCGAACACGGGCGCTGCATTGCACCTCATCAAACCATTGGGTTTCGAACTCGACAACGCGCGCTTGAAACGCGCCGGTCTCGACTATCGTGAATTCGCTGAAGTAGCAACGCACGCGTCGCTCGATACCTGCCTCGGGATCCTTGGGCAACCGAGAGTGTTCGCACTGAGCACACGCGGGCCAACCGCGTACGACGTGCCGGACTACGCGCCGGGCGATGCCTTCCTGTTCGGACCCGAAACGCGAGGCTTGCCCCAGGATATTCTCAATGCACAGCCTCCCACCCGGCGCCTGCGCTTACCCATGCGCGCCGGCAGTCGCAGTCTGAATCTTGCCAACGCAGCGGCCGTGGTTATTTTCGAGGCCTGGCGCCAGCAAAAATTTGCGGGAGGCAGTTAGGGTGGTGCCCAGGCTGGTGCCGGTCATAACTTAATA
>DDIS01000207.1:0-9541 GCA_002338615.1 Proteobacteria bacterium UBA1844 | reverse complement strand
TATTAAGTTATGACCGGCACCATTGCTACGCCGGCTTGATGTTGCTGTTCAGGCGAAACAGGTTATCGGGATCGTACTGGCCCTTGATGCGCGCCAGGCGCTCGTAGGCCGGTCCGTAATTACCGGTAGACTTCGACCTGTCGAATTCGATGTTGTCGTAATAGCCGCCAATGAACGGTTCCGCCGCGCTGAACCATTGCCGCACACTGGCTATGGCCTCTTCATCTGCGGCGGGATCCGTCCAGCCACCGGCAAATCCGATCATGGTCTGCGCATTGCGATGCGGAAACGCGGTCGCTGATTCTGTCACCCGGTTAACCGCGCCGCCGCCCGTGTGTGTAAAACACATGATCCTGGGATCGTTGATATAGGCATCGATCAGCGCTGTCGCAAAGTCGTGGGTAAACTCCTGAACCATACCGTTCTTGGCATAGGAACGAATGCCATGTGCAAACGTTGCATCCTCCTGCGTCTGCATCACCATGTAGTCCTGCATGCTGATACCGTCCTCGATCGGTTTGCCTACCGCGCGAAACGCTGCGAGCTCTTTTTCACCAGCAACCGGGTCGCCGGCATAGACAACTTCGGCGGCCACTACTCCGGTCCCGTCCGGTAACGTGACCAGTGCCGGACCTACATACAGGTCGTCCGAGATGTCCTGGTGCCAGTCCGCATAGAAGCCCAACACATCGTTCGCCTGCGCGAGGGGCCAGACAATCATGCCCGAGAGAACATTGCGGTTGAACGGATGCAACTGGAATTCGAAATCCGTGACGACGCCAAAATTGCCGCCACCACCGCGGATCGCCCAGAACAAGTCGGCCTCCTCTTCGGCGCTGACATGTCGCACCTCGCCGTCCGCCGTAACGATCGTCGCGCCGAGCAGGTTGTCGACGGCGAGGCCATACTTTCTGTTCAGGCGACCGTAGCCGCCGCCGAGTGTGAAGCCGCCGATACCCGTGTGTGACACAACGCCGGCCGTGGTAACCAGGCCCTGTTCCAGGCAGGCCGTATCGAGTCCGTTGAGCAGCGCACCACCGCCCGCGACGGCGCGCTTTTGCCCGCTGTCGACGCTGACCTTCGTCAACGCCGACAGATCGATCATCAGGCCACGGTCGCACACCGACTTGCCCGGCCAGCTGTGTCCACCACCGCGCACGGCAAGCAGCAGATTATTGCCATGCGCAAATTGCACCGCCGTACTGACGTCCTCGGCACTGGCGACGCGCGCAATCAGCGCCGGGCGCTTGTCGTGCATCCCGTTCCAGACTTTTCGCGCGCTGTCGTAGCCGGGATCTCCGGAGAGCAGAACCGTGCCGCGAAGCGCCTCGCCCAGCTCGTTGATGGCCGCTTTTTTCAGCTCGATCTGTGCGCCGTCAAGAGACACGGCAGCGATGCTCGTATCTGCTTTGCTCGCGACGGGGGCCTCTTTTGAACAGCCGCCGATCAGTGGGTAGGTAGCCGCAATACTCGCAGCCAGAGTTGTCTTGCAAAATCGCCGTCTGTCCATCGTGTTGCCCCCCAGCAAAAGCGTCGAATTGTTTCGTTTGAATATAGTTTAATCCCGAAAAATTGCCAATACCCGGCACAGACAGCGGCAGAGAAAATTTCCGTTACCTGCAATTAATCTTTAGAATCGGAGTCGCTTTAACAATCCCAATCTCATCCGAAATAATGACCGGACGGCAAACTGCCTCTCGGTCTCTTAACATCTGGAAGGTAACAAATGAAACAGGAAACACTGGCGATACACGCAGGCTACGAGACGGACCCGACCACCAAATCGGTCGCGGTGCCGATTTACCAGACGGTGGCGTACGAGTTCGACAATGCCCAGCATGGGGCGGACCTTTTCGACCTGGTGGTTCCTGGCAATATCTACACGCGGATCATGAACCCCACCAACGACGTGCTTGAAAAACGCGTCGCGGCAATGGAAGGTGGGCTCGCGGGACTCGCCGTCAGTTCGGGCATGGCGGCCATTAACTACTCGATCCTTACGATCACGAAAGCCGGTGACAATATCGTCACGACGCCGCAGCTTTATGGTGGTACCTACACGCTGTTCGCCCACATGTTGCCGGGCCTGGGTATCGAGGTGCGTTTTGCCGAGGACGATTCAGCGGCAGCAATAGAGAAGTTGATTGACGATCGGACCAAAGCTGTTTTCTGCGAGACGATCGGTAACCCGGCGGGCAACATTGTGGATATAGAGCCCATCGCCAAAGCCGCGCACCGCCATGGCGTCGCCGTGATTGTCGATAATACGGTTGCAACACCCGCACTGTGCAGGCCGATCGAATTTGGCGCCGACATCGTCGTGCATGCACTGACCAAGTATATTGGCGGCCACGGCAACTCGATTGGTGGGCTCATCGTCGATTCCGGCAAGTTTCCGTGGGCCGAGCACAAAGCCCGCTACCCGCAACTGAATGAACCCGAGCCGTCGTATCACGGTGTCGTATACACCGAAGCACTCGGGGAGGCTGCCTACATCGGGCGCGCGCGCACGGTTCCGTTGCGCAATACGGGCTCCGCGCTGTCACCGATGAATGCCTTTCTGATATTGCAGGGCCTGGAAACGCTGACGCTCCGGATGGAACGGCACTGCGAAAACGCGCATGCGGTCGCGAAGTTTCTGCAGGCACACAAGCAGGTCGAGTGGGTCCGTTTTGCAGGGCTTGAGAGTGACCCGTCGTTCGCTTTGGCGAAAAAGTATTGCGCGGGTAACCCGGCCTCATTGCTCTCGTTCGGGATCAAGGGCGGCCTGGAAGCGGGTACCCGGTTTTACGATGCACTGAAGCTTGCGAAGAGACTGGTGAATATAGGCGACACCAGGACCCTGGCCTGTCACCCGGCATCCACGACCCATCGCCAGCTTACGGACGTGGAGCAAATCAGCGCCGGTGTAACGCCCGAGGCGATCCGGATCTGCGTCGGCATCGAGCATATCGATGATATTATCGCGGACCTCGATCAGGCTTTCGACGCCGTTTAGTTGCCAACGGTGGTTCTTACAACTCGGTCCCTGTGCCGTCGAGCGACACGTCAACGATACCCGTGTCCATGGTGTTGATGACGATGCTGCGTGTATGACGATAGCGATTTTCGAGAGAGTGCTGAACGTAACCAGGGCGGGCTGCCAATGAAATCACTATTCAGGCCAGGCACACTTTTCCTGGCAATGCTATTGGGCCTCGGAGTCCTGCACGCGGGCATCGCAGGCGCGGACGATACGCCCAGCGTCGATGCAGGCTTTTCCACGGCCCGGCTGGCACGCGTTGATCGTGGTATTGAGTCTGCGATTGCAGAGCAGCAAATCGCCGGTGCCGTGGCGCTTATCCAGAGGCATGGCAAAACGGTGTATTTCAAAGCGTCAGGCGATGCCGGTCCGGGCAAGGCCATGCGCACGGATACGCTGTTCAGAATAGCGTCCATGACCAAGCCCATTACCTCGACGGCGGTGATGATGCTGTTTGAAGAGGGCCGTTTCCTGCTCGACGACCCGATTGGCAGGTACCTGCCGGAATTCGATCGCGACATGCAGGTAGTGCGACACACGGCGGAGGGTTACGAACTCGATCCGGCCAAGGGCCCGATCACGATTCGCCAGCTGCTGACGCATACTTCGGGGATCAGCTATCGATTCATGGCCGAGCCGCCGCTTGATAAAGTTTATGCGGATGCAAACGTTGACGACGGGATCGGCAAGGGTAGCCAGGACCTTGGAGCAGCGATCGCCGCGCTCGCCACGTTACCGCTTGCGCACCATCCCGGGGAAGGCTGGACTTATGGTCTCAGCACCGACGTGCTGGGACGCCTGGTCGAGGTGCTTGCAGGGCAGCCATTTGGTGAGTTCCTCGCGGAACGTATTTTTACGCCGCTTGGGATGCACGACACCTATTTCAGCGTGCCGCAATCCCGGCAGGGTCGAATCAGTGCCGTCTATCGACAGGATGCAAGCGGTCGGCTGGTACGTATTAGGGATGGGAAACAGGACGATGGGCAGGAAGAGTTCTCCGTCGATGCCCCATACAGCGGCGACAATCCCTACCAGTCAGGTGGCGCCGGCCTGGTTTCAAGTGCAGCGGACTACGCTCGCTTTGCGCAAATGATTTTGAACGGCGGCGAGCTGGATGGTAGGCGCCTGCTCGGGCGCAAAACTGTGGAACTCATGACCAGCGATCAGATCGGCAGGTACGGTATATCGTCGTTCGACGGGCAGGGATTTGCGCTGGGCTTTTCAAGCGATGGTGGCCCGGCTGCTTCGGGTGCGATCGGCTCGCCCGGAGTTATCGGCTGGAGCGGCTATTACAACACCACATTCTGGATCGATCCCGAAGAGCAACTGGTCGCCGTCCTGATGACACAGCGCTACCCCTTCGGCATCGATCTCTTGGAAAAGTTTCGTGTGCTGGTGTACCAGGCCATCATCGATTAAGAGGCCGGGTTAAGGTCGGCTGACCCCAGTCAGTCGTCTCAGGAATTTTCGGGGCGCAGCTCGCGGCGCATCAGGCGGCCAACCGCCTCGCCTGGGGACGCGCCTTCGTGGAGTATGCGATACACCTGGTAACAGATCGGCATTTCGATGCCGAGCTTCTCGGCGACCTGGTGTACAGCCTCGGCAGCGGTGACGCCCTCCACAACCTGCTGAATTTCACGCTCTGCCTGTTCGATAGTCTTGCCGCTGGCAATTGCAAGCCCCATGCGGCGGTTGCGTGACAGATTATCGGTACAGGTCAGCACGAGGTCGCCCATGCCCGCGAGGCCCATGAAGGTTTCCTTGTTGGCGCCGAGTGCCACCCCGAGCCGGGTCATCTCGACCAGGCCGCGTGCAATCAGGGCAATTCGTGAATTCGCACCGAACCCGAGCCCGTCTGAAATACCGGCGCCAATCGCGAGTACGTTTTTTACGGCGCCGCCAACCTCGACCCCGACGATATCGTCGGAGGTGTAGGCTCGAAAATTATCGCCCGACAGGTCTGCGGCGAGTTCTTCGGCAAATTCCGGATCGTTCGCAGCGATAGTCATTGCGGTTGGCAGTCCGGCGCCGACTTCCTTGGCAAACGTGGGGCCCGACAACACCGCCAAAGGCCGGTTAGCTCCCAGTTCTTCCTTTGCAACTTCGTGTGGCAGCTTGCCGGTGTTTAATTCGAAGCCCTTGGTCGCCCAGCAAACCCGCGCGTCGCTCGCGAGCATCGGTTTGATCGCGCCGAACACCTTGCGCAAGGCATGGCTGGGCACGGCTATTAATATGTCGCGTACGCCCTCGAGACAATCGGCGAGACTCAAAACGGCGTTCAGGCTGTCGGGAAATTCCGCGCCTGGCAAGTAACGGGTGTTGACGCGCTCCCTGCGCATTGCGCCAAGCTGTTCGGGGTCGCGGCCCCAGAGCCGCACATCCCGCCCGCTACGCGCAAACTGCAATGCGAGCGCGGTTCCCCACGAACCTGCCCCGATAACCGCGATTGGTCCGCGGGACCCGAGAGCTTCTGCGGACTTCTCTATCAGTGTTTCTCCGCCTGTGCCGCGGCTTGCTTTTCAGCTTCCAGTTTTTGCGCCTGCACCTGCTGCATGAACAGCGCATCGAAATTAATCGGTTGCAGCACGAACTCGGGGAAGCCGCCACGCTGGATCGCCGATGCTACTGCCTCACGAGCATATGGAAACAGAATGTTCGGACAGAAGCTGCCAGTCAGTGCCGCAAGCTCTTCGCCACTGTAGCCGGAAATTTCGAACAGCCCAGCCTGGTGCAATTCGACCAGGAATAACGTCTTGTCGCTTTCCTTGTCCTTGGCCTCAATCGTTATCGTCAAAATGACTTCGTGGTAGTCGTTATCGACCTTTGCGTGCACGCTGCGCAAATTCAGATTCATCTGCGGCTTCCATTCGTCTGCACGAAAAACCGAGGGTGACAATGGTGACTCGAACGAGAAGTCTTTGAGGTAGATCTTGATGATCGCAAGCCGCTTGTCAGCTGCTTTTGCTTTTTCTTCAGCCATGTTGAATTCCTGAGTAATTAAAATTCATAGCGGTGTTGAGCGCCGGCTCACTTACCGCCAAGTATCCGGTCGAGTTCACCACTTGCATCAAGCGCAGCCAGTTCGTCGTAACCGCCGATGTGCCTATCGCCAACGAAAATCTGCGGCACCGCGGTTCTGCCACTTTTGTGCACCATTTCCCGGCGAAGTTCCGGCTCGTTGTTCACGAGGATATCTTCGTAAGCGACACCTTTCCGGGTAAGCAACATCCGCGCAGCGCCACAATAGCCGCAGGTGTTGGTGCCATAAATGACAACGGCCGCAGTCATCGGCCCGACTTTTTGTCTTTGCCTTTGTCTTTGCCTTTCCTCGCAGCCGGCCTGGTAGTCAGAATTTTCTTCCCGGTAACGACAGGCATGCCCTCCTGGCTCCAGCCGGTCATTCCACCTTTGAGCCCGTAGACGCTGTCGAAGCCCGCCTTGCGCAGTTTCTCGACGGCTTTGCCCGCATGCATGCCCGCGTCGCAAACCGCAACAATCGTTTTCGTTTTCAGCTCGCCGAGCTTGTCGAGGCGCGCATCGAGTTCGTCCAGCGGGATGTTGCGTGCGTTCACAATGTGGCCGCGGTTAAATGCCTCCACCGATCTGAGGTCGAGCACCTGAGCGTCACTGTTCATGAGGCGCACGGCGTCGGTTGCAGGAACAGTCAGCACATCGCCCGCTTTGCGCCTGAGCTCCACGAATATCAGCATGAACAGGCTGACAACAAGGGCGACGACCAGCAGTGTGTGATTGCCGGTAAATTCCAGAACCTGATTTATCATTTTAAGTGGCTATCGCGTGCGCCAACGCGCCTGTGGCAAAAGCGACATTATAGCAATACTCTCTGCCTATGATGCCTGTCTGCCCCCGACTCCGAGCGCTATTGCCGGGCCTGTTGCTCCTTGTGCTGCCGGTGGTCGCGTTTGCCGAGGAGAATCTGTCCAAAATCAAGGAGCAGGAACTCGCAGAAGTCCGCGAGAAGATCAGCGACCTGAAAAAGAGCATGGATTCGGCCGCGAAGGATCGTGACCGGCTGACCGGTGAGCTGCAGAAAGCGGAGGTCGGCATCGCCGAAAAGCGCTTGAAACTGAAGGACCTGGAGCGCGACCGGGCATTTACCGAGAGGCGGCGCGCTGAGCTCGATGCGTCGATTATTGCCGGTGAGTCGGAACTTGAGCAGGAAGCCGGCGAACTCGGTGCCCAGGTGCGCGCCGCCTACATGAGTGGCAACCAGGAGCGCTTGAAGCTGCTCTTGAAGCAGCAGGATCCGGCGACGCTCGGGCGGCTGATGGCGTATTACGCGTATCTCAATGACTATCGTAGCGGCAACATCCAGGCGGTTTCAGCGCGCGTAAAAAGGCTGGCCGAGCAGCGCAGCGAGGTCGCGGCACAGGTGGCTCGACTGAATGAGATCGCCGCGGAGCAGGAGCAGGAGCTCGCGCGCCTCAGCAAGGCCCAGGCGGAGCGGCAGAGCCTTTTGCTGGCATTGCAACAGAAAATCAGCGAGGAAGGTAAGGAAGTGGATCGCCTCGCAGCGGAGGAAAAGGATCTCACCCGCCTGATCGCCGAGTTGACCAGCATCCTGTCGGACTACCCGATCAGTTCCGAAGATCCGTTCAGCGCCCACAAGGGACGCCTGACCTGGCCTGTTGCCGGAACCCTGATTCACGACTTTGGCCAGCCGCGCGTGCACGGCAAACTGAAATGGAATGGCGTGGTGTTGCGAGCGCCGCGCGGCCGCGAAGTACGGGCCGTGTACCACGGTCGCGTCGTGTTTGCGGACTGGCTCGCAGGCATGGGTTTGCTTGTGATCGTTGATCATGGTGACGGCTACATGAGCTTGTATGGCTATAACGAAAGCATCCTGAAAAATGCCGGTGACTGGGTCGCACCGGGCGACGCGATCGCCACGGTCGGGGAAAGCGGTGGCCAGCAGCAGTCGTCGCTGTATTTCGAGATTCGCCACGGCGGTCAGCCGGTGAACCCGCGCTTGTGGGTCACCCGGCGTCCGGGCGAGTAATGCCGGGGCACGAAATAGCGTACCGCGAGATAGGTTGCGCCCGCCGACCAGTAGGCGGCCGCGAGACGCTATGCTATCGTCGATGCAAATCTAACAAGCGTTTGGCGGTTCTTCGAGGAGGGCCGGCCGGCACTAAAAACGCGGTAGCTGGAGTAGCACATGTCACTTAGGACGCGAGCCATCCTGGTGGTCGTAATCGGCGTAGTCATGGGGTTCAGCCTGAGTCTCGGCGGCAAGCTGCTGGCCGGGAAGCCAGCTCCCGCTGCAGCCGACCTTGCGCTGGAGCAGGCGAGATTGCTGGCCGAGGTCATGGCGCGCGTCGATCATGATTATGTTGAGCCAATCGACGAATCGACCCTGCTCGAAAGTGCAATTCGCGGTATGGTCGCGGACCTTGATGCGTACTCGGAATATCTCGATGCGGACGAGTACCGGGACATCCGTGTCAGCACGGCCGGCAGCTACACGGGCGTCGGCGTCGAGGTTGGCGAGATCGATGGCGAAGTCCGGGTCATTACGCCCATGTCTGGCTCGCCGGCCGCTCGCTCTGGCATCCGCAGCGGCGACACGATTATTGCAGTCGACGGTGCGGCAATCGAACCGGGCAGCCTGCAGGACACCAGCCGGCGCTTGCGAGGCAGGCCCGGGAGCAAGGTCAGCATTACTGTGCTGCGCGACGGACAGGCAATTGTGCACGAGATGCGTCGCGAAATCGTGCGGGTCGCAAGCGTGTACGCGGAACTGCTCGAGCCGGCATTCGGCTACGCACGCGTGAGCCAGTTCAATGAGACAACGGCGCGCGAGCTCGGCCAGGCGATCGATGAACTGGTCGAGCAGCACGGCGGCATGCTCGAAGGCCTGGTGCTTGATCTTCGCAACAACCCGGGAGGCGTGCTGGATGCGGCCGTTGATGTCGCGGACCTGTTTCTCGATAGCGGCATTATCGTGACGGCCGACGGACGCAGCGAGGAGGCGCGCTTTTCACGCAGTGCGCACCGTGGTGATGTACTGGATGGTGCCGGGCTGATGGTGCTGGTTAATAACGGTTCGGCGTCGGCGTCCGAGATCGTCGCCGGGGCATTGCATGACCAGGCGCGTGCGCTGATTGTTGGCACCACAACGTTTGGCAAGGGGCTGGTGCAAACCGTGATGCCCCTGTCCCGGGGTCGCGCCATCAAGTTGACGACCTCGCGTTATTACACGCCCTCCGGTGAGTCCATTCACGAAACCGGCATTACGCCGGATGTCTTCATAGACGATACACCCGGCTTTCCCGATCTGAGTCTGAGCGCGACGGTGGATCGCAACGCGGACACACAACTACTGGCTGCGATCGATCACCTGAAGCAACGCGGAGTCATGCACAGCCGCGCGCCATGAGGGCATGGGTTTTCGCCGTGCTGGCGGTGCTGCCATGCATCCTTGAGCTCGCCGAGGCGGGCGCCCTGCCACGCATCGCAATCATCATTGACGATCTCGGCTACCAGCAGGCCGCCGGC
>DDIS01000029.1 GCA_002338615.1 Proteobacteria bacterium UBA1844 | reverse complement strand
CGTCTGCTCAACACAGACCAGTCGTCCACGCGGCAAGGTCATCGCAACACCACTTCGTGACAGGGCTATCCATGCTCCACCAACCCTCAAACGTTCACGAGTCCCTTATCTGGCGAATCTGTCGACATATTGCGTGGCTGTCCCGTTTCTTGTTTGAAAGTGCGTGGGTGTCCTTTTAGGGCTACTACAAGTCCACGAGCTCGATGTTGCTTGCCGCCAGGGATTCTCCGAGGAAATGGCCACCGACGCGCGCGAAGCGGCTCGCACCATCCGTTGCCAGCAGCCGGACTGCGCCCGTGCGATGTTGTTCGTTACCGAGCTTGAGCCTTTCCAGCATTGCGCGGACAACCTCCGCCGTGGTGCTCGCGGAATCAACAATTGCGGTTCCTTCGTCAAAGACGGCAGCAATCGCATCCCGCAACAGTGGAAAATGGGTGCAGCCGAGAATGACACAATCCGGCGCACGCTCGTGGGGCGCAAGTTGTGCGAGATAGCGCTGTAATATGTCAGTCGCGATCGAGCCGTCGACCCAGCCTTCCTCAGCCAATGAGACCAGCAATTCACAAGCGAGCTCACGTACGCTGGCTTTCTCATCGCGTCTTGTTATTGCCGCACTATAGGCGCCAAGGCGCACCGTCGCCTCCGTAGCCAGCACGAGATGCTCGGCGCCAGGGCGTGCGGCTACTGCCGCCGTCGCGCCTGGCTCGACTACACCAATGACAGGCAATGGCGCCAACTGCCCTTGTAGCGCCTCCAGTGCGACCGCGGATGCGGTGTTGCAGGCTATAACCAGCAACTTGATATCCTCTTCTCGCAAGCGCGCGGCCGCCTGACACGCATAGCGCGCGATCGATTGGGGGCTCTTGGTACCGTATGGCAGGCGCGCCGTATCACCGAGATAGATAAGATCTTCGTGTGGCATGACGCGGCGTATTTCTTTCAAAACCGTCAAGCCGCCGACACCCGAATCGAATACGCCGATCGACGAGGATTTCCTGTGCTCAATATTCATCGGCGCATTGTACCGTCGGGAACTATGAAATAATTCGACTCCATGAAAATGTTCGGCAGATAATTGTGCATAAAGTGTTCTACGCCACGGGCGGCCTTTTTGCTGCGCTCCTGCTGCTAGGCTTGATAATTCCGCGGCACGGAAGCTTCGTCGTTGCGGGGGATGTGGACGCCAATCCGGCCACTGTTTTCGCGCTGCTCAACGACCCACGGCGTAAGCGTCTATGGTTGCACGACAGCGAAATCGACCCCAATGCACGCGTCCGGTATTCAGGCCCACAGCGCGGCGCTGGCGCAACGATCAGTTGGGATGGTGCGATCGCCGGCAGCGGAACGGAGACAATCACCGAAAGCCGCCCTTACGAATTCGTGGCAACGGTGATCAATGCCGGGGAGAGCAGCGAGAGCCACACCTGGTACGAATTGACAGATACCGACAGCGGGACGCACATAGACTGGGGCTTTAGCCACGATTACGGATTCAACCTGGTTGGCCGCTACATGAGTCTCTTGTTAACCGGCGTAATGCGACAAAATTATGAAAAAAGCCTGGAGAATTTGAAGATATTGGCCGAGAGCCTGCCAACCGCAGACTTTGCCGGCCTGGATATCGAACGCCTGGTGGTCGAGCCCATGCAAATTGCCTACAAGTCGATCCATGCGCTACCGGAACCGGCAAAGATGTCCGCGGCTCTCGGCAGCGCCTATTTCGAAATCATGAATTTCATGGATGCCAATAACCTGCAACTCGCAGGCGCACCATTGTCAATCGCTAGATCATTCACTGGAGCGAAGTTGAACTTCGATGCCGGCATTCCGGTCAGCGGCACTGGGGCAGGTACGCCGGACAATCAGTCCGGCATACGGCTGGGCCAAACCTATGGTGGCGAAGTCCTGCGCGTGAAACACACGGGCTCTTATCGGCAGCTTAACGACACACATCGCAGGATCGCCGCTTACCTCGCCGCGCTCGGTATAGAGCGTAGCGGTGATTCGTGGGAATCCTACGTCAGCGACCCAAGCAAGGTCGAGGAATCGAAATTGCTCACCTATGTTTACTACCCGATCCGCGACAAACGCTGAAGCGATATGCCGCGCAACTAGCGTGAAATCGATTTGACGATAAACGGTGCTGCGGTGCTCTTCTTTTTGACGGGTCGTCGTTGCGTACCCTCGTCCTGCTTGAGCAGCTCGCTGTAAATGGAAAACAGCGCGAGTGCACATGCGCTTGCTTCACGTGCCGACATCTTGCGCACGGAGGCCGAGATCGGGCTCTCGCCGTTCATAGGTGCGACACTGTGCATGCATTTGCGAGTATCGGCAAACTCCTCTTTAACCGCGACCGGCAGCTCATCTTCATCAATGTCTGCCAGGTTGTCCGCATAGGCACGTATAAGTCTCTGTTTTATATAGCCATCGCCGGCAAGCACGGATACCGCGGCAAAAAATCGATCGACGTAAGTCGTCATTTCATCTCCAGCGTTATTGTTTGTAGTCCGACCGGCGCTCCTCTCACAGATCGTCCGGCGGCATTTTTCGCTAGCGAGTCACTACTCCTTGTAGTTTGCGGCCTCTTCTGGACCGTTCGTTCCTGAATTAGTCCTTTTAGTTTCAGGAACCTGCGCACACTTTTTATAACAGGAAATGGAAAGTGTGCGCAAGTTTTATTACAAATGCTCTATCTACAAAGGGTACTGCCCAGGTGTCAGGCTTGCCGCGTGAACTCGATCCGCCAGTGGCTGTCCCCGACCGTCCGATCGTCCGCGTAGAGGGGCTCAGCCTGGCCCACGACCCAGCTCACCGCCAACGTCTCGGTCATCAGGTAACCGCGGTGCTTTGCGACGGCCTGCTCGACATCGGCTGAACCGGAAATGCCAAGGACAATCCGGTCCGAAACATCAAGCCCTGCCTGCTTGCGCGCATCCTGTACCGAACGAACGACCTCGCGGGCAATGCCCTCGGCAACGAGTTCGTCATTCAGCGTCGTGTCCAGCGCGGCCAGGTAGCCGGCATCTTCGGCGCAGGCGTAACCTTCGGCCGAGCTGGTTTCGATAAGCACATCGTCTCCTGCAAGTTCGAGTTCCTCACCTGCAACTGTGATTGTGAAGCTGTCTCCGCGTGCAACGCTGCCGGCTATCGCCGCACCATCAGCTGCATCGAGCGCTTTCCTGATGGCTGGAATAAGCTTCCCGTAACGACGCCCGAGCACCGGCAAGTTTGGTTTGATCCGATAGCTGACAAGACCCGCATCACGCGCAATAAACTCGATCTCCTTGACGTTCAACTCGTCGAGCACCTGTTCCCGGTGTTCGGCAAGCGCTTTGGCCGCACCGTCGTCAGGCGCTCGCACCAGCAGTCGCGATAAAGGCTGGCGGGTTCGCACACCCGACAA
Source organism: Proteobacteria bacterium UBA1844 (assembly GCA_002338615.1). Classification (GTDB taxonomy): domain Bacteria; phylum Pseudomonadota; class Gammaproteobacteria; order Steroidobacterales; family Woeseiaceae; genus UBA1847. Next base: position 12,078 of record DDIS01000029.1, on the reverse strand, counting down.
GCCACGCGCCGCACGCCCGAGACCGACAACTTTCTGCACGACGGCGAGATCGTCGAGCAATGCGTCGTTTTGCCAGGAAGGGTCCGCTGCTGGCCAGTCGGTCATGTGCACGCTGACGGGCGCCGCAGGATCAACACTACGCACCAGGTTCTGATACACATTCTCGGCAAGAAACGGGACAAAGGGCGCCATCAGCTTATGTGCCACATCGAGGCATTGATACAAGGTGAGATAGGCCGCGTGCGTATCTTCCGGATTCGTCGACTTCCAGAAGCGGCGCCGATTACGCCGCACATACCAGTTGCTCAACTGGTCCACGAATGATTCGATGGCCTCGCCCGCGGACTTCGCATCGAAGCTGTCCATCGCCTCGGTAACGCGCGTCACCGTGTGGAAGGTGAGCGCCATGGCCCAGCGATCGATCTCCGGACGTTCTGCGACGGGTACGTTTCTGCCAAGATCTACGTCGTCGAGCCTCGCATAAAGCACGAAAAAGCCGTAAGTGTTCCAGAACGTATTGATGAACGAGCTTGCGACGTCCGCAACGATGTCCACAGAAATTCGTTTTGGCACATCGGGGGAAAGTCTCGCCAGAAAATACCAGCGCAGGGCGTCAGCACCGACCGTATCGAAGACGTCGTAAGGGTCGATGATATTGCCCTGCGACTTCGACATCTTCTTGCCGTCTTTGTCGACAATCAGGTTCAGGCAAATACAATTTCTGAAGGACACGCTGTCCGACACCAGCGTCGCAATCGCATGCAATGTGTAAAACCAGCCACGGGTTTGATCAATGGCCTCGCAAATATAGTCGGCGGGGAAATGGGCCGTGAACTTGTCTTCGTTCTCGAACGGGTAATGCCACTGCGCGTAGGGCATCGCGCCGGAATCGAACCAGCAGTCAATGACTTCCGGTACGCGCTGCCAGGTCTTGCCATCTTTTTCGAACGTGATTTCATCAACGGCCGGGCGATGCAGGTCGAGTTCTGACAAATCACGCCCGGTCAGTTCCTCCAGCTCAGCCACGGAACCGATACACTGGTATGCACCCGCGCCATCAGTCCAGACTGGCAGCGGTGTACCCCAGAAGCGTTCGCGCGATAGCGCCCAGTCAACGTTGTTCTCCAGCCAGTTGCCGAAGCGGCCATCCCTGATGTGCGGGGGCATCCAGTTGATTTGCTGGTTGAGCTCGACCATGCGCTCGCGAAACTGTGAGGTGCGAATGTACCAGGCGTTCTTTGCGTAATAGATGATTGGATCGCCGGTGCGCCAGCCGAACGGATAATTGTGTTTATAGCGTTCCGAGCGGAACATCAATCCGCGCTCTTTTAGCAGACGGATCAGCGGCTTATCTGCGTCCTTGAAAAACAAACCGGCAACCGGAGTGACTGCGTCGATGAAGCATCCATCAAGGCCCACGCCGTGCACGATCGGCAGATCGTTGGCCTGCCCAAGAGCGAGATCATCAACGCCGTATGCGGGCGCAGTGTGCACGATGCCGGTGCCATCGTCGGTGCTGACGAAGTCGGCCGCAAACACATGGAACGCGTTTGGCGCATCGACGTCGAGATAGTCAAACAGCCGTTCGTAGCGCGTGCCCACCAGCGTCGCGCCTTTGACGATTTTGGCGACGGTATGTGCCTGGTCTCGAAACACGGCCTCGCGCAAGGCCTCGGCAACGATCAGCGTTTCACCATCGGCGATGCAATAGCTGTAGTCGATGTCAGTACCGACCGCAAGCGCGAGATTGGACGGCAATGTCCACGGCGTGGTCGTCCAGACCAGGAAGTGGGTGTCCTTTTGGTCCGCTAGCGTGAAGCGCACCGTTATTGACGGATCTTCGACTTCGCGATATCCCTGCGCGAGCTCATGCGAGGACAGCGTGGCGCCGATGCGCGGGTCGTAGGGCACCACCTTGTAGCCCTGGTAGATCAGGTCCTTGTCCCAGATCCTCTGCAACAGGTTCCAGACCGACTCGATGTAGTTGTTGTCCAGCGTGTAATAGGCTTCATCAAGATTGACCCAGAAGCCCATTCTTTCTGTCATTTTTTCCCAGTCGCCGATATAACGCATGACGGATTCACGACAGCGTCGCGTGAATTCGTCGATACCGACGAGTCGCTCGATCTCTTTCTTATCGAATATTCCGAGCTCTTTTTCGATCTCGTGCTCCACGGGCAAGCCGTGGGTGTCCCAGCCGGCTTTGCGCGGTACGTAGTAGCCGCGCATGGTTTTGTAACGTGGAAACACGTCCTTGAAGCTGCGTGCCAGCACGTGGTGAATGCCTGGCTTACCGTTCGCCGTCGGCGGTCCCTCGTTGAAACTAAACTGTGGGTGTCCTTTGCTGGCTTCGAGGGATTTGGCGAAGACGTCGTGCTCGCGCCAGAACTCCAGCACCTCGGTTTCGAGGGCGGGTCCGTTGTATCGGCCAGCTACTTCTTTGAATGTCAAAATCAGATACTCCAAAAACAAAACGCCCCGGGCGCTGGAAAAACGCCCGGGGCGAAAAATTCGCGGTACCACCCGGTTTCACGGCCAACCTCACGAGGTTGCCGTCTCCTGGATTCGATCAAATGGATTCAATCAATCCGACACCCGTCTCGTGGGTCAGGCGGCCGCGCCTACTGGCAGACTCTGACGAGCCTCGTTCGGGCAGCAACTCCGGGGTGATGTTCAGCGGATATCGGCCCGGAGCTCACACCCTCCTCCGGTCGCTTTGGCCGCATGGCCCGCATACTCGTCCCCATCGACGTCTGGCGAAGAAGGTAGCGGTCGCGCCCCGAAAAAACAAGCCGATTTTGCGCTTTTGTACCATTTCCTTAAAGTACGGGGCCCATACTCCGTCACATCCAAGTCAGGATCCGCCGTGTTTCCAGAACCACGATTTGTCGATTCGAACGGCATCCGCATGGCCGTTTACGGGCAAGGACCGGGCGAACCCGTCGTTTTATTGCACGGCTTGCGCGAGCTTGCCTGCCCCTGGCGGCACCTATGGCCGGCGCTGGCCTCCGCAGGATACCGGGCAGGAGCCGTGCGCATGCGTACACTGACATTTGCACCATAAAAAGTGCAATAAAGTTCGAACCTCGACGGTCTGTCTATATTGAATGCGACCATACAAACTGGAAATCGCGAGTGACAATCCACGAGTCACAATCCAAAGGAGCCAACCATGCTGATCCGCAAAGCTGAGGATATTCGTCCTTCTGAAATCACCAGCAAGAGCAACTACCTGAACCGGCGCAATTTTTTGAAATCGGCTGGCGCTATCGGCGGTTCGGCGCTGGCGGGCCCGGCACTTTCCGCCGTGGTTCCGGTGGAGGAGCACGCGAAGATACCGAATATCGCGACAAGCAGATTCAGCAAGGAAGAACGTAATAACAGCCTTGAGGACATCTCTACGTATAACAATTATTACGAGTTTGGTACCGGCAAAGCCGATCCACACAAGTACTCACAGAAATTCAAACCGAGGCCCTGGAAGATTACGGTTGACGGCGAAGCGGAGGAAACCGGTACGTACGATTTTGACGATTTCATCAAGCCTTTCGATGCCGAAGAGCGCATTTATCGCATGCGCTGCGTCGAAGCCTGGTCTATGGTCATACCATGGGTCGGGATTTCCCTCGCCGAAGTAGTCAAGCGCTTCAAACCGACCTCGAAAGCAAAATATGTCGCATTTACAACGCTGCATGATCCTTCCCGCATGCCTGGCCAGCGCTCGCGCGTGCTCGACTGGCCCTATCGCGAAGGCCTGACGATTGCGGAGGCGACGAATCCGCTGGCCATCCTCGCAATTGGTATCTACGGCGAAGCGTTGCCGAACCAGAACGGCGCACCGATCCGGCTCGTGACGCCATGGAAGTATGGCTTCAAGGGCATCAAGGGCATCGTCAGGATGAGCTTTGTAGAAAAACAACCGAGAACCAGCTGGAACCTGTCAGCGCCGCAGGAATATGGCTTTTATGCGAACGTCAATCCGGACGTGGATCATCCACGCTGGAGCCAGGCGCGCGAGCGACGCATCGGCACTGGTCTGTTCGCCGACAAGATCCCGACCCGGATGTTTAACGGTTACGGTGAGCAGGTGGCGGATCTTTACAAGGGTCTCGATCTCCGCAAGAACTTCTAGTGTCCCGTGTGGTTAATTCGATGAATGTAGTTCGAGTCCGTTTTTTCGGCCTGCAAGGCTTGCCGACGAGTCATAGCCGTAGCTATGGCGAGAAGGCAAAACGCCGCAGCACGGAAAAACGGGCCGAAATAGATCAACGAATTGGCCGCACGGGACACTAGCTCCATTTTGAATACGCTGCAAAAAGTGCGCTGGGCCAAGCCGGTCATTTTCCTGCTGTGCCTGTTGCCATTTCTGCTGGCCGTGGGCGACGCGTTCAACATCACGGGCGGCCTTGATGCCAACCCTGTCGAAGACCTGCAGGATCGATTTGGCAACTGGGCCCTGCGATTCATCATGATCGCTCTTTCGATCACGCCGCTGCGCAAAATTTCCGGCTGGAACTGGTTGTCGCGTTTCAGGCGCATGCTGGGCCTGTTCGCTTTTTTCTATGTACTCATGCATTTCCTGGTCTGGCTCATTCTCGACCAGGGCTTGCTGCTCTCAGCAATCCTCGAGGATATCGTCAAGCGCCCGTTTATTACGCTCGGTTTCGCGGCGTTCGTGTTGCTGACGGCAATGGCCGCCACGTCAACCGCTGTCATGCGTCGCCGCATGGGCAAGCGCTGGCAGCAATTGCACTACGCTGTGTATGTGGTCGGCGTGCTGGGCGTGTGGCACTACTGGTGGCAGGTCAAAGCGGACATCCGCGAGCCGCTTTTATACGCGACGATACTCACGGTGTTGCTTGGTTTTCGCCTCGTCAGCCACTATCGCAGCGTCGCACGTCACCGAAAATCCGGAGAGAAGCGTCGCGCTGTGCCCGGCACTCCCTGACAACTTATCGAAAAAAGAGTCAGGCTTTGTAAATTGGCAAGATTCCAGCCGAGAGCGGGAAATTGCTGGTTACCGTCGGGTTCTGGGCGATGCCGGCGACACTGCGCAGCGCCTGGTGAATACGCTCCGGCGTCAATTCCACGCCGTTGTCGTCCACTTGCAAAGTAGTCGGGTTGACGTTGCGCGAAAGTCGAGACTATAGAACCAAACATTGGGGCCGCTTCGCGGCTACCGGTCACCCTCGTTTGCAATTGCCGCGTGGAGCGCGGAAGTCGTGCTCCCGAAACCGGCTTGGGCGCGTCAGCACGATGAGCCGCCGGATCCGATCCAGGCGCACGCGCTGAGCCACGTCGCCCCGCGGTTTCAGACAGAGGAATTCACCCTCTGCTTCCGTGCGCGTGGTTTCGGCAATACCGGTAACAGGCCCATCGTCAGTAACCAGCTCGACCTCATACGCATCCAGGCACGCGATTTCAACAAAATCATGGTCATCGCATTCGATAGGTTGGTAGGCGCGGTTGCTTTCCTGATCTTCTGACACAGTCTTAGTCATCTTTCGGCACGAAATCGAGCGACGCCGAATTAATGCAAAAGCGATTGCCCGACTGCGGCGGGCCGTCCGGAAACAGGTGTCCAAGGTGGGCGCCACAGTTCGCACACAACACCTCTTCGCGACGCATGCCGTGACTCTCGTCCAGTTTGGTGTGCACCCGGTCGCCTGCGAGCGGTAGCCAGAAACTCGGCCAGCCCGAACCGGAATCGTATTTTTCATCAGAGCGAAAAAGCGGGTTCGCGCAAACAACGCAAGTGTAGGTTCCATCCTGCTTGTGGTCGACATACTTGCCCGAAAAAGCTGCCTCTGTTGCCTGTTGCTGGGTCACCCGATATTGCTCCGGCGTCAGGCGTTCGCGCAGTTCGACATCCCGGATCTCGTCTTTTGGCGTGGTCATTTGCAATTCTCCTTCGCTGCTTTGTCGCATCGTGTAGCGCAGATATGGCGCATACCGGGCAAGATACAACGGCACACTATAAAAAAAGCCCGGCGATTGCTCGCCGGGCTTCTTTTTCGTCGTGCTTGAAGCGGGGTGGCTTACATCATGCCGCCCATGCCGCCCATGCCGCCCATATCCGGCATTGCGCCGCCACCTTCGTCCTTCTTCGGTGCATCGGCAATCATCGCTTCGGTCGTCAGCAACAGCCCGGCTACCGAGGCAGCGTTTTGCAGTGCAAAACGGGTTACCTTGGTCGGATCGAGAATACCGGCCTCGATCATGTCGCCGTATTCGCCCGTTGCAGCGTTGTAACCGTAGTTGCCTTTGCCTAGCGATACCGCATTCAAGACAACACTGGCATCGCCGCCTGCGTTGCGTACGATCTGCCGCAGCGGCTCTTCAACCGCTCGCTTCAGAATTGCGATACCAACGTCCTGATCATCGTTATCGCCTTTCAGCTTGCCGATTGACTTGACGGCACGAATCAGCGCTACACCACCGCCAGGAACCACGCCTTCTTCAACCGCTGCGCGCGTTGCGTGCAGTGCGTCTTCAACGCGTGCTTTCTTTTCCTTCATCTCGACTTCGGTAGCCGCACCAACCTTGATAACTGCAACACCGCCAGAGAGCTTGGCAACACGTTCCTGCAGCTTCTCCTTGTCGTAGTCCGAAGTTGAGTCTTCGATTTCCTTGTTGATCTGCGCAACACGGCCCTTGATGTCTTCGCTACGGCCGGCGCCGTCGATGATGGTCGTGTTTTCCTTGGTGATCTGAATCTTCTTCGCTTCGCCAAGGTCGTCGAGCGTCGCTTTTTCAAGTGACAGACCAACTTCCTCAGAAATCACCTGGCCACCAGTCAGAATAGCAATGTCCTGCAACATGGCTTTGCGACGATCGCCGAAACCAGGCGCCTTGACGGCAGCAACCTTTACGATACCGCGGATGTTGTTCACAACCAGCGTTGCCAGGGCTTCGCCTTCAACATCTTCGGCAACGATCAGGAGCGGACGACCCGCTTTTGCAACACCTTCGAGGACCGGCAGAAGATCGCGAATGTTCGAGATTTTCTTGTCGTACAGCAACACCAGCGGATTCTCGTGCTCAACCTGCTGACTCTGTGCGTCATTGATGAAATACGGCGACAGGTAGCCACGATCAAACTGCATGCCCTCGACGACTTCAAGCTCATTTTCAAGGCCCGAGCCCTCTTCAACCGTGATGACGCCTTCCTTGCCTACTTTCTGCATGGCACCGGAGATGACTTCGCCAATTTCAACGTCCGAGTTGGCAGATATAGAGCCCACCTGGGCGATTGCTTTCTCATCTTCGCAGGGCTTGGACAGTTTCTTCAGTTCTGCGACGATCGCAGCCGAGGCCTTGTCGATGCCGCGCTTCAGATCCATCGGATTCATACCCGCCGCAACAGACTTCAGGCCTTCACGGAGAACTGCTTGTGCCAGTACCGTTGCGGTCGTCGTGCCATCACCCGCGATGTCAGACGTCTGGGAAGCAACTTCCTTGACCATCTGTGCGCCCATATTCTCGAACTTGTCTTCCAGTTCAATTTCCTTTGCAACCGAGACACCGTCTTTGGTGACGGTCGGTGCGCCGAAACTCTTGTCGAGTACGACGTTGCGGCCTTTCGGACCCAGGGTTACCTTCACCGCGTTCGCAAGAATATTGACTCCCGCAAACATTCTCTGGCGCGCATCGTCGCTAAATCGTATTTCTTTAGCAGCCATTTCACTTTCCTTTAAAATTGATGATCCTGCGGCCGCGGCCACAGTGATTAATCTTTAATCAATATACAAATTGCCAACCGAGGTCTGACTTCTAGCCCTCGATTACCGCCATGATGTCGTCTTCTTTCATGACCAGCAGCTCGTCGCCGTCGACCTTGACTTCCGTGCCGGCGTACTTGCCGAACAGCACCTTGTCACCAACCTTGACGTCCAGGGCTCTGAGCTCCCCGTTTTCCTGAATTTTGCCGTTACCGGCTGCGATAACTTCACCCTTGATCGGTTTTTCCGCCGCAGCGTCCGGAATGACAATGCCACCCGGCGATGTGCGCTCTTCTTCCATGCGCTTGACGATGACCCGATCATGAAGCGGTCGAATCTTCATGGTAACTTCTCCTGTAAACAATTGATTTAAAAGCAAGTTCCTGCAATTTTACGAATCGGGTTGTTAGCACTCGACCGTAAGGAGTGCTAATTATGGGCATGGGCCAGGGAAATTCAAGACCCGCCGCCGCGGTTTTCCAAAGAAAAATCAGACCCAAGTCAATGACAACGTCGGCCAAACCCGTAACATTCGGCGGACAGAGCTGGTCTTAGGTCTGGCCCCGATTAAACCAAGACCGAACCCCGATACCGTAATCAATGCCGAGAACAGTGTGAATCGAGCCTTTCGTACCCTGATCATGAGTCTTGCCTGGTCCATGCTGTGTCTCGCATGCGCCGCCCAGGCCGGGAATGCACCTGCTCCGCCCGACGAGGTATTCCGCTACGCCATTTTCGATGCGGGCGATGCGCTTGAAATCGACTGGGCCGTGGACGACGACGCCTACATGTACCGTGACGCGTTCGGTTTCAAGAGCGGCAGCCCCGCTATCGTGCTCGGCACACCGGAATTGCCAGAGGGCGAGCGCCACGAGGATGAATTTCTCGGCGAACAGACCATTTACCGTGGCAATTTCTTTGTGCGCATCCCCTACTCGGTCAAGGGCGACAAGCCCGCTTCGCTGCCACTGACCATCAACAGTCGCGGTTGCCTCGATATGGGATTCTGCTACGTACCGCAATCCTGGATCGAAACGGTCGCGTTGCAGCCAGCGCATGCGGCCGCGAAAAAACTGGATCTTGGCGTGCTTGGCGGCAAGAGCCAGAGCGATTTTCCACCGCCCGAAGACGTGTTTTTTCCGGACCTTTTCGCCGTTGATGGTAATACCGTGGAAGTCGGCGTCCGGATTATTCCGGGCTACTACCTTTACAAGAACAAGCTCTCGGCGAAAGTACTCGGCGATGACGCACGCGCAGGCACACTTGAGCTTCCGCAAGGCAAGATTCATTCCGACGAGTTTTTCGGCGAGCAGGAAGTCTATTACGACGAAGTCGTCGGTCGACTCGCGATAGCGCGTGCGACACCGGCAGCAACGGATATCGAAATTGAAGTCAGCTACCAGGGCTGTGCTGACGAGGGCCTTTGTTACCTGCCGCAAACCAGGGTAATGACCGTCAGTCTGCCCGCAGCCGAGACTGTCACGGATCTGTCAACCTTGCCCCGGCGAGATACCGGCACTGCACCGGTTTCCGAGCAGGCACGCCTTGCAACAATAATTACCGAATCGAGTCTCTGGGCTGCAATTGGTGTTTTCTTCCTGGCGGGCCTTGGCCTCGCATTTACGCCCTGCGTTTTACCCATGGTGCCGATACTCTCCGGCATCATTGCCGGCGACGGTGACAAGGTCAGCCCGATGCGCGGCTTCCTGCTTGCGCTCGCCTACGTCATGGGCATGGCGATTGTATACACAGGTGCCGGTGTTGCGGCCGCAGCGGCCGGCCTGCAACTGCAGGCGGCATTTAATCAGCCCTGGGTGCTGATCCTGTTCGCCGGTGTGTTCGTGGTGCTGGCGGTGAGTATGTTTGGCGTATTCGATCTGCAAATGCCATCGTCCGTGCAAAGCAAGCTTGCCGGCGCCAGCGGCAAGCAAAAGAGCGGTACTGCGATCGGGGCGTTCGTAATGGGCGCTATTTCCGCGCTGGTCGTTACCGCCTGTGTCGCGCCGGCCTTGATTGCCGCACTCACGGTGATTGCACAAACCGGCGACATGCTGCGCGGCGGGCTGGCATTGTTCGCGATGAGCCTCGGCATGGGCGCACCCTTGCTGCTGGTTGGCGCCGCGCAAGGCAAATTCCTGCCAAAGTCCGGTGGCTGGATGATCACGGTCAAAGGCGCGTTTGGCTTCATGATGCTCGGGCTTGCCATCTGGATGCTGTCCCGAATTCTGCCCGGCACAGTCACGATGCTGTTGTGGGCGGCACTGATCCTGATTGGCGGCGTGTTCATGGGGGGCCTGACGACGCTGGCAGCCGGGGCAACGACGCCGCAAAAGCTCGGCAAGGGTTTTGGCTTGATGGCCGTTTTCTACGGCCTGCTTTTGATCCTCGGCGCCTTGACCGGTGTGACCAACCCGTTGAAGCCGCTGGCCAGCGTTTCCGTGGGTAGCTCTACGGGCCCGGTCGCCAGCCTGCATTCCGAATTCAGACGCGTGAAAACCGTCGCCGACCTCGATCGCGAAATCGCGGCCGCCGCCGCGAATGGCAAAAGTGCCATGCTCGACTTCTATGCTGACTGGTGCGTGTCCTGTCTCGAAATGGAGGAATACACCTTCTTTACGCCCGAGGTACAGGCGGCGCTCGCCAACACGGTCATGTTGCAGGCTGACGTAACGAAAAACGATGTCGACGACAAACAGCTGTTGGAGCGCTTCGGTGTGTTCGGACCGCCCACCATTATTTTCTTCGGCAGCGATGGCGCACAGCGACATGGTTATGAGGTGGTTGGTTTCATGAACGCCGAAGATTTTGCCGAACATGTCGCCCAGGCGGTCGCACTGTAGTTGTGTCCCCAAGGGTTTTCCGGTGCGGCCGAGCTCCGGGGGCTTCTTTCCCCCATGGCTCACGCCGCTGCGCGGCGCTCCGCTTTACTTCGGTCAAAAAGCCCCCGGAACCCGGCCGCACCTGCGGTAACTGGATTTTCACAGTCTCACTAACATTCAAGTAGACTAACGGGCATGCATCGTTCTTTCCTGATTTTTGCAGTAGCTTTCGTCGCTTTGATGGCTGGCGTACTTCTTTATGTCGCCCGGGTGCCGGTTGAGCATGCGAAAATGGCCGAGTCGGCCGTGCCCGACGCAGCCGTAAATTCGAATGGGCCGGACATTGTTCAGTACCCGGCCTTCACGCTTAATGATCTCGATGGCAATGCCCGGGCGTTTTCCGAGTTCGACGGCCGCAATCGCCTGCTGAATTTCTGGGCAACCTGGTGTGCGCCCTGCCGCCGCGAAATTCCGGTGCTAAAAGCATTTCAGGCCGAGCAAGGCGATGACGGAGTACTTGTCATGGGCATTGCGGTCGACTTTGCGGATGCCGTCGCCAATTATGCGGCAGCTGCCCAATTCAATTATCCGATTCTCATCGGCGAGGAAGATGCGATGGCGGTGGCCGAATCCTCCGGCATCTCCTTCATTGCGATGCCATTCACGATGATCATAGCGCGCGACGGAGAGTACCTGGGTGCTTACCTTGGCGAATTGCATCGTGAGAAGCTTGATGACATCAGCAATATCCTCACGCAACTCGATGCCGGCCAGATCACGAAAGACTCCGCCAAAGGCGCCTTCGAGCTGCTGTAGAAAAATTGATTCTCTGCCGAAACTTGCAACAATTGGCCGGATAAGGGTTAGAATTGCCGCCATCTTCGGCAATCTCGTTAGCTACCGGTTGAAATGGCTTCGCTACTTCTGATCAACGGCCCGAATCTGAACCTGCTCGGCAGCCGTGAGCCCGAGGTTTACGGCAGCGCGCAGCTCGCCGATATCGAGGCACGGGCAACAGAGCTGGCAGCCGCGAGGGGGCACACACTGGCGTGCTTTCAGTCCAATGCCGAACACGAACTGATCAATCGGGTGCAACAGGCCAGAGCGGATGCAACGGACTTCATCATCCTGAACCCGGGCGCGTTCACGCACACCAGCATCGCACTGCGCGACGCGCTACTGGCAGTTGCCATACCATTTGTCGAACTGCACCTCAGCAACACCTTCGCACGGGAACAGTTTCGTCATCACAGTTATTTCAGCGATATTGCGACGAGCTGCCTGATTGGCATTGGCCCTTTCGGCTACGAGCTCGCGATCCTCGCTGCGAGCAATTACCTGGCCCCGGGAGAGGGAACCTGATGGACATCAGAAAAGTAAAAAAGCTGATCGAACTGCTGGATGAATCCGGAATCGCCGAGATAGAAATTACCGAAGGTGAAGAATCCGTGCGCATCAGTCGTTACCCGCAAGGCGGTATGGTGCTCGCTGCGCCGGTAAATTATGCGGCTCCGGCCCCGGTCGCCACTGCGCCCGCC
>DDIS01000060.1:3147-4408 GCA_002338615.1 Proteobacteria bacterium UBA1844 | reverse complement strand
TTTCAGTGGCAGCAGTGAGGGCAAGGCGAAGCCGGCGAGCAGCAACATGGCGCTGCCCGCTGCCAGGAACACGGGCGCCGGTCCGGGTCGCGGCAGGTCACCCGCGATGATGTCGCGGATCAGCCACGACAGCAGCGCCTCGGCGGCAAAGCCGAGCAGGCTGCCGAGCAAGACGGCAATCACACCGATAGCGACAAGTTGTACAAGGGACGTTCGAATCACAAAGCCCTGCGTTGCGCCCAGGCTTTTCATCAGTGCGACGGTGTCCATTCGTCGCTGCGCAAAACGGCGTGCGGACATCGCGATGGCGACCGCGCTGAGCAGCAGGCTGATGACGGCCGTCAGGGACAGGAAACGCTTTGCACGATCGGCCGCGGCAAATGCGCGCTCGCTGCTTTCCTCGGCCGAACGCAGACGCAGCGTATCCGGCAACAAGGGTTCGATCGCGGCGCTGTAGTCGGCGACCGACTGGTCCTTGCCCGCAACCAGCAGCGAGTACTGAACCCGGCTGCCTGCACCGATCAGGCCCGTGCTATCGAGATCCGCCTCATTGAGCAGCAGGCTGGGCGCGAGCGAGGCAAAACCAATCGACTGGTCGGGGCGGTAGGTGAGCACGGCCGTGATTCGAAACGCGCTGCTGCCAACTTCGAGCGTGTCGCCGACCTGCACTCCCAATCTCGCCAGCAGGGAGCTGTCGGCCCAGACTTCACCGCTGCCCGGGATGCCGCTTGCATCGCGCTCAGTGCCAAACAGCTGATCGGAAATTCGCAAGCGGCCGCGCAGGGGATAGCCATCGCTTACCGCAAGCAGGGTGCTCAGGGCGCTCGCGTTGCCGCCATAAACCACGCTGGGAAAGGACACCAGGCTCGCATCGGACAAGCCATACTCGTCTGCAAGTTCCCGCCACCTTTCCGGAATCGGCTCAGCAGAGCGCAGCCGCAGGTCGGCAGCCAGCACCTCGTTGGCCTGCCGCGCAACCGCTTTGCCGATCCTGTCGGTCAAAAAGCCCACAGCTGTCAGCGCAGCCACAGCAACCACGACAGCCGCCAGCAGGACCTGCACCTCGCCCGAGCGCAATTCCCGTGCAAAACTTCGCACTGCAAAGCCTGCCGCATTCATGTTGATTGACTCGAATCACGCACCAGGCGACCCGCCTCCAGCGCGAGGGTTCGACCACATTGACTGGCCAGCGCCTCGTCGTGTGTTACCAGTACCAGTGTCGTCGCGGAATTGCGGTTCAGCTCAAACATGAGTTCCATGA
>DDIS01000060.1:792-3011 GCA_002338615.1 Proteobacteria bacterium UBA1844 | reverse complement strand
GCATCAAGGTTGCCGGTTGGCTCATCGGCGAACAATACGGCGGGCCGCGTCACAAACGCCCGCGCAAGTGCCACGCGCTGCTTTTCGCCGCCGGATAATTGCGCGGGGTAGTGGCTTCGCCGCTCGTACAGGCCGACCTCGCGGATGCTCTCGAGCGCGGCTGCGCGCGCGTCCCTCTGGCCTGCAAGCTCCAGCGGCAACATCACGTTTTCGAGCGCGTTGAGGGCGGGTACGAGATGAAAGGACTGGAACACGAAACCTACGTTTTGCGCACGAACTCGGGCACGACCATCCTCATCGAGCTGGCCGAGGTTGTGGCCGGCGAGCTCAACGAACCCCGAGCTCGGCAAGTCGAGACCTGCAAGCAGGGCGAGCAACGTGGATTTACCGGCGCCCGACGGACCTACCACCGCGATTGTTTCCCCTGCCGTGACGGAAAAACTAACATCGTAAAGAATGGTCAGATCGCCTTCCGGGCTGCTAACCTGTTTCGTAATTTCACTGGCCAACAATACGGCGCTGGCGACTGGCGTCTTGTCTGACATGCGAAAAACTTTCATCCTGTTGTTATTGTTGTTGTCATCGGCCCTGGCCGCGGGCGATGAGAAACCGACGATCCTGGTGTTCGGTGACAGCCTGAGCGCCGGCTATGGCATGGAGATTGACCAGTCCTGGCCGAGTTTGTTGCAGCAGCGCCTGGCGTCCCTAGGGTACGAACATCGTGTAGTGAACGCCAGTATCACCGGAGAAACTTCAGAAGGTGGCGCAGAACGCATCAAAAGCGCGATGCAACGATTCGCGCCGGTGTTGCTGGTCGTGGAACTCGGAGGCAACGACGGCTTGCGCGGGCTGCCCACTACGCGATTGTACGACAATCTGCAAAAAATCGTTGTTGCTGGCCGGGACGCGGGCGCCAGTGTAGTGTTGCTCGGTATTCGCATCCCGTTAAACTACGGCCCTCGCTATTCAAAAGCCTTTGAGGCAACGTTTCGAGAGCTGGCGGCCGAGGAAGATGTCGCCTGGGTAGAGTTTTTCATGCACGACGTCGCATTCAACAAAGACCTGATGCAGGCCGATGGCATTCATCCGAATGCCCGGGCGCAATCGATCCTGCTCGACAATGCCTGGCCGGTTATCCGTGATGCGCTACCTGTGCCCGGGCAAGCTGCACAAGGTGTTGCAAAGTGAGTAAAGCGCACAAGGCGAGCAGTGTCGCGCAACCGTGGCTGCAATCCTATCCCGAGGGCGTGCCGGCTATTGTACCGACACCGCCATATCGATCCCTGCGCGACATGTTCGACGATGTGTTCGAACGTTTTGCCGACAATACTGCCTACGAAAATTTTGGCACCTCGATCAGCTATCGACAGCTCGATGCGATGTCGCTGCAGTTCGCCTGTTACCTGCAAAATACCCTGGGGCTGACCCGTGGCGAGCGGGTCGCGATCATGTTGCCGAATATCCTGCAATACCCGGTTGCACTGTGTGGCATTTTTCGTGCGGGCCTCGTCGCAGTCAACGTCAACCCGCTGTATACCGGGCGCGAACTTTCACATCAGCTTGCCGACTCGGGTGCCAAAGCCATTGTGGTTCTCGAAAATTTCGCCCATGTGCTGCAGAGCGTGCTGGCCGAAACCGACGTCCGCCACATCGTGACGACCTCGATCGGCGAACTGCTTGCCAGGCCGAAAGGCTGGATTGTGAATTTCGTGTTGCGCCACGTGCAAAAGAAAGTACCGCGCTACCGTTTGCCGGATGCCATCAGCTTCAAGAGTGCATTGCGGCAAGGATCAGGGGTCAGTCTGCAGTTCGTTGACCTTGGGCTCGCTGACATTGCATTTTTGCAATACACGGGCGGGACCACGGGTATCTCGAAGGGCGCGATGTTGAGTCATCGCAACCTGGTGTATAACGTTGCGCAAACAGAGGCCTGGCTGGGTAACATATACGACGGTGTCGAGCCGATCACGGCCATTACGGCACTGCCGCTTTATCATATCTTTTCCCTGCAGGGTAATTGTCTCGTTGTGATGGCGCGTGGTGGCCGGAACGTTCTCATCACCAATCCCCGCGACTTTCCGGGTTTCGTCAAGGAACTTGCCAACTATCGATTCAACTATTTCACCGCGGTCAACACGCTGTTTGCGGCACTCCTCAACACGCCCGGATTTGCCGAACTGGATTTCAGCGAGTTTCGCGTCTGCGTGGGCGGTGGCATG
>DDIS01000060.1:0-701 GCA_002338615.1 Proteobacteria bacterium UBA1844 | reverse complement strand
CGTCTGCGTGGGCGGTGGCATGGCCGTGCAGGCGGCTGTTGCAAAAAAATGGGCCGCCGTTACCGGCTGCGAGATTGCACAGGGTTATGGCCTGACGGAAACATCGCCGGCCGCGATCATCAATATTCCCGGCAGCAAATTTACCGGCACCATCGGGCTGCCGATTCCCTCAACGGATGCAATGATCGCCGGCGATGACGGCAACCCGCTGCCCATTGGCGAGGTGGGTGAAATCTGCATCAAGGGACCGCAGGTCATGGAGGGCTACTGGCAAAGACCCGCGGAAACCTCCGAGGTCATGCTGCCGGGTGGCTGGCTGCGTACCGGTGATATCGGCCACATGAACGAGCAGGGATATTTTTTCATCGAGGATCGGAAAAAAGACATGATCCTCGTGTCGGGCTTCAATGTGTACCCGAACGAGATCGAGAGTGTCGTGGTCGAGATGGACGGCATCTTGGAGGCAGCAGCGATTGGTATCCCCGACGAGCATTCGGGCGAAGTCGTAAAGATTTTCGCAGTACGCACCGACCCATCGGTCAGCGAGCAGGATGTGCTCGACTACTGCCGCAAAAACCTCACGAACTACAAGCGCCCGAAGGTCGTCGAATTTCGCGACGAGCTGCCCAAAACCAACGTTGGCAAGATCCTGCGCCGCGCACTGCGCGATGAGTAGCTTCGGTGCCGGTCATAACATTATA
>DDIS01000017.1 GCA_002338615.1 Proteobacteria bacterium UBA1844 | reverse complement strand
TTGCCGCTCGCCGGTGGCGCGGGTGCCGCGGCGGCTCCGCTGCCGAGGGTCGACGTAAAGCTGATTGATGCAGTGCGCGACATGCACCGCTCACGGCTTGATGAGATTGCGAGCCGCTTCGGCGTCGATGAACAGCACCGGCATCTCAGTATCGGTGATACCGCGAATGCCATTGCAGACACCGTTGAGGAGCACGATATCAATATTGCAATAGTCGGCGCGGTGGGCAGGAACTGGTTGCAGCGCTGGCTCGTCGGCAGCACAGCGGAAGAGGTATTCGAGGCAGTGGACTGCGATGTATTTGTCGTGAAGCTCGAGGCACTCGGTGATGCTCGCGGTGAAGCGCCAGAAAAAGCCAAGGCAATAAAGGAGTAGCACGCGACAGCGTGGCGACAAGGTATGTGTGGAATAGCAGGCGAGATTCGCTTTGATCAGCAACCCGCGTCAAAACAGCGCGTTGCATTGATGTCCGAAAAAATGAAGTCACGCGGTCCGGACGATCACGGACTTGTTGAGCGTGGCTGGGTTGCATTTGGCCACCGGCGTTTGAAAATTGTCGATCTCAGCGACCGCGCAGCGCAGCCGATGACGGACGAGACCAGCGGCTGCTGTATTGTTTTCAACGGCTGCATTTATAACCACAATGAACTGCGCGCGGAACTCGGGAAGCTAGGCCACCCTTTCCGTTCACGCAGCGATACCGAAGTCATTCTTCGTGCGTACATCGAGTGGGGCAAGGACTGCGTCGATCGATTCAACGGCATGTTTGCGTTCGCCATTCACGACCCGGGCAAGGATCACGTCTTTCTTGCGCGTGACCGCCTGGGTATCAAACCACTCTATCTGCAGCGGGAAAAGAATTGCATCCGATTCGCCTCATCGCTGCCGGCGCTGGTCGCGGCATCGAAGCAGACGAGTTCAATTGACGCCGTCGGCCTGCACCACTATATGAGCTTTCACTCCGTCGTCCCCGCGCCTCGTACAATCCTTGCCGACGTCCGCAAGCTCCCGCCGGCCAGCCGGGTTATGATCGATCGCAAGGGCTGCGAAGCCGTGGAAACCTGGTGGAAGCCATCTTTTCGGCGCCAGCCCGGCGACGATCAGGTCAGCTTCGAGGAATGGCGTGAACGTACCGCCGAAGTTCTGAACAAAGCCGTACGTCGCAGACTAACAGGCGACGTGCCGGTTGGTGTGCTGCTATCGGGGGGGCTGGATTCCAGCCTCATCGTCGGGTTGCTGGCAAAACACGGGCAGCAGGGACTGCAGACATTTTCCGTCGGCTTCGAGACACGTGAGAATGAAGAGGGCGATGAATTTCGCTACTCAGACATAATCGCCGAGCGATTCGATACTGAACATCACCAGATTCGCGTGCCATCGGGTGAATTGCTGAAACACTTGCCGGATTGTATCGACGCGATGTCGGAACCGATGGTCAGTCACGACAACATCGCGTTCTACCTGCTGAGCAAAGCAGTTTCCGAGCATGTTAAGGTGGTACAAAGTGGACAGGGCGCCGATGAAATTTTTGCTGGCTATCACTGGTATCCACCGATGATGGACAGTGCCGAGCCGGTGGCGGACTACGAAGCGGTTTTCTTCGATCGCGATCATGCCGAATACCAGCGTGCGGTGAATGCTGCTTTTGATCCGGGTGATGCGAGTTCGGCGTTCATCCGTCAGCATTTTGCACTCGCGGACGCTGAACGGCCGATCGATATGGCCATGCATCTCGATACCAGCATCATGCTGGTCGAGGATCCGGTCAAGCGCGTGGACAACATGACCATGGCCTGGGGGCTCGAAGCGCGGGTGCCATTTCTGGACCATGAAGTGGTGGAACTCGCGGCGCGTATCCCGCCCGGATTCAAGGTTGATGGCGGCGGCAAGTACGTGTTGAAAGAACTCGCTCGAAAAGTGATTCCCGCCGAGGTTATCGATCGCCCGAAAGGCTATTTCCCGGTGCCGGAACTGAAATACTTGAGCGGCGGTAGTCTGGAATTCGTAAAAGATACGCTGAACTCACGTACGGCCGGCGAGCGTGGGCTGTTCCGGAGACCCTATATTGACGAATTGCTCGACGCCCCGCATGAGCACCTTACCCCGCTGCGCGGCTCCAAGTTGTGGCAGGTCGCACTGCTCGAAGCCTGGCTGCAACAACACCTGGACGGGTGACGAGGATGGCAACGGACAGGCGGCAGCACCGCATAGACCGGCAGGGCGCACCGACCTTGCGCAACTGGGACGACCGCACCGGGCTGCGCGGCCAGCGCGCGAGCTCGGAGGCAACCGTCGATTGCGGGTGGGGAACGCTGATATTCGCGCACACGTTCGGCGATAACCAGCGACTCGCGGATACGATCTCCGACGAGTCGCCGAAGCAACGCAACATTGCGCTCTATATCAAGGATCCGCACGTCATCCTGTCGTTGCGCCCGCAAGAACTCTTTCTCGACCCGTCCCACACCTACCGGCTGTGGCTCTACAACTACCGTAGCTCACGCGTGCGACCAAAAGGATTTCAGATTCGCCGCATGCAGGACAGGAGCGATGCGAAAGCCGTGGGCCGCCTGCTCGCAACCCGCAACATGGTACCCGTCGAGCCCGACTTTCTGCTGGAGCAGGTTTCATCGCGTGTGCTCACTCACTTCGTTGCCGTAGATACCAAGAACCAGCGGATCATCGGTACCGTAATGGGTGTGGACCACAAGCGCGCTTTCGATGATACCGAAAATGGTTCGAGCCTCTGGGCGCTGGCCGTGGATCCGCAGGCCGCACTCCCGGGTGTTGGCCGTGCACTGGTCAGTCATCTCGCCGATCACTTCCAGGCGCGTGCGCGCGACTTCATGGATCTCTCGGTAATGTATGACAACGAAGCTGTCATCAGTCTGTACAACAAGATGGGCTTTCAACGTATTCCCGTATTTTGCATCAAGCGCAAGAACGCAATTAATGAGCCCCTTTATGTTGGAACGGACGAACGGGAAAGCGAGCTGAACCCGTATGCCCGAATAATTGTTGACGAAGCCCGGCGGCGTGGCATCGCCGTTACGCTCATCGATCCTGCGAATGGCTATTTTTCACTACGCGTCGGTGCGAAGAGTGTTGTTTGCCGCGAGTCTTTGAGTGAGCTGACCTCGGCTATCGCAATGAGCCGCTGTGACAACAAAGACGTTTCCATTGCGCTGCTGCGTGAGGCAGGACTTAGTACCCCCCTGAGCCAGCTCGTCGGTTCAGATTCATCGAACAGGGCGTTTCTCGAGCGGCACGGCAGGATCGTAGTCAAACCGGTTCGCGGCGAGCAGGGCAATGGCGTCACCGTGGGTATCAGCACGGTGCCGGAAATGGACGAGGCGATCAGGGTCGCGGCGCGCGTTTCGGCGAACGTAATGCTGGAGACTTTCGTTGCAGGTGACGACCTGCGCATCATCGTTATCGACGGTGACGTGGTGGCCGCCGCGATCCGGCGCCCGGCAGAAATTATCGGCAACGGCGTCGATACAGCCGAGGAATTGATCGAAAAGCAAAGCCGTCGTCGCAGAGCGGCAACAGATGGCGAGAGTTCGATACCGGTTGACGCTACGACGAGGCGTTGTTTGCGTGAGGCGGACCTGGATCTTGATGCGATACCGAACGAGGGCGATGTCGTCCGGGTTCGCGACACGGCAAACCTGCATACCGGCGGTACCCTGCACGATGTGACGGAAGAATTGCACCCGGAGCTCGCCAGGGCCGCCGAACGTGCGGCGCGCACGCTCAATATCCCGGTGGTCGGCATCGACATGATTGTTGCGGCCGTGGACCAGCCGGACTACTGGATCATCGAAGCCAACGAACGACCTGGTCTTGCAAACCACGAACCGCAGCCGACCGCAGAGCGCTTTGTCGACCTGTTGTTTCCACAGACCGTGGCCCAGGTCACGCCTCAAGCCAACCCAGAAAGCGAGTCTTAATGAAGAAATTTGCACCGGACATGGACTATGTTCGCAAGACCCTCTGCGAATTGCTCGAGATACCCAGCCCCGCAGGCTTCACCGACGAAGCGGTGCGCTACACCTGTGAGCAGCTGGAAGCGTTGGGCATTCCGTTTGAAATCACCCGGCGCGGTGCCATTCGCGCCGACATGAAGGGAAAGAGTTCGAGCCATGACCGCGCCATCGTGGCGCATCTCGATACACTCGGCGCAATGGTTTCGGGACTGAAAGACAACGGCCGACTGCGCATCAGCCCGATCGGTACCTGGTCGAGCCGCTTTGCCGAGGGCGCGCACGCGACAATTTACGGTGACAACGCGCACTTTGAAGGAACTATCTTGCCCATCAAGGCAGCGGGCCACACCTTCAATACGGAGATTGACGAGCTGCCTGTCTCCTGGGACACCGTCGAGCTACGTGTCGATCATCCGGTGTACAACGCAAAAGACCTCGAAGAAATCGGCATCAATGTTGGTGACATTATTTCGATCAACCCCGGCACACGTATGACCGATACGGGTTTCATCTGCTCCCGATACCTGGACGACAAAGCGGGCGTGGCCGTTTTGCTCGCAATGGCACGCGAAGCGGTGCAGAGCAAAATCGAACTGCCCATGGATTGCCACCTGCTGTTCACGATTAGCGAGGAGGTTGGCTCGGGCGCCTCGGCAGTACTGCACGGAGACGTTGCTGAGATGCTGACGATCGACGCGGGCCCGTCCGCTCCAGGCCAGAATACCGACGAGTTCGGCGTTACCGTCTGTATGAAGGACTCAACCGGACCGTTCGACTTCCACCTGACCCACAAGCTGCTGCGCTTGTGCGAGGCACATGACATTCGACACAAACGCGACGTGTTTCGCTACTATCGTTGCGACAGCGCATCCGCCATCGAAGCAGGCAATGACATACGCACGGCACTGGTGTGTTTCGGCACCGATGCAACCCATGGTTTCGAGCGATGTCACGAGAACTCGCTGATCGCACTGGGCGAACTGCTCAGCGTGTATCTGCAAAGCGATCCGACGTTTGACAGTGACCGCGATGCGCTGCACGATTCCGTATCGAATATTCCGAGTTTGCCCGTCTAGCTGCCGGTTGAAGAATAGCCTGACTGACCGTAGGAGTGGCATTCTGCCACAACAATAGACCGCGCCTACGTATCGGTCAGTCTCGATTCACTGCCAGCACCATGCACAGGCCCAACGAACAATGTCCAGGTTGAGGCTCAAAATGAAAACAAGACTGTCACTTTTCCTGTGGGTCGTGATGTCCCTGCCCGCGGTTGCTATTGCCGATAGCGATGGGAAGCCGCTGCGACCGGTGCACACTTATTCCATTGTTGCCAGAGACGCCGCAACAGGGCAACTCGGGGCGGCGGTTCAGTCGCACTGGTTCTCGGTTGGTTCCGGAGTTATCTGGGCGAAGCCCGGTATCGGTGCGGTCGCGACGCAGTCATTTACGGACCCTGCTTACGGACCGCTCGGACTACAGCTGATGCGGGCCGGCAAGAGTGCGGACCAGGCATTGCGTGCACTGTTGGCGGCCGATGAGCACGAGGACGTGCGGCAGGTTGGCATGGTCGACAGTGCCGGGGTAACCGCGAACCACACCGGTGAAAACGCAATAATCGAGCATTGTGAATTGATGGGCGAGGGATTCAGCGTACAGGCCAACCTCATGTGGAAACCGACGGTGTGTTCGGCGATGGTCACAGCCTATGAGAATGCGGAAGGTGACCTGGCCGCGAGAATGATGGCGGCACTGCATGCCGCGCAAGGCGAAGGCGGCGATATTCGCGGTCGGCAATCCGCCGCGCTCCTGGTGGTTTCAGGCGATGCCAGCGAGCCGCCGTGGGCCGGCAGGATCTTCGATTTGCGTGTCGAAGACCATGCGACGCCGCTCGCGGAACTTGAGCGGCTACTGCTTACAGCCCGTGCCTATAAGCTGATGAACGAAGGTGATGCGCACCTGACCAATGGCGACATTGACAAAGCCATTGCCGCATACAGCGGCGCCGAAGCGCTGGTGCCTGGTAACCACGAGATGATTTTCTGGCACGCAGCAACACTGGCCGCTGCTGGCCGCGTCGATGAATCATTACCTTTGTTCGAGGAGGCATTTGAGCTTTGGCCGCAGTGGCGTGAATTGGTGCAGCGTTTGCCCGAGGCAGGTTTGCTACCGGCGGACCCGGCGATGATGAAGCGAATCGTATCCGTCGGTGAAGACTAGGTGCCTTGCCGCACAGACGCACCGTCGATTTCTAAAGACACACCTGCCGGTCGATACACTGGTATTTTCAGAGAACGCTAAGTACGTCTACATCGGCAGGGACGGGCGTGATGTTGTTTGGAGCATGTAAAACCATCACGTCAATGCTAACGATTCCTGGTATGACGCACTGAACAATACGCCGGATCTAATTGGGCCGCCGATCGAAAAGCCGCCGGAGTCAATCACACAGTATTTTAATGACTGGCTTGACGGCAATGGTCGTCCCTGGTGGCCATGCTGGGAGAGTGCCCGGACGTGGTGGGCGATAAAGGACTTACCCAATGTGTACATGTTGCATTTCGCAAACCTGAAAAGTGACATGCATGGAGCGATACGCGACCTGGCGAGGTTTCCTGAGATTCCGATCAACGAAGAGACGTGGGACGATATTTTGCTCCACTGCAGTTTCGACTATATGAAAGCGAATGCGACGAAAAGTGTTCCCCTTGGTGGCGCATTCTGGGATGGTGGCGCGGAGACTTTTATCCATCGAGGAGTCAATGGCCGGTGGCGTGATGTACTAAGCAATGACGAGGTTGCGGCCTACGAGGAACGCTCCAGAGAAGAACTCGGCGGCGAGTGTGCCCTCTGGCTGGCGACGAACAATAAAAACTGGAGCGATTGATTGCCTCGCGCCACAAGTGGATGCTTTGTTGGCCGGATTACGAATTGAATTGGCTGGATGCTTCTTAAGCTTGCCAGTAGTCAAATCGCGACGTAAGCTCGGCAACATGTTGAGCAACCAGTCAGGTTTCCATCGTGCTTAATCGCAGCGCCCTGATCGTTCATCCGAAGCAGCCTTACATCGACTGGGCATTGCAACTGGATGACAGCGGTCTGGCACCGAATTCGGACAGCGAAAGAACGATTTACCTGTTGCCCGAATATGACGATGAATTCGATGCATTGAAGACCCTGTCTGAGGCCTACGATATCGTTTTTGAGGCCGAACTGGCCGCCTGGCATACCGAAGAAAGCGATTGGCCGAAGAATCGTACCTTCGCAATGTTTCGCGACTGGTTTGTCTACGAGTTTCACTCAATTGTCGAAGATTTGTGCGGCTACGCGGTTGAGGATGACGAGGCCAGTTTTTAGACTCGCAAGGAACACAGGCCATCAACGCTTGCTCAGCAACCTGTCCAGATAGTCAAACGCTTCATCCGAGTCCAACTGCGCAAGCCAGAACAGCGCTTCTTCCCGATTCTTCACATTCTGCGAGCGGTTTTCCAGCACGCGTGTGAGTGCCTCGAACGCCGCCGGGTCTGAGTGCATGACAATGGCGTGCATGGCGTCGGAGGCGAAGTCGCTGTCATCTTGCACCTGCGCACTTAACCACGCAATGCTGTCGCGCTCGTCAATTTTCCCAATGTCATTGATCGGGAATTTCGATGCCACGCGACATCCGGCGCTGAAAGCACGAATATCACGCACGTTTCCCGATTGCATGAGTACATAGACTCGCAATTGATCCGACTGTATTAGCGCGCAGTCGTCGCTTATTGCATACGATTGATTGGCGTCCAATTCGCATACGGCATTCACCGGGCCCCCTCCGTTCCAGAAAAAGCAGCAAGCTCGCTGGCCATTGGTGCCGGCCCTGGTCTCCCAACTTTGCCAGCCATCAGTATCCAGCTTTATGGCATCCGCTCGAGCGTCGGCCGTAGCAAGTACCAACAGGGCCAGGGCACACACCAGCAATAGTTGTCCAATCGCACGCATTAGTCGGCTCCATCCAGCGCAGAGTCAATCACGGTCCAGACTTCATCACTGTCCATCATTACCAGGTATTCCAGCAAATGTTTCTTCTCTGCCGCGTCATTACTTGCGCGATACAATTCGAGTACACCCTGGTCGTATCCGGCTATCAGCATGCCGTCGAGCGCAGCTTCGCGCACGTCGTCCCGGGTAGCGGCCTTGTACACATCGAGCAGGGTTTTATTAACCGAGTCTCCGCCAACAATGCCGAGCGCTTCGATAGCCTGCAACTGGCGTTCGGGGTTGCTCTTGTCGGTTGCGAGGTCGCGCAGCGTATCCGCGTCGCCCGAAACAGCAATCGCTTCAATCCAGGATTCACTTGCACCGGCACGATCCCTGAGTTGTCGTAATTGCTCGTTGGCACCCATTGCACCCAGTGTATCTACTGCCGCTCCGAACTCTTCCTCACCTTTCGCATTCAGGGCAAGTTGGTAAACCGCGTCGGCATCGCCAGCGATCAGGTAGGCTTCGAGTACGGCGTCGCGTAAGTCCTCGTTGTCCGCAGAATAGAGCGAGCTAATCGCGGCCAGAGCGGACTTGTCGCCGCCGATGCCGATCATGCGAATCGCTTCCTGTTGCAACGCGCCGCTCTCCTGTTTGGCGGTGGCGACCAGCAGTTCCTGCGCCTCCGGCGTATCGATCTGGCTCAGAATAAACAAGGCTTTCGCCTTTAGCTCGTCGCTGTTGTTACCCTTCAGGACTTTGATGGCAAGCGGCAGTGCACGCTCAGGCGGCGCCGAAATTAATGCTTCAAGCGCTGCACTTTTCAGCTCTTCATTGTCGTCCGGCCCCGACTGTGCAAACGTCGATACCGCAAAGCTCAGGCACAACAAGGTGGTGAGTAATTTTTGCATGGCGTACATATTCAGGTTTCCTGTTCAAGTGGTCTTGCCACATCTGATGCCTCGCGCGTTAGCTTGGTTAGCATCACGTTTAGCTCGAATGAGAGTTTGTCGCGCAGGGACGCCGACTCCTCGGCCGATATGTCGTCCGCAGCCAGCTTCAGCAAGATTGGTTCAAAAGCGCGCAGCACGCGCGCGAGATCGGGTGCCTCGTGCTGCGCCGCCAGCTTCTCGAACAGGCGATTCTGCTGCACCAGGCTCGCAATAACAGCGATACGTGCCGCGTCATCGTCATTGGACCAGCTGCTGAGGCCGTTCTGGCTATCGCGGAAATAAACTTTAAGTCCACGGCGCAGGAATGTCGGGTCGGCCTCAACAACGGGATTGAGGTC
This sequence comes from Proteobacteria bacterium UBA1844, assembly GCA_002338615.1. GTDB lineage: Bacteria > Pseudomonadota > Gammaproteobacteria > Steroidobacterales > Woeseiaceae > UBA1847. Next base: position 23,490 of record DDIS01000017.1, on the reverse strand, counting down.
GACTATCAGCGGTGCAGTGTCGGGCACCGGATTGTCTCTTTGCATCATCCCGGCCATAACAGCCACGACGATTGCCGCGGTGGCCGCGGAACCGAGCAAAAAAGACCAAAAGTGTGGTACTCGGCGTGCTTTCGCAGTTGTGTTGTGTTCCGAGCGTGCCGCGCGTTCAATGGTTTCGTGAAAACGTTGCAGCATGTCGTCTGGCAAGGGCGCTGCGTCGTCTGTGGGCAACGCGGAAAGCCTTTCTTCAAGACGCGCATATCGCTCGGCCAGCACTGTGTCACTGGCAATGGCGTTCCCTACCTCATCGCGCTCGTCCGCACTCAGGCCATCCTCGTAAAAATACAAGGTCAGAAGATCGTCAACGTTTCGCATATCCATAGTCATGGGCTTACCTCAACGAAGACCTGCCGCTACAGCGGTCTCGTCCGATGTGTTGCCAGGCCCCAGCTCCGGCATCGCAACGCGCAGCTTTCGAACTGCACGAAACAGGGCCTGCTTGGTCGTACCTACAGTCGTGTCAAGCTCCACGGCGATCTCTTTCAGGCGCCACTGCTCCAGGTGTTTGAGCACAAAACAGATTCGCTCGATATCTGACAAGCAGGCAAGTGCGGTGGCGAGCTCATCACCCAGTTCGTCTGCATAGCGAACGTCAATAAGCGATGCGCTGTCGTCAATGGGCTCAAAATCCAGGCTGTCAAAGCGGGCCGGGCGATGCTTGCGCAATAGCTGCAGTGCCGAGTTAATCGCGATGCGGTGAATCCAGGTATCCAGCCGGGACCCGCGTTCAAACTGCGCGCGCTTGTCCCAGGCGGTGAGCAATGCATCCTGTACCGCGTCCTCGGCGAGCTCGCGGCTGCGCGTTATCTTCAGGCACGCCGCAAACCAGCGATCGGCACGATTCGAAATTGCCGCATGAAATTCCCCGCGCGTGGGTAACGCGTTGTCTTTGCGTACGGCTGCCATTGTCGATTGGATGCGCGGGGCGTGAAAAAGGTTAGCGTCCAGCCGGACTCAGGCAATGCTCGAGAGTTTGAGTCCGACGATGCCGGCGAGGATCAGCAGTACGCTGAATAATCGTGCCGCATTCGCCGGTTCCCCGAACAGGACAATACCGAGAATAACCGTGCCGATTGCGCCCACACCGACCCAGACGCTGTAGGCTGTACCAACCGGCAGGGACTTCATTGCTATGCCGAGCAAGACCACGCTGACCAGCATGGCAAGCGCGGTCCAGACGATGGGCCAGGGCCGGCTGAAGCCATCGGTATACTTCAGGCCGATGGCCCAGCCGACCTCGAAAAGGCCCGCGACGATCAGGGTCAGCCAGGCCATCAGTTAATCTCCTTGAGCGAGCAGGCAGGCGGTATTTCGGCAGGCAGGGTCCATTTCGCACGGTTGCCCGTTGCGAAATCCTCCGGGCGCAAGCGGCCTTGCTTGCGAAACCAGTCGTAGAGCACGTCGCGAGTGCGTGGGCCAATGTTGTCCATGGGAAAGCCTCCGGCCGGCATCGCCGGTGTCAGTATGTCGTCGCCACCCAGTGCGAGGAAGTCATTGGCGATGACGCGAACTGTATCGTCATCCTTGATTACATGGCCATTGTCGAGCGTCATCGTGACCTGCATACCGTTGCTGTCGCAGGCGACCTGCACGCGCATCCCGGAAAACCCCGCGCGCCGCCGGCCGCGACTGGCTTGGCCTGCGATAACCTCACGGAGCTCGCGTCCACTGAGGTTCAGCAGCATTACGCCATTGTCGAATGGAAACATTTCGTAGACGGCGCCAAAGGTCAAGGCACCGGCGGGGAGATAGGCGCGAATGCCACCGGATACATTATGAATCGCGATGTCAGCGTCAATTTCTTCCAGCAGCGCGTCGGTAAACAGGTTGCTCAATGCAGACTCAGGGTTGCCCTCCAGCGTAAATGGCACTTCCAGCCAGGCGCCCGGCCGTTCGTTCTTGAGCGCTTCCGCTCGTTGCCGTGCGCGATCGGCGATGGCAACGACCTTCGGGTTGGCCACCACCGGCCTACTTTCATACCGGGCAGGCACCGTGACACCGGGGATGGCGTCGAACGCACATTCGCCCGTATCGTTCAGTCGATAGGGACATAGTGGCTGCGGTGCGAAAACATGGCGTCCGAGCACCTTGTGGGTAACCGGGTCGAACTCGAAATCCACACGACTGAATGCCCGCGTACTCGAATAGCTCGAGGTAATCGAAATGCCGTTGACGATATGGGCAATACCGTCGTGCACATGTCCCGCGACGATGTGATCAACCAGCCCAGGCGGCAGTGCGTTCGCGACTTGCATGATTTCACCGCCCATCTCGCAGGTCGAGAGATCGTTGGGGTCGTCGAACGCGTGACACCGGCTGCCTGCATGGGCCAGCACGATGACCAGGTCCACGTCTTCCGCACGTAATTTTGTGGCTTCACGCCGGATGCTTGCCGCGAGTGGGCGCACTTCGAGTCCAACGACGTTTGCGGCGATTGTTGTTCGCAAAGCATTGGCTGTCATGACGCCGATGATGCCCACCTCAAGATTTCCAACCGGCACGATCACCGAGGGCAAGACATTGTCCCAGACCACCGGGATGCCGGAAGTCGATGTAACCAGATTCGCAGCCAGCAAGGGAAAGTTGGCCGCACTCGCATTGCGTCGGAGCGCGCCACGCGGGTCGGGGTTGTCGTCGTCAGGAATCGCTGCTGCGCCGATCGGCCCGAAGTCGAATTCATGGTTGCCAATGGCGGCGGCGGCATAGCCCATCGCATTGAAGGCCTCCACAACGGGCTGGCCTTCATCGATATTGGACTCGAGTGTTCCCTGCCACATGTCGCCGGCATCGACCAGCAGCACCGCATCGCTGGCGCCGGAAGCGCGCAGGGCATCGACGTAGCCGGAGAAGGTCACGAGCCCGCCACGGTAGGCAGCGGGCAATAATTGCCCGTGTACATCATTACTGCCCAGAATCGATAAATGAATCGGGCCGTCGTCCCTTTGACTGCCCGGGGTCGTGGAGGAGCAGGCCTGCAATAGCAGGCCGGCAGAGATAAACGGCAACAAAAAGTATCGGATATACCGGAATAGCATTGATGGTCTCCGCTGGACGCTGCCATCGTGGGTGAACTAGCATACCGCGACCAGTTCGGTCACGCCCGAACCCCGCATTGTCCCTATTTTTACTGGAGAGCGCACATGAACGCCCTGATTGCATTGCTGGCCCTCAGCGTGCCGTTGACATTGTTCGCGGCAATGCCGGCAGACATGCCGGCGGTCAGTCACGACGGCCTGGTCTTGCAAAAGGACACCAGGGCAGCCGTTGTCTACCTAAAGCCAGGCGCAAGCCTTGGTGGCTATGACAAAGTACAGTTGCTGCCTTGTTTCGTGGCGTTTCAGAAAGACTGGCAAGTCCAGCAAAACAAGACCCCGATGATGCGCCAGAAAGTGACCGACAACGACATGCAGCGCATTCGTGACAGTCTCTCGAAAGAATTCAACCGGGTCTTTACGGAAGAGCTTAAGAAAGATGGCGGTTACGAGGTGGTGGACCGGCCCGGTAGCAACGTCCTGTTGGTCAAGCCGGCGATTATCGACCTGGTTGTCACCGCGCCCGCGGTCCGGCCGTCAGACAACCTGCAATCACAACGCACATCGGCCGGCGCGATGACGCTGTATGCGGAACTCTACGACTCCGTCAGCGGTGACATTATTGCGCGGGTAATTGACCCGCAGGTGTCACGCGATGCCGATTTCGAGATGCGCGACGCACGCCTCGTCAATCGTGAAGAAGCCGACAAGATTCTGCGCAAGTGGGCAGATGGACTGCGGCAGAAAATTGATACCGTGAACTGACTTCACGCAGCCCAGCGGGCGGTTCAATTGGCCGAAGCCGCGCAAATCGCGTCGATGGACTCGTCCAGCATCGCGTTGAATTCCGCATCACTTTGCTGGGCCGTCAATCCTTCCGACAAGGCACGTGAAAAGCTCGCGACCATACGCGGGTTATTCGCCAGACGATTATTTGCCTCTTCACGCGAGTAACCGCCCGACAGGGCGACGACACGTACGATGTTCGCATGCTTTGTCAGGTCGGTATACAAGCCTGCTTTCTCGGGCAGCGTAAGTTTCAGCATGACCAGTTGCGAGCCAGCCAGTGCGTCGAGATGCTGCTTCAGGTGACGGTGCAAAATGGATTCGGCCTCCGCTTTGTCGGGGCAGTGAATATCGACCTCGGGCTCAATGATGGGCACGAAGCCGGCCGCGACAATCTGCTTGCCGATGTCAAACTGTTGTTTGACGATAGCCTCGATGCCGCCCGGATTGGCTTGTTTAATCACCGAGCGCATTTTGGTGCCGAAGATGCCATTCGACTTCGCTTTGCCGAGCAGCTTTGCAAGCCCCGGCATCGGTTTCATGAGTTGTACACCCCGTTCTTCAGCGGCGAGGCCGGCATCGACTTTCAAAAACGGGACGATATTCTTGATGTTCCAGAGATAGCTTGCGGTTGGCTGGCCTTCTACCTCGCGATCCATCGTATTCTCGAATAAAATCGCGCCAAGGATGCGTTCGCCTGTAAATGCCGGCGAGGTCATGATGCGCGTGCGCATCTGGTGGACTACATCGAACATCTCGTCGTCACTGGTCCAGGCGTCCGCGCTTACGCCGTACAACCCGAGCGCCTTGGGCGTGCTGCCACCGCTCTGATCCAGTGCCGCAATAAAACCAGGTGCCGTACGAACTTTTGCCAGTTGCTTGTCAAAGTTACTCACTATGCTTCTCGACTGTAATTGGGTGAAGGAACCATTACGGCAAATTGTACAACAAGCCGACGCGAAGGGCGCGTGGCAACTGCGGGCCGGGTTATGACATATTCGACCGGTGCCCGTGTGGTGCCGGGCTAACGGGCCGGGTTGTGGCGAGCACGCTGCTGCGAGACTGTCGTTCACCTGCGAAAGCAGGCACACTTTCGCCAATGAGTATTGATAGTTCCGAATTTCGGCGCGCATTGGGGTGCTTCCCGACAGGGGTTGCGGTGGTTACGACGGCTAATGAGCATGGTGTGCAGGCAGGCATCACCATTTCCAGCTTTAGTTCCGTTTCGCTCGATCCGCCGCTGGTTTTGTGGAGCATTGCCCGGGATGCGGTGAGCTACGAACAGTATATGAACGCCCGCTATTTTGCGGTACATGTGCTGTCAGCGCGCGACAAGCACATCAGCGATAGATTTTCGCAACGGGGTGGCGACAAGTTCCGGGGGCTCGACTGCCGCCCCGGAATTGGCAATGTACCGATCTTGCCGGAATTTTCCGCCTGCTTTGAGTGCGAGACGGAGCACCGTTACGATGGCGGCGATCATAAGATTATCGTGGGCCGGGTATTGCGGCTCGAGGTACACGACAAGGCGCCGTTGATATTTCATCGCGGACAGTTTCTTGAAAATGGTGACAAAACATGAGCAAGACAATTCCAATCTGTGCCGCTTTGTCACTGCTATTGCTGGTTGCATGCGCAAATCAGCAGAACAGTGACTATCTGCGACCGGTGCAAAGCCAGGTTGACCAGGCGTACGTAAAACCCGGCGTCGATTTTTCGAAGTACCACAAGCTTATGAACGGCGGACTCGGCATTTACTACCCGGACAACGCGGCACCGCCTTCCGAGGCGGAATTGCAGCGTATTCGTACGATATTCAAAGACGCGTTTCGCGATGCCGTAATCGACGAGTATGAGGTTGTCGAACAGGCGGGCCCTGATGTACTCGAAGTCCGGGCTCAAATAATTGATATGAAAATTGCGGGTGCGACGAGTGATTATACTGCGGGCGGCCGGCTGCGTGATCTCGTGGCACGCGGGGAGCTGACCTTCCTGATGGAGTTACGCGATTCGATATCGGGCGAGACCCTGGCCCGTGCGGGCGATAAAACCACCGATATTTCTGCGTCCGGTGACCAGGCGGACTGGGACGACATTGATCGGGCAGCCAATTACTGGGCATCACTGTTTCGTGTGTGGCTGGATAAATCGCTGGGCACAAGCAGAAACTAGCAGGGTCGGAATGTCCGCAGTCCCCAAGGTTCCGGTCATACTCGATGGTGGCCTCGCGACGCTGCTCGAAGCACGCGGCCATACACTCGACAGTATTCTGTGGTCGGCTGAATTGTTGCGCTCGAATCCCGCTGCGCTGTGCGACGCACACCTTGAATATCTTGTGGCCGGCGCCGAAATTATCAGCACCGCGAGCTACCAGGCCAGCAGGGCCGGATTTCATCAGCTCGGTGTGGCAGCGGTGCAGGCGGATCGACTGATAGCGTCGTCGGTGCAGATTGCGCGCGATGCCTGTGACCGCCATGCGAAGGAACATCCCGCCCTGCCTCCCCGCAAAGTAGCCGCCAGTATCGGTCCCTACGGTGCGGTGTTGCACGATGGGTCAGAGTACACCGGCGACTATGGTGTGCCCGCGGCCATACTCAAGATGTTTCATAAACCGAGATTGAAACTGCTGGATAGCGCCGGTGCGGATATGCTCGCGGTCGAAACCATTCCGTCCATCGATGAAGCAGAGGTACTCGCGGAGCTGCTTGCTGATTGCCAGACACCGGCCTGGGTGTCGTTCAGCTGTCGGGACGGGCAACACATCAGCGACGGGACGGAGATCGAAAAAGCAGCAGCGATTTTCCATGCGCTGCCCGTTGTTTTTGCACTCGGCGTCAACTGCACTGCGCCACAACACGTGGAATCCCTGGTGGCAAAACTCGCCACCGCGGTGCCCGAGAAACAAATCGTCGCCTATCCCAATTCGGGTGAGTCGTACAGCGCCGACGACAATCGCTGGGGTGGCGGCGGGGCGTTGAGCGATTTCACCACCGCCGCCGCTCGCTGGGTCAGCGCCGGAGCGACCCATGTTGGTGGCTGCTGCCGGGTTGGCCCCGCAGAAATACGGGCTCTACATCGCACGCTGGTACAGACGACCCACGAATTCTAAACGAGATATCGAAGCGGGTCGGCTACAATCTCGGGTATTGCCGTTTGTGCGGGAGACTTTTATCGTTGCATCCAACAGTTCATCCATCGACCTGGGCCTACGCAAAGACCGGGGTGCCAGCGCGTACCCGGACACCTGGTACCGTGCGAGCGCGAAAGGCATCGTCGATCGCCCGCGCCTCGAGAGCAGCCTGCAGGCTGATGTATGCGTCATAGGCGGTGGGTTCACCGGGCTCTCGGCGGCGCTGAATCTTGCAGAGCTTGGTCTCGACGTCGTGCTGCTCGAGGCAGAGCGGATCGGCTTCGGTGCCTCAGGGCGCAACGGCGGTCTCATCGGCAGCGGCCAGCGCAAGGATGTACTCGAAACTGAGCAGATGTTCGGCATGGAACAGTCACGCTTGCTTTGGGATTTTGCGGAAGCCGCAAAAGATGAAATTCGCACGCGCATCGAAAAACACGCGATCGATTGCGACTTGCAAAAAGGCCAACTCGTCGGTGTGCATACGAAACGCTACGCCGGGTGGGCTGCAGAGCTGTCGGCGGCGCTGGCCGCGCGCTATGACTACCCGAATACGCATGCGCTGGATGCGGAGGCGACCCGCGCAATGGTGGCAACTGACGACTTCGTGGAAGGCTTTTTCGATGCCGACGCGGCGGTCATTCACCCTTTGAATTATGCGCTGGGCCTTGCACGTGCCTGCACCGAGGCGGGTGTAAAAATCTTTGAAAGCTCACGTGTCACGGGTTACACCGAGAGCGAACCGTCGGTTGTTTCGACGGCACACGGGGCCGTGAAAGCCAGGTCAATCGTGCTTGCATGCAATGGCTATCTCGGCAAGCTGGAGCCTCGCGTCGCAGGCAAGATCATGCCGATCAATAATTTCGTTATCGCAACCGAACCGCTCGGCGAGCGCGCAAACGCGCTTATTGGAGGCCGCTTCGGTATTCATGACACACGTTTCGTCGTGAACTATTTCCGTATTGCTGAGGACACGCGCCTGCTGTTCGGCGGCGGCGAGAATTATCGACCGGGCTTTCCACGCAATATCGAAGGCTTTGTAAAGCCCTACATGCTCAAACTGTTTCCGCAGCTTGCGGACGTCGCCATTGAATACGCCTGGGGTGGCACGTTATCGGTAACGGTAAACCGCTTGCCACACATCGGTCGGCTGCCACCCAACCTGTATTTTGCTCAAGGTTACTCCGGACACGGTATTTCGACGGCAAGCTTCGCCGGCAAAGTGATCGCAGAAGCGATCACCGGATCAACGGCGCGTTTCGATACACTTGCACGATTGCCAATCCGGCGCTTTCCCGGCGGGACTCTGCTGCGCTATCCGGGTATGGTGCTTGGCATGCTCTATTACGGCCTCAAGGATCGACTATGAATGTCATGGCTAGCCTGCGCTACGGAATTATTTCGGCTTGCTTGCTGAGCTTGCTTGCCGCCTGCGGGCCAGGCACAGAACAGGCGGATGTCGCTTTCGTCAACGCAAAAGCCTGGACCTCGAATGACCAAGCACCATGGGCAGAAACCGTGCTGGTCAAAGACAACAGCATTTTATACGTGGGCGCAGCGGCAGGTGCCGAGCCCTACATCGGCCCGGCAACCCGCCGCATCGATCTCGCGGGCAAGTTGCTGCTGCCCGGTTTTATCGATACCCATGTTCATCCGATCGCCGGCGGAGCGTATGCGAATGCATTGGCGCTCGATACTTTTGGCACGGTGGACGAGTGGGTCCAGGCGATCGCTGATTACGCGCTTGAGAATACCGATCAGGCGATCATCTTCGGCTACGGGTTTCTCGCAACAACCTTCGGGCCAACCGGCCCCACACGGCAACTGATCGATGCCGTCGTGCCGGATAAGCCCGTGTTGATCATGGACGAGGGCTTTCACGCGGCCTGGGCAAATTCTGCAGCACTGCAACAATTGCATATCAGTCAGGACACGATCGACCCGGTGCCGGGCTACAGCTATTACAAGCGCGACGAAAATGGTGATGCAAGCGGTTATTTGCTTGAGGGGACCGCGAACATGGCGATGGACCAGCTGAATGTAATCACGGAAGACGTCGTGATGCAGGGCACCGCGAAGATAATCGATATCATGAATCGCTACGGCGTCACGGCGGCCTTCGATGCCGGCACCTCGGGTGACCGTGAGCTGGTGCAAAAAGTGCTGACAGGGCTCGAGCGCGACAACGAACTTAGCATGCGCATCGTCGGTTCTTCGCGGCCGGAGGCGGCGGAGCAGGCAAAGACCGCGGTTGCGACGGCTGCCGAATGGGGCAGAACAGTGCACGGCAAGTACTATCACTACAACACGCTCAAGATACCCGCCGACGGTACCGTAGAGGGGCGGACCGCTGCCATGTTCGAAGACTACCAGGGGGAGCCGGGTAACTCCGGCGAAACGGTTTTCAGCGAACAGCAACTGACCGAAATGGTTACGGGCGCCGCAGCTCTCGACATGGACGTGCATATTCATGCAATCGGCGAACGCACTGTTCACGAAGCTCTCGACGCGATTGAAGCCGCGCGCCAGGCGGTACCAGGGACCGGCTCACGCTTTACGATATGCCACATTGAAGTTGTAACGGACCAGGACGTGCCGCGATTCGCGGAACTGGACGTAATTGCACAAAGCACACCTCTGTGGGCGTCCTACGACACCTACGGTGAACAGTTCGTCAGCGAGGACCAGTTTAATCGCTACTGGCGGTTCAAGAGCATCAAGGACGCGGGTGCGAGGCTAACATTTGGCAGCGATTTCCCAGCCAGCGGCGCCGGTACGCTCGGTTTGTCGCCTGTGGTACAGATCGAGATCGGTCATACGCGGCAGGAGCCGGGCCAGCCCGATGCAAAGATTCAACCACGCAAGTCGGAACGCCTGTCAGTCGAGGCCCTGGTGCGTGGGTTCACGCTGGATGCTGCCTATCAACTACGGCTCGAAGACGAAATCGGTTCCATTGAAACGGGCAAAAAGGCCGACCTGATTGTTCTCGATCGAAACATCTTTGACATCGATCCTTACTCCATCCATGAGACGCGCGTATTGCTGACAATGATGGACGGCAAGGTAGTCCACGAGGCGCTGTAGCAACTTGAATCGGCACCCAGGCCGTTAAGTTATGACCGGCACCGAGGCCGTGCCTGCGCGCGTGCAAATATCGGTGACACGAGAGCTATAATCTCCTGAGCGCTCGAAAAGTTCCGTAATAATGTTGACGAGATGACCTCGTGCGCGTTCGTTCAGCAGGCACGGCAGGTCACAGCGGCGTCTCGCGAGGTCCTCGTGGAACGTATACAGCATGGCCCGCAGCGCATCGCTCATGTCCGCGGCGGTCTCTTCTGCGTCCAGCAGGTGCATCAGGATCAGTTCCGAAACCTCGGCATCCAGGTTCGCGCGGTCATAGCGAGCCTCGATCGACACCCAGACCAGGTCAAGGTTCTCGCTCGAGTGCTCCAGTTCATCAGCGAACAGCACCGGGGCTATCCGCGGCAACTGCTGATAAAGGCGACCGGACACACCCGTCTCGCCGGCCAGACGTCTTAGCTGCGCGGCATTGGCGGCCGGTGTTGCGAGGAAAATGCCGGTTTCGGCTTCGGTGTCGATTTCACGTATCAGGTTTTGATAGCAATGCTCAACCGGATCTTCTGACTCCAGGGCCAGCGCAAGCTTTGCCAGGTTCTCAAGGACAATTCGTTGCTGTGACCAGCGATCAAGTCGCGCCATCGGGCTGTTGTCACTACTGAACCGATCCTGCAGATAGTTACTGATCGCCTGCTCGACGCCGGCATTGCCATTCTGGCCGCCCACGCCCCCTTCAATTACTCGCAACATCCGTCTCTCCTGTGCTTGCCGGGATGCGTACTTTAGGGATCTTCCTCGCGTGGCTCTGGTCGTTCAGCCCCAGCATTCATGCAATTTGCCGCAACCTCCGTGTCCCTTGTGGGGCGGCCCTGCATGCGGTTCAATTCGCATTCCATGCTGCACGAACCCTCATCGCTTGCGCTTCTTGTGTACCGAATCGGCACGACGCTGAAATCGGGATACGGCATCGACCCGACCCCCCTGTATCGGGAACTGGGCGTGGACCCGGTCGGCCCGAAGGACGCCGGTGCCCGTACGCCGAATCGAACCATCAGGAATATGCTGGAAATAGCGGCAAAACTGTCAGGTGATCCGGCTTTCGGTATCCAGGTTGGGTTGCGCAGCGAGGCGAACAACTTTTTTGTCATGGGCCACATCTGGCTTGCCAGTGCGAACCTGGTAGAAGCAATGCGGCAACTTCTGCGTTACGAGGAAATACACAATAGCGGTAACAGTGAAATTAAATTCAGCAAGCAGGGCGATGAGTACCAGCTCGCAGAAAGTTACCCAATGCCGGGCGATTACCCGGGCAAGTTGCGCGCAGATGTCGGAATAGCGAGCGTCGCAAAGTTGTGCAGTATTGCGAGCGGCAAGCCCATTATGCTGCGCCGTCTTGAAGTTTACGGGCCGAAGGATACGAACCTCGACATGTACAAACAGTTTGTCGGTGGACCGATAGAGATCAGTGCGAAACGGAATGCCTTGTACTTCGCGGCCGCCGATCTCGAGGCGCCACTTAGCGGAGCCATTCCCGATGTGGTTGAAGTATCCTGCAGAATTGCGGATCGATACCTTGGTACGCTTGATCACGGCAAGATCGCCTACCAGGTACGCGCAAGACTGGTGCAAATGCTGCCATCAGGTCGTGTGGATCAGGAAAAAGTGGCCGCCGCCTTGTATTGCAGCGCCAGTACCTTGCAGCGACAACTCAGCGCCGAAGGTACCAGTTACCGCGATGTACTCGATGATACCCGCCGCGAACTCGCCGAAGCCTACCTCAGTGGCGGCAAGCATACCCATGCGCAAACGGCCTTCCTGGTTGGTTTTTCCGATCAAAGCAATTTCGCCCGCGCGTTCAAGCGCTGGACGGGCATGAGCCCCGGGCAATACCAAAAAGCCGCTACAAAGTAAGCGTGCGGCGAATATCGTCTATACGTGAATGATGCATTAATGTGGGTTTTCCAAGACAGTGCTTGTCGCGCGGACACCCCGAACTCCGCGGACAGATAATAGTCGCATCTCGTTCAACGCCCTCAGCAATCCAGCCGATGTTCAGAATCTTGCTGACACCCTGTAACTGTTGCAAAGCCTTTTTCGGAATCGGGCCGGAACCACCGTTGTCATTACAGCTGGCTTCAATTGCACCGATGGTGACCTGCGGATCCAGACCCTGGGCGTGTAGTGCCGGCGCGAGGTCGACACCCGCGCACAAAACGTGCGGGTTGCCAGCAGCATCCTTGTTGCGTATCGACTGACAGCAATAGAGGCGCTTGTCGTCACCGCTGCGGAGCACCGAAATTTGCGCGGACGGTTTATCCGATTGTGTGCCCAGCATACGAAATACCGCCCAGTGCTGGCACGGATCCGAAATCGTGGTCATGTTGCCCCAGGGCAAGGGTATGCCGTTGCCGCGATAAACCGCGCGCAGATTGCCGGGCGGGTACGCGTCAAAGTAGTGCCAGTGTGGATAGGGCGACACGCTCGACATGCGACGCATGAGCAACGTCGTTGTCAGTCCGACTTTTTTGCCGGAGTCGATAGCGTAGGCGTGCTTCGCAAGAAACTGGCGAAACGGCGTTTTCGGTGCGAGCAATGCTGCCGCGAAATAACTGCACTCGAAATCGCGCCAGGCGAACAGTATGTCCTTTGCATCGATATTAGAGGACTCGGTATCGTGCCGCCGGTCGCTGCCGTAGCCACCCGAAACCTGTGGCGCACGGGCGCCGTCACCGTCGTGCAAGACCTTGTGCGCGATATGGTTACAAAGATCGAACTTGAGCCGCGCCGGGTTATCTTTGAGTGCCTTGTTCAGATACACCGTGTCCGGCGCTTCGTAGAACGAACGAATCATCGTCTTCGACGGCGTCTCCGAAGCGCGGCCATCCAGAAATGCCTTGTTGTCGAACCATTCGACGGACAGCCCGAGATTTGCTGCGATGTCGAATACATCCTCGACGCTGAGCGGGAATTTTTTCTTGCCAATGCTTTCCGCGGCACGTTCGAGATCCGGAAACCGGTTGTGACTTGCTTCCTGATAGGCGCGGATTAACAGGTGTGCGAACTGGCGTCCCGTCGTGCCGGTCTGCGACAACAGTTCCGGAATTGCAAGTTGCAACAGGTGCTCGGAAAACAGGAAACCAGGTTCGAGTGGCATGCCACTGACCGCAGCCATTGGCGCCGTATCCAGCGGCGCCTCATCGAGGGACTCGTCAAAAAACCAGCCGGGTTCTTTGAGAAATATATCCGCAACGACACGAATAAGGCGCTCGGAGGGCACCCGCTTGCCGTTCTCGATCATCGACAGGTAGGAGACGGACGGTGCCGCTTCGGCATCGACCTGGATACATCGTACTGACAGGTCCTCCAGCGTGAGGTTGTTGCGCTTTCGTAAGGCCTTGATTTTAGTGCCAAGAAAGTGTGTTTTGCGCTTCAGCCCCGTAGCTTTGCTCATCGCTTGATCACCAGATCTGTGAAATTAACAGAGTAAAATTTCCACTGTGAAAATTCATGACTGATGATCGTAAACTGGATTCTGCAGAAGCACAAACAAAGTCGGGAAAAATCAGAACCCGGCGACGGGAGGCACCGCCATGACACGACAGCAACAGATTCAGAAACTCAAATCCGACTGGGCCGGAAGCTCGCGCTGGGCTGGTATCGAGCGCGGCTACAGTGCGGAGGCGGTCGTCAAACTGCGCGGCAGCGTGCGGATCGAACATACGCTGGCGCGTCTCGGGGCGGAGAAGCTCTGGCGTCTCGTAAACCAGGACGCACCCGTCTGCGGGCTGGGCGCGATGACCGGCAACCAGGCCATCCAGGAAGTCCAGGCCGGGCTCAAGGCTATCTACTGTTCGGGCTGGCAGGCAGCAGGCGACGGCAACAGCGCGGGCGAGATGTACCCGGACCAGAGCCTGTACCCGGTGGACTCAGTCCCGAAGATGGTCGAGCGCATCAACAATGCGTTTATTCGCACCGACGAGATTCACGCGCAGAAAAATGATCGATGTATCGACTGGTTTGCGCCGATCATTGCGGATGCCGAAGCAGGCTTTGGCGGCAACCTGAATGCCTACGAACTGATGAAGAGCCTGATTCGCGCAGGCGCTGCGGGTGTGCATTTCGAAGACCAGCTGTCGTCGGCAAAAAAGTGTGGCCAGATGGGCGGCAAAGTACTGGTACCGACTCAGGAAGCGATCGCGAAACTGACTGCGGCGCGGCTCGCCGCGGACGTATGCGGCGTGCCCACTATTCTGATTGCGCGTACGGATGCGGACGCAGCGAAGCTGATTACTTCCGACATTGATGTACGTGATCACGAGTTTATTACAGGCGAGCGTACGCCGGAGGGCTTTTTCTATACGCGGCCTGGTATCGATCAGGCCATCGCTCGGGGGCTCGCCTACGCGCCTTATGCCGACCTTTTGTGGTGCGAAACCTCGAAGCCGGATATCGAACAGGCACGCCGCTTCGCAGATGCGATTCACGCGAAGTTCCCGAACAAGCTGCTGGCGTATAACTGCTCGCCGTCGTTCAACTGGAAAGCGAATCTTGATGACCAGACGATGCGCACCTTCCGTGAAGAGCTTGGTAAGATGGGCTATAAATTCCAGTTCATCACCCTGGCTGGCTGGCACGCTTTGAATTCGAGCATGTTCAACCTGAGCCGGGCTTACAAGGAAAGCGGAATGTATGCGTACTCGCAGCTGCAGCAGCAGGAATTTGCTGACGAACAGCTCGGCTTCCGAGCTTTGCGCCACCAGACATTCGTTGGCGCGGGTTATTTTGATGCTGTGCAGAACACGATAATGAATGGCCTGTCATCAACGACTGCCATGGCAGGCAGTGTTGAGGAAAAGCAGTTTGTCGCCTGAGAGCACGCGCGAACATCGTGCGGGCCTCAGCATTGATGCACGGTTTTTCCGCTTCATCGAAGACGAGTTGTTGCCAGGAATCAACCTGGATTCGAGCGACTTTTGGCAAGGCGTCGCCGGAATAGTCAAAGAGCTCACGCCGATCAATCGCGATTTGCTCGCGCATCGCGATGAACTGCAACAGCAAATTGATGCCTGGCACGCCGGCCGTGGCCCTTCCTGGGACCATGGCGAATACCTTGCATTCCTGAAGTCAATTGGCTACCTGGAAGACGCGCCCGCCCCATTTCAGATTTCAACGCAAAACGTCGACCCGGAGATTGCGACCATTGCCGGTCCGCAGCTCGTTGTGCCGGTCAACAACGCGCGCTTCGCGCTGAACGCCTGCAACGCGCGCTGGGGTAGCCTGTACGATGCGCTGTATGGCACCGATGTCATCGATGAGAAGGACGGCAAGGAGCGCAGCGGTTCGTATAACCCCGGTCGCGGCGCGGCTGTTATTTCTTACGCAGCCGGCTTCCTGGATCGCAGCTGCCCGTTGCATGCCGCGAGCCATGCCGACGTCGCTGCCTACGCGATCGTCGACGGTAAACCGGCGCGATTTGTCGCGACACTCAGAGACGGCCGCGAAGTCTCGCTCCGCCGGCCCGAACAATTTGTGGCTTATCGGTCGGGCGCTACGCAGCAAGCGTATTTGCTGCAGAACCACGGCCTGCATGTTGAGCTGCAGATCGATCCAACGCACCCCGTGGGCCGGACTGCGGGTGCAAATCTCGCCGATGTAGTGCTCGAAGCCGCGGTAACCACCATCCAGGACTGCGAGGATTCAGTTGCCGCAGTCGATGCCGCAGACAAGGTTCTGGTGTATCGGAACTGGCTCGGGTTGATGCAGGGCGACCTCGAAACCCGCTTCGAGAAGAATGGCAAACGGTGCAAGCGAACCCTGAACGCCGATCGTGCCTACACCGGCGCAGACGGCGGCGAGTATGTGCTGCCGGGACGTAGCCTGATGCTGGTGCGCAATGTAGGTCACCTGATGACCAATAGTGCCGTGCAGGATGCTGATGGGAAAAATGTATTCGAGGGCATGCTGGATGCAATCGTCACGACGGCTTGTGCGATAGCAAAACGTAAATCGACAGGCAGCTTGCCGAATAGCCGCACGGGCAGTGTCTATATTGTCAAACCGAAGATGCACGGCGTTGGTGAAGCCATATTTACCAGCCGCATGTTCGGCATGGTGGAGGACGTGCTGGACCTGCCCCAAAACACGATCAAAGTGGGTGTCATGGATGAAGAACGCCGTACTACCGTGAATCTCGCGGCGTGCATCCATGCGGTTCGCGAGCGGATTGTGTTCATCAATACCGGCTTTCTCGATCGTACCGGTGACGAAATTCACACCAGCATGCAGGCGGGGCCCGTGCTCCGTAAAGAGGCGATCAAGGAGCAGCCCTGGATCGCCGCGTATGAAGACTGGAACGTCGACATCGGCATCCGCTGCGGCTTGCCGGGTAAAGCCCAGATCGGCAAGGGCATGTGGCCGAAACCGGACGAAATGAAGCAGATGATGGACAGCAAGCAGGCGCACCCCGAGGCAGGCGCAAACTGTGCGTGGGTGCCGTCACCAACAGCCGCAACACTGCACGCGATGCACTACCACGCAGTCGATGTGCAGGCACGACAGGCCGAACTGGCGAAGCGGCCACTCGCAAGCCTCGACGCCATCCTCACGCCACCTTTGGGTGACCCGTCGGGCCTTTCCGCAAGCGAGGTTCAGTCCGAGCTCGACAACAACGTGCAAGGTATCCTCGGCTACGTCGTTCGCTGGATTGACCAAGGGATCGGTTGCTCCAAGGTGCCGGATATCAATCACGTCGGTTTGATGGAAGATCGCGCAACCTTGCGAATTTCCAGCCAGCATATTGCCAACTGGTTGTTGCATGGCGTGACCACCCGGGAGCAGGTCGCAGCCACCTTCGAGCGCATGGCAAAAGTTGTGGACGACCAGAACGCTGCTGACCCGAATTACCAGCCCATGTGCCCTCACGTGACGAGCAGCATCGCGTATCGAGCCGCCTGCGACCTGGTTTTCAAGGGCATCAATCAACCGAATGGCTACACCGAGCCACTACTGCACGAATACAGGCTGAGGCTCAAGAGTACTTAAACGAGGTCGCGCGACGACTGCGTCGCTGGCACGATGCTCTCCGCCGGCAAATTCCATCCTTGCGTTTACAGGCCTCGGCCTTGCGGGCAGACTCACAGAATCGTTTCGAGGGTCGTCAATGGTTATGAACATTGCTCGCAGCTTGATCCTTGTTGCCTGTGCAGGCCTGGGCCAGGTGGTGTACGCCGGTGAGGCTGTCGTTGCAGTCGCCAGCAATTTCGCACCCGCGACCCGCACGCTCGTGCAGGAATTCATCGCCACCAGCAAGCATGACGTTCGCGTTGTAGCCGGCTCGACCGGCAGCCTGTATGCCCAGATCATTAACGGCGCGCCTTTCGATGTGTTCCTCTCGGCCGACCTTGAACGGCCTCGGGACCTCGAACTGCAAGGTCACGCCGTCGCCGGCAGCCGCTTTACGTACGCGCTGGGCCAGCTCGTACTCTGGTCGAGGAATCCGCAATACGAGGGCAAGAACTGCTTCGATGAACTTGGGGCAATGGGCAACGCGAAACTCGCGATCGCCAACCCGCGACTTGCGCCGTATGGCCTGGCCGCCGAACAATATCTGAGGTCGGTCGGCCTCTGGGATCGCCTGCAAGCTAACCTGGTTATGGGCGAAAACATCGCGCAGACGTTGCAGTTTGCCGCACGCGGCGGTGCGAACCTGGGTTTCGTCGCGGCAGCGCAGTTGTCGATGCCGACATTGCCCGCCGCAACTTGTGTGCAGCCAGTTCCAGCGAACAGCCATGCGCCGATTCGCCAGCAAGCAGTATTGTTGCTGCGCGCCAGTGACAATGAAGCAGCGCGCGCCTTCTTGCAGTATCTGAAAAGCCCGGCGGGGCGCGCAACGATTGTCAAAGCGGGTTATGCACTCGAGGGCGAGTCGACTTGATCGACGCGATCTCTCAATCTCTCGACTTGAATTCCGGCCCCCTGCTGTTATCGATGCAACTGGCAGCGGTGACCACCGTGATATTGCTCGCCATCGCAACACCGCTCGCGTGGTGGCTCGCGAACAGTCGCGGTGCCATGAAGCCGTTCATGCAGGCGTTTGTTGCTCTGCCGATTGTCCTGCCACCAACGGTGCTTGGCTTTTATATGCTGGTCCTGTTGGGACCGCATGGCACCATCGGCGCCTGGTGGGTGGAACTGACCGGCAGCACGCTGACATTTTCCTTCGCCGGACTGGTTATCGCCTCTTGTGTTTACAGCCTGCCGTTTGCGGTACAGCCTTTGCAAAGCGCGTTCGAATTACTGGGCAGACGGGAAGTCGAAGCAGCGCGAACCCTGGGCGCATCGAGCGTCGATGCTTTCATGTCGGTGGTCGTACCGATGGCGGTGCCCGGTTTTCTGACCGCGAGTGTATTGAGCTTTGCGCATACACTCGGCGAGTTCGGCGTCGTCCTGATGGTCGGCGGCAATATCCCGGGCGAGACACGCGTCATATCCATCGCCATCTTTGATCATGTGGAAGCACTCGACTACGGTGCCGCGCATCGCTTGTCCGCGGTGCTGCTGGTTGCTGCGTTTGTCGTTTTGCTCATGATGTATCTCGTGCATCGCCGCTGGCACCATCGATGAGTGCGGCAGCCAGTACACCGCCATCGATCGAGTTTCGCTACCTGGTTGAACAGGCCGGCTTCACGCTGGACATTGAGGGGCGTTTCGCGCTGCAGGGAATCACGGGCGTATTCGGGCCGTCGGGCTCCGGCAAGACCAGCCTGCTGCGCTGCATGGCAGGTCTCGCCTCGCCATCTGCGGCGTACCTCAAAGTCGACCGGGATATCTGGGAGGACTCGGCGGCGAGAGTCCGTCGCGCGCCGCATCATCGCGCGATCGCCTACGTGTTTCAGGAGCCGCGTCTTTTTCCGCACCTGGATGTACGTGGAAATCTTGAATACGGCAAAAGGCGTGTCGAAAAGAATGCCCGAAGCAGTATCGCCACGGACCAGGAACATATTATTGATTTGCTGGGCCTCGGCTCGCTGCTATCGAGGCGGACCAACGGTTTGTCGGGTGGTGAGGCGCAACGCGTGGCTATCGGGCGAGCGCTACTCTCTGCGCCGCGCTTGATACTCATGGATGAGCCGCTTGCGTCCCTCGATGCCGGGCGCAAAGACGAACTGCTGCCGTTTATCGAGCGCTTGCACGCGGAGCTGACGGTGCCGCTCGTCTACGTCAGTCACAACATCGATGAGATCTGCCAGTTATGCGACCAGTTGCTCGTCATGCAAGGTGGCACGGCACTGGCGACAGGTGATTTACAGTCCGTATTGATGCGAACCGATCTGCCGGTGTTGGGCGGAGCCGAGGCAGGCGCTGTTATCATGGCGCGTGTTGTGTCTTATGACGCCGAGTACGACTTGTCGCGGCTCGAATTTTCAGGCGGTGTGTTGCAGGCGCCGGCACGGTATGCGATCGGCAGCGTTGTACGGGTGCGTGTGCGGGCGAACGACATCAGCATTTGTGACGAATCGTCCGGGCAGACCTCGATCCTTAACAGGCTGGCCGCAGAAGTGATTGCAATCAACCAGGATTCTTCGAGCTCGGTGCTCGTTCATCTCAAAACGGGTGAAGACAGCATGCTTGCCAGGATTACGCGTCGTTCGGCGGCGCACCTGAACTTGCATCCGGGTGCACTCGTGATTGCGCAGCTCAAATCAGTTTCGGTGCGCCGTAGCTAATAAGGCACGGGAAAAAAAGAGAACTGTGCGTTTAGTCGTGACCCCACCGAATCGGCACAGGCATAATGATTACGTCGCTCGTGATGGCGTCTGCGTGGATTATGAGTACCCCTGTCTTCTACATACTGATCGTGCTGGTTCTGACCAGCGCCATGATTTCAACGATATTTTTTATCGCCTGGAAAACTTTGGTGCAGAAGCCGTTCACGCTGACCTGGTCGCTCGCGTTCCTGGCAGCTACCTGCCAGTGGACGGCCACACTTGCACGGGCTGAATTTCCGAACTTCCAAAGTTACTGGCTGACAACCAATGCCCTGGCAATGATCCTGATTACGCTGGGCGTGCGTGGGCATTGTCAACGCACGGCATGTTCGCTGCGACCAGGCCAGCTCTGGCTCGCTGCCGGCGTGGTTTTCGCGGGCGTAATCTGGACCTCGGTAGTGACTACACATGTCGGTATCTCCACCGCACTCGTGCCCGCGGCAGCCGCGCTGAGCCTGTTTCTTTCTGCGGCGATTGTCGCGAGCTATCGTGAAGCGGTGCGGCCGGCGGAATATGCGGCCGTGGTCATGATGATTCTGTTTGGCGTCCTGCAGGTAATTGCCGCTTTGCTTGCTCTGCGCCAGGGCGCAGCGGGCAACGATGAGTACCGTGCTGTGTTCCAGCACTTCAACTTCCTGACCCTGCCGGCCGGCTATATTGGCGTGTCCATGTTCATCATCTTCATGCTGGCATCGGATCTCTCGGAGAAGATGAAAGAGATTGCGGTCGTCGATCAATTGACCGGCCTGCTCAACCGGCGCGGCTTTGGCGAGCAGGGCGCCGTGGCCTATGCCTCGGCCCGCCGCTCCAGTCGGCCCGTGTCGGTCATCATGACGGACATCGATCGCTTCAAATTCATCAACGATGCACACGGTCATGCAGTGGGTGATCGGGCACTGCAACATTTTTCGGCGATTCTCAAATCAGGCAGGCGCACCGACGATACGATCGCGCGAGTTGGCGGCGAGGAGTTTGCATTGATCCTGCCGGGCACGGAGTTGCACGATGCAATTGCAGTCGCCGAAGGTCTTTGCGCAGACATTGAATCGACGCCCATGCAGGTCGACGAGAAAGAGTTGCGCATGACAGCGAGCTTTGGTGTTTCCACCATTTCGAAAAACGATACCGGGCTTGGCGATATCGTGATCCGTGCAGACCGTGCCTTGTACCGCTCAAAACGCGCGGGGCGCAATCGAGTGGATATCGAATCGTCGCAGGCACTCAAATATAAAGGTGGCTCGCTAAGACCCGTCGCGGCAGAATAATCCTTTGCAGCCAGAACTGCCTGCACTGCAGGCGCGAAGGAAAAACTCCAGCATGACCAGTAAAAGCCTCACCGTCGGCGTTCTCGGCGGGCTCGGACCCGAAGCGACCGTCGATTTCATGACCCGGGTCATCGCCGAGACACCGGCCAGTCGCGACCAGGATCATGTACATCTCATCGTTGATCAAAACCCGTCGGTCCCGGATCGTCAGGACGCCATTTTCAGGCAGGGGGCGGACCCCGGGCCCGTACTTGCTGCAATGGCGAAAAGACTGCAAGAGGCGGGCTGCGACTTTCTGGTCATGCCCTGCAATACAGCGCAGGCTTACGAAGACAATATCCGCGCCGCTGTCAGCATTCCGCTGCTCAGCATTATCGAGGTCAGTATCGAAGCGATACCCGCCGGGCTCGACTCGATTGCTGTGCTTGCAACGCCAGCCTGCCTCGCAACCGGCAAATACCAACAGGCACTGGCGGCGAAAGGCAAGGAAGTAGTCGAGCTGACAACGGCTGAGTCGCAGTTATTGATGAAAGTGATTTATGCGCTGAAAAGCGGGGCACGCGACGATTGGCTGCCTGAAGCTGTGCATGAAATCATTCGCGAACTTTGTACTCGTGGCGCCGAACTGGTAATACTTGGCTGTACGGAAGTACCCCTGTTGCTGGACCGGCTCCAGCCGCCGGTACCGATCATTTCATCGACTGACGAACTCGCCCGGCGCAGCGTACTTCTGGCGCGTGGCGAAATTCCGTTGCCAGGTAAGCCACTGATCAAATAGCCAAGGAATCATCCATGCTCCTCACGAAGTTTCCCCGCATTTCGCTGGCACATCTGCCAACGCCACTCGAGCACCTGCCGCGCCTCAGCGCACAGCTTGGCGGGCCACAGATATTCGTAAAACGCGACGATTGCACCGGGCTGGCGACAGGCGGCAACAAGACGCGCAAGCTGGAATACGTGATGGCCGCCGCGCTGCAACAGGGCGCGGACACGATCGTGACGGTTGGCGCGCTGCAATCCAACCATGTGCGGCAAACGGCCGCTGCGGCATGCAAACTCGGTTTGGGTTGCGAGGTGCTGCTTGAACACCGGGTAGCCAAGCCGACCGACAACTACCTGAATTCCGGCAATATCCTGCTGGATCATTTGTTCGGCGCCAATATTCACGAGTACCCGGCCGGGACCGATTTCAATGCAGCCATGGACGACCATGCCGCGAGGCTGGCCGCCGACGGCCACAAGCCCTATATCGTTGCGGGCGGCGCGTCCGACAAGGTTGGCGCGCTCGGCTACGTGAATTGCGCGCTGGAACTGCTGGGACAGGCGAACGAGCGTGGCCTCATAATCGACGAGCTCGTGTGCGCAACGGGCAGTGCTGGCACTCACGCGGGCCTGATCGTCGGCCTGCGGGCTATGCAAAGTGCGATCCCGCTGCTCGGTATCGGCGTTAGTGCGCCGCAGGGTGTACAGGAGAAAAAAGTGTTCGACCTTGCAGTGGCAACGGCCGAATATGTAGGCGCACCCGGCTGTGTGCAGCGCACCGATGTCGCAGCGAATTGCGACTATATTGGTGCCGGTTACGGCGTTCCGACTGACGGTATGAATGAGGCAGTAGTGATGCTCGCACGACTTGAGGGCTTGCTGTTCGATCCCGTGTACAGTGGCAAGGCGCTCGCAGGCATGATCGACCTGGTTCGTCGCGGCCACTACAATGCCGCGCAAAACCTGGTATTCCTGCACACGGGTGGCTCAGTGGGATTATTCGCTTACGCGGATCAGCTACAGCTCGAGACCGGGATTGCGACGGCGGAACGTTCATGAATGTGGCATCGAAACCGGCGACTTCGATCAGCTGGGAAGACTTCACAAAAGTCGAAATACGGGTCGGGAAAATCACTGCCGCGCGGGAGTTCCCCGAAGCGCGCAAGCCGGCCTATGTTCTGGAGGTTGATTTTGGACCGGAAGTCGGCGTACGGAAGTCAAGTGCGCAGATCACCGAACACTACCCAGTTGAAGATCTTCCGGGCCGCCTCGTGGTCGGCGTGGTCAATTTTCCGAAGAAGCAGATTGGGCCACTGATGTCGGAATGCCTGGTCACGGGTTTTCATGATGAACACGGCGCCGTCGTGCTGTGCGTTCCGGATGCGGACGTGCCGCTCGGGACTCGTCTTGCGTAGCATCACAAGGTCGGCCTCGAAAAATGGACTCGACCTGCAATACTAATCAAGTAACATTCCTCACATGCCGTCAATTCTGTCGATCAAGAACCTGAGCAAGACCTACGCGGGTGGTTTCGCTGCGCTGAAAAATATCAATCTCGAGATCGAGCGCGGCGAGATTTTCGCTTTGCTGGGGCCGAACGGTGCCGGCAAGAC